>NZ_BJOU01000018.1 GCF_009932435.1 Gordonia crocea
TCATGATCCCGGTGCTCATGCTCGAGTCGCAGTTTGCGCCCGCAGACGATCCTCATCGACCCCCGCCATCCCAGCTACGTCAACCTGCCGGTCAGCCGCCCGATGCCGACGGCGCGGTAACCGTCCGCCGGGGCCGGTGGAAAGCGGTAACGTGCGCCACAGGAGCAGACCGGTCGCGAGGAGTTGATGGGCATGGCGCAGGGGAACGAGAAGTCCGACGGGCAGAACCGGACCCTGGCGCGCCAACACGCGCTCGGCGACCTGCCTCGTCGAACCGCGTTGCGCGTGCCGGACAAGGTGGCGATCGTCGACGGCGACACCCGCCTGACCTTCGCCGAGTTCGACGACTGCATCGAGCGCACCGCGGGCGCGTTGGCGGCCGCGGGATTGGTCAAGGGCGATCGGCTGGCCCTGCTCAGCCACAACTGTTGGCAGTTCGCGGTGCTCAACTTCGCCGCCGCCCGGGCCGGGGTGGTGCTGGTGCCGATCAACTTCATGCTCGGCGCCGACGAGATCGCCTTCATCGTCGACCACAGCGGCGCGGTGGGTTTCGTCGCCGAGGACGCCCTGGTGCCGACCGCCGACGCGGCGCTGGCCGCCGCGGGTGACGCGCAGGTCCGGGTGCGCGCGGTCATCGGAGCGGGGGCCGAGGGTTGGACCGACATCGCCGACTGGCTCGACTACGACGGCCCGGCGTTCACCGTCGCGGTCGGCGACGACGACCCGGTCCGGATGATGTTCACCTCCGGCACCGAGTCGCGCCCGAAGGGGGCCTTGCTGAGCGGCCGCTCGTTGATGTGGCAGTACGTCTCCTGCGTGATCGACGGGTCGATGAGCGCCGACGACGTCGAGCTGCACACCCTGCCGCTCTACCACTGCGCGCAGCTGGACTGCTTCCTCGGCGTCGACGTCTATCTCGGTGCGACCAGCATCCTGCTGCCCGGGCCCGACCCGGCGACGGTGCTGCGCGCCATCGCCGAGCACCGCGTCACCAAATTCTTCGCCCCGCCGACGGTGTGGATCGGCCTGCTGCGCCACCCCGACTTCGACGGCGCGGACCTCTCCAGCCTCCGCAAGGGCTATTACGGAGCGTCGCCGATGCCGGTCGAGGTGCTCAAAGAACTGCAGGAGCGACTGCCCGACGTGCAACTGTGGAACTTCTACGGGCAGACCGAGATGGCGCCGCTGGCGACCATCCTCGGACCCGAGGAACAACTGCTCCGGCCCGGATCGGCCGGGCGGCCGGCGATCAACGTCGAAACCCGGATCGTCGACGACGCCGACGAACCCGTCGCGCCCGGCGCCGTCGGGGAGATCGTGCACCGCAGCCCACATGCCACCCTCGGCTACTACAACGACCCGGCGAAGACCGACGAGGCTTTCCGCGCCGGCTGGTTCCACTCCGGCGATCTCGGCTACTTCGACGACGACGGCGTGCTCTACGTCGTCGACCGCAAGAAAGACATGATCAAGACCGGCGGGGAGAACGTCGCCAGTCGGGAGGTGGAGGAGGCCATCTACACCCACCCCGACGTCGCAGAGGTCTCCGTCTTCGGCATCAGCCATCCGCGCTGGGTGGAGGCCGTCGCGGCCGCGGTGGTGGCCCGCGAAGGCGTCGAGCTGACCGCCGAGGACGTCATCGCCCATGCCCGCGAGAAGCTCGCCGGCTACAAGGCGCCGAAGTACGTGGTCGTCGTCGACGCACTGCCCAAGAACCCGAGCGGCAAGATCCTCAAACGCCAGTTGCGCGACACCCACGCCGACCTCGCCGCGGGGGATTCCTGACCCCTATCCCGCGGCCGTGACAAGTAATCCTTCACATCCGTAGGAAAATGGTTTACCGTTGTCGGTATGAGCGTCGATACCGCTGCGCGACGAGAACGCGCCGCACACCTCGGGCCCGACCGTCGCCGTCCGCTGGTCCTCGACACCGCGCTGAAGATCGCGGTGGACAAGGGGCTGTCCGCGGTCAGTATCGCCGCCATTGCCGCCAACATGGGGGTGACGCGCCCGGTGGTCTACTCCTGCTATCCCGATCGCGTGGTGCTGCTGCAGGCGCTGATGGAGCGCGAATCGTCGCTGCTGCTCGAATCCACCCTCGCCGCCCTGCACACCGCCTCCGGCGACGACCCGGACCAGGCCTTCGTCGACGGCTACGCCGCGCTGCTCGCCACGGTGGCCAGCCGCCCCGAGTCCTGGCGCCTGGTCTTCGACGGCCGGCCCGACGTCGAACTGGCCAAGCCGGTCGCCGACGTGCGCCACATCATCTCCGAAGCGTCGACCCGCTGGATCGTGCCCGCGCTCCAACGATGGTGGGGCACTGAGGATTTGGAGCGCAAGACACCGGCGCTGATCGAACTGTTCGTCTCGTCGTGCGAGGCGGCCGTGCGCGTCATGCTCGACCCGGCCAACGACCTCACCGCCGAGGACCTCGCGCCGCTCTACGGCGCCATGATGTCTGCCGCGTACCGCGCGGCCTAAGGAGGACCAGCCTTGTTCGACCTCGCCGACTACCGAAGCACCGACTACGGGTTCTTCGGGCCCGACTCTATCTCCTGGAAGCTGTGGACCGCCCCGACCGCGCTGCTCGCCTTCCAGCGCTCGGTGGTGTTGGAGCACTTCGACCCGATCCTGACCGCGGCCGTCGCCGACATGGGCGGCATCTACGACGATCCGCAGCGCCGCCTCGACGCCACGCTGGCGTACTTCGTCACCGTGGCCACGGCCGACTCGCGCACGGCCATCGCCGCCTCCGAACACCTGATGGGGGTGCACGCCAAGGCCACCGGGATCGAGCCGATCACCGGACGCCGCTACAGCGCCAACAACCCCGCATCGCAGCTGTGGATCCACGTCACCGGCTGGCACTCGATCCTCAAGTGCTACGAGATGTACGGCCCCGGCCGCCTCTCCGACGAGGAGGTCGCGAGGTAC
Organism: Gordonia crocea; assembly: GCF_009932435.1. NCBI lineage: Bacteria > Bacillati > Actinomycetota > Actinomycetes > Mycobacteriales > Gordoniaceae > Gordonia > Gordonia crocea. The sequence goes on from NZ_BJOU01000018.1 coordinate 2,935, forward strand.
TGGGCCGAGTCGCGCATCGCCGCCGAACTGCAGACCTGCGACCCGGCCGACATCCCGGCCGACCGCGACGAGGTGCGCGCCTATTTCGAGCGCGTGCGCCCCGGACTGTGCGTCACCGAGCGGGCCTTCCGCGGCATGCACTATCTCCTTCGCTCCGACGGCAACGCCAACCTGCGGCTGCGCATCGGGAGCCGGCTCATGGCCCCGGCGGTGATTGCCACGCTGCCGCGGTGGATGCGCGAGGTCGGCGGGTTCGACCAGCCCGGGCTCGTCGACGCCGCGTGGAAACCGATGGTGAAGGCGGCGGTGCGTGCCACGGCACACCCGGCGGTCGCGCAGCGGGCGATCCTGCCGCTCTCACCGATGACCTCGGCCGCCCTGGCCGCCCACCGTGCGGCGGGCGTGCCGGACAACCCGGTCGTCGTGACGCCGTCGCAGGGCCGCGAGCGCTACGGGACGGTCAACCGCCGCGTCGCCGTCGGCTGATCGTCGTCGTCGCGCGGGTCAGCCGTTGACGTAGGCTCCGAGGACGCGCTGGAGTTCGTCGAAGTCCGGCTTGGTGTGCAGCCGGTTGTCCTTGACGTCGCCCTGGATCATCGTGATCATCGGGCAATCCTTGGTCCGGTTGCCGTCGACCTGCACGTCGGCGACCTTCTTGCCGGTGCGTGCCTCGACGACCCGGCCCTTGTAGCGGCCCTGGTAGACCGGCACGTTGCCCTTGTCGAACTCGCATTCATCGACCTTCTCGCCCGACGACACGTCGTCGAGGCAGGCGACCAGCTGCACCTGGTGCTCGTCTCGGGTGCGCCACGCCTCCGGCGCGGTGTACGGCGCGCTCACCTGCTGCAGACTGGAGCCGGTGCCGCTGCGGGTGAAGATGATGATCGGGTGCGGGCCGGAACCGGTGTGCTCGGCCGCCTGCGGGAAGTAGGTCTTGTCGCAGACCTTGGACAGGTCGCCGGTGTACTTGAGTTCCTTGGCGGGCTTGGTCGACCAGAAGGTCCAGTACACCGAGTAGGCGAGGGCGGCGACGAGGACGACGCTGACCGCGGAGAGGATGCCCTTGGCCGCGCCGTTCAGCGGCTGCGACGCATTCCGGCCGCGCAGCGCGAACGCGATCCATCCGGCAATCGGCGCGAGTGCGCAGACGGCGAACACGATGCCGGGGAACACCCCGCCGTTCTTGAACGCGAGGAGAGAGAGGACCCCGCACGCGACGGTGACCAAAAGGGCGAGACGGATCATGGCGAACCCCCGGTGTATTGGCTGCTAGAACGCGGAAAAGCGTAGCACCGCACCGTCGCCCGGTCAGTCCGTCACGCGCATGTCGATCCACTCCAGGTAGCCGATGCCGGAGACCTCGCGCCCGTCGTAGGTCCCCGAGTAGTCGTAGGACCCGACGTAGCCGTTGCCGTGTCCGTAGCGCAGGGTGTCGTCGACGTGGCACTCCAGTCGCAAGACCTCGCGGCCGTCGCGGCGCGCGATCCAGGTGAAGCCGGCGGGCACCCGCATCGCGTTGCCATCGGGGTCCAACCGGGGTACGGCGGCCAGCTCGACGTCGCAGGTCACGTCCTCGAAGACGTCGGCGCGGCCGCCGACGGTCCGCACGTGCACCGTCCGGGCGGCCACCGCGCCGCGGGCGGTCACGTCGGTCAGCAGCAGTTGGGTCACCTCGTCGAGTTGGATGATCTGGTAGGTGAAGAAGTCGACCGGGAGGCGCAGGAGGCGCCCGACCGGGCGGCGCAACAACGACTGCGGACCCGCGCAGCGCGCGTACTCGACGGTGCCCAACCCGCTGATCGTCGTCGTCGTGTCGTCTACCAGGTCGGTGATGGCCCCGCGATACGGCGCCAGCAGGCTCAGATGTTGATAGACCGGGGTGTGGGTGAAGTAGGAGACCTGGTCGGTCAGGCTCAGGTCCAGTTCGATCTCGAAGGTGTCGTACCGGCCGGCCACCGACACCCGGTTGCCCGACCGCTCGACCGCCAGGTCCGTGGCCCAGCGCAGGCTCGACCCGTCGTCGGCGAACGACCCGTCGGCGGCGGCGTCGTATCCGGCGTAGTGGTGCTGGGCGGCGTGCGCCGTCGAGGACAGCACCGTCGTCGCGAGGCGCGCGTCGGCGCTGGCGTTGGCGCTGACGGTGTTGTCGAAGAGCTCGGTCCCGGTGGCGCCGATCAGCGTCATGACGTTCAGAAACCGGTGCGGCGCAGGCAGACTCGGGATGAAGACGCCGTAGTGCGTCCAGGCCCACCGGTTGGCGCCGACGTGCGGGCGCATCGCCGGGGTGCCGGTGTATGGCTCGCGCGACGCGGTGATGCGGCGGTCGAGCCGCGGGGCCACCCCGTCGACGATGAGTCGTGCGGCGGCGGTCGACATCGGTTTAGCCATTGCTCGTCCTGCTTTCCATGGTGAAGAACTTGGTCGGCCACCAGAACCAGCGGCCGCAGAGTCGGGCGACCGCCGGCATCACCAGCGAACGGATGATCAGGGTGTCGATCAGCAGGCCGAGCGCCACCGTCGTGCCGATCTGGCCGACGTTGCGCGCATCGCTGGCCAACATGGCCAGCATCGTCACGCCGAAGGTGATGCCAGCGGTGGTGACCACGCTGCCGGTGCCGACCATCGCGCGGATCAGCCCGGTGCCGCCACCGCCGCCGTACTCCTCGCGGAACCGGCTCACCAACAGCATGTTGTAGTCGGCACCGACGGCGACGAGGAAGCTGAACGCGATCGGTGTGACCGACCAGTGCAGCGGGTGGCCCAGCAGGCCCTGCCACACCGCCACCGAGACGCCCATCGCCGCCAGGTAGGACAGCGTGACCGTGCCGATGACCGCGATCGCGGCGACTAGGCTGCGCAACAACAGCAGCACCACGCAGAACACGAAGGCGAAAGCGGCGACGACGATCGCGATGAAGTCCTCGTGCGCGAAGGACTCGATGTTGAGCAGCGTCCCGCCCGGGCCGCCGATGCTGACCGTCGAGCCGGCGAGCGAGGTGCCCTTGAGCGACGAGGTCGCGGCCGGGATGACCTCGGCGCTGATGTCCATCGCCTCGCGGCTGAAACCCTCGACCTCCGGCGTCACGACCATGCGGGTGACCTTGCCGTCGGCGGAGAAGAAGTAGGGCATGCCCGACTTGAACAGGGGGCTCTCCAACGCCTGGCTGGGCAGGAAGAAGAAGCTGCCCGGCGAGCCGGCGGCGAAGGACTTGCTGACCTCGTCGATGAAGTCGGTGATCTCGGTGGTCTGCGGCAACAGCGCCGACAGCGTTCCCTTCAACGGCTTGATCACCGCCCGCGCCTGGCCGAGCGCCGAGCGCAGGACCGGGATCTGCTGCGACGCGGTGGGCAGGGCGCGGCTCACCGAACCGGCGCCGGCGGAGAGTTCGGCGATGGCCGACCGCAGCGCGGGCAGGTCGTCGAGGGCCGACAACCCGGCCAGCGCCTGGCGGCAGTCGCGGTTCTGCCGGCACTGGGGCGTGGCGCCGAGGGCCTTACGCGTCGGCGCGATCGACCGGGACAGGCCGTCGACCTTCCTCATCGTCGTATCGGTGGTCGTCGAGAGTCGTTGCGAGGCGCTGGCGAGTTGTGCGGCGCCGGCGTTGCCCTGGGCCAGGGCGTCGGCGAGGCCGTCGACCGCGGTGTTGAGCTCGTCGAGGGAGGTGGAGATCGAGTCGAGGTCGGCGATCCGGTGTTTGAGCAGGGTGGTCATCTGTGTGAACCGGTTGCCGATGTAGCCGATCTGGTTGGTCAGCGTGCCCTGGTCGAGCGGGCGGGCCAGCGGGCGGGTGATGCCCTGCACGGCGTCGATGCCGCGGATCGACGCGACCGAGTCGGTCATTTTGGCCAACGCGATGAGGTCGGCCGGGTTGCGCATGTCGTGGTCGGATTCAACGATCAACACGCTGGGCGCCATCACGTTGGGCGCGAGGTGGCGGTCGGCGGCGGTGAAGCCGAGGTTGGCCGGCGAGTCCGACGGTTGCGCCTTGCGCTCGTTGTAGCTCGGCGCATAGAAGGCCAGCGGGGCGATGGCGACGGCGAGAACGGCCAGCGACGCGGCGAGCACCGGCACCGGCCAGCGCACGACGGAGGTTCCGATGCGGTGCCAGCGGCGCAGGGACTTCTCGTCGCCGCGCGGTTCGGCGTAGCCGCGGCGGCTCAGTAGGGCCAACACCGCGGGTCCCAGCGTCAGCGCCGCCACCAGGGTGACGATGATCGCGATGGTGCACGGCAATCCGGCGGTGCTGAACATCGAGAGTCGGGTGGCCGTCAGGCAGGCCATCGCGCCGGCGACGGTGAGCGCCGAGGCGATGATGATGTGCTGCACGCCGGCCAGCGCCGCATAGTACGAATCCTCCGGGGACAGGCCCTTGCGGCGGTTCTCCTGATAGCGGCCGAGGAGGAAGATGCCGTAGTTGGTGCCCGCGCCCAAGACCACCACCGCAGAGAGGGCGGCGGCGAAGATCGACACGTCGAGCAGGTTCAGCTCGGCGAGCACCGCGATGGTGGAGCGGGCCACGGCCAGCCCGGCGCCGACCGTCAGCAGCGGGACGGCCGCGGTGATCGGTGAGCGGTAGACGATGAGCAGGATCACCGTCACCAGCAACGCGCTCAGTGCCACCAGGAGGAACATCGAGTCGGCGATGGCGATCATCTCGTCGTTGACGACGGCCGACGGGCCGGTCAGGTGCACCTGCACGCCCGGCGGCGGGGAGGTGGCGGCGATGGTCTCGCGGGCGACGCGGGTGGACTCCATCGCCAGTGCGGTGCCCATGTTCCCGTGCAGGTTCACCAGCGCATATGCGACCTTGCCGTCGTTGCTCTCGGCGACCGGCGCCAGATCGGGATCGGACCACAGGTCCATCGCCGAGCTCACGTGCGTCGTGTCCGACGTCAGCTTCTGCAGGACGTTTTGGTAGTAGACCTTGGCGTCGGAGCCGAGCCGGTCCTGGCCTTCGAGGAGCAGGTAGACGAAGTTGTTGGAGCCGCCGCCGTTGCGCTCCCCGCTGCCGAAATAGGTGCCCATCTTGGTCAGCGCCTGCACCGACGACGCGGAGTCGGGCAGGAAGGACTGGGCCTTGCGTATCACGACTGATTCCAATTGCGGCACAGCAAGATTGAGTACGACGATCAGCAGCAGCCAGGCTCCGATGACCGGCGCCGAGAAGCGGTAGAGGAAGCGCGCGAAGCGCGGGCGAGCGGCGGGGGCGTCGGCTGTTGTGGTCATCGGGGGTCCTAGGCGGTGGGGACGGCGCAATTGACGACGGGTTCGCTGTTGCCGTTCCGTTCGACGTCCCGGTCGGTGCCGTTGACGCGGATGGCGCAGGAGGCGTCGCCGGTCGCGTGGACCTGGGCGAGGACGCCGACGGCGACGGTGAAGTCCTGTGTGGTCAGGGTGGTCCGCCAGGGGAGGGTGACTTGTTCGTCGGTCACCCCGGAGCCTGGGACGAGGTAGGAGACGGTGGCGCGGGCGCCGGCGGGGCCGGTGACGCGGTACTCGATGGTCTTGGTCCGGGGTACGCCGACCTGAGGGGCGGTGGGGGCGTGACCGATGGCCCGGTCGGGGATGTGGCTGAGGCGGAGGCGGCCGACATACAGCGCAGACACGGCGAGCACTGCGATGACGACGATCATCATCCAGCGGGTGCGCGGCTTGGCGCGCGGGGTCGGCTGCTGCACGGACACCTCCAAAGTTGGTACGGATTATGTATCGATGACATTGAACGTTGTCAACGTTTTCCGGCGAAGGTGGTGGCCGTCATTCACTGGTGTAGGAAGTAGTGTGGATCACAGTGCCGTCCTCGGCGATGGCGGGCGGTTGCGTGGGTGGCGATACCATTGCTGCATGTCAGAGCAACCAGCAATCCCCGGGCGCCCGGTCCGCGGGTCGGACAGCGGGCGGCCGGTCATGGCCGCGTTCGACCTACTCGGCCGGCGTTGGATGCTCCGGATGCTGTGGGAAATGCGGTTGGGGTCGGTCCGCTTTTCCGAGTTCCGAAACCGGATTCCAGAGGCATCGCCGACGACGATCTCCCAGCGCCTCGACGAGTTACTCGAGGCGCGCATCATCAGCCGGACGAAGTCGGGCTATCGGCTGACCAAGCATGGTGCCGCGCTCTTGCTCGCCCTCGGACCGTTGGAGTTGTGGGCTCAATCGTGGGGGGCGCGCTTCGGCGACGACGGGTGAGGGCCCAGTCGGCGAGATCGAGGGCCCAGTCGGCGGGAATGAGGGCCCAGTCGGCGGGAATGAGGGCCCAGTCGGCGATTAGGAGGTCGGGAGGGGGCCGAGCCAGATCGTCGCCGCGACGATCGGATCAGCGTCGGGCTTGTGCAGGAGCAGCCAGAGCGTCAGTTCATCGCCCTCGCGCACCCGGCGAATGGTCAGCCGGGCGCCCGGCTCGATCGGGCGCAGATACTCGATGACCAGCCGGTGCGGACCCTCGATCAACTCCGGATGGGCGAGGATCTCGTCCTCCAACACCGCCAGGTAGGCGGCGTTGTTGAGGTGCTTGAACGGGTCGTAGTCCACCGCGCGCAGGATGTGCTCGCGGTCCGGCTCGGTACCCGCCGCCGGCGCCTTCTCCGGGTTCATCGACTTCCACCGCAGCCGGTGCTCGGTGTTCATCGAGCTCAACATCTCGAAGGCCGCGTCGGACAGCCGCGTCGGCATGCCCTGGTCGTTGACCAGGATCCAGAACGCCTCGGTCTCGACGAGGCCGTCCTCGCGCGGTTCCGGGTTGAACAGATTGGTCTCGTGCTGGGCGGTCATCCGGACCCGCATGTTCGTCCACCGCGTCGAGAGGGCACCGCACCAGCGCTGCGCGGTCACCGTCGCCGGCCACGAGATCGGGCGGATCACGTCGACGATGGTGCGGCGCACGATCCAGAACGGATCGGACTGCCAGAATTCGGTCGCCTCGATGTTGTCGTTGGCGATGTCCTGCAGATATCGCGCGATCGAATCGAGCCGGACGCGCATGTCCTGATCGATGTCACCGGTCCGCACCCGGTACTGCGCTTCGAAGTACTGCGCGGTGTCGAGCCGGTCGCCGAGGGGCTGGTGTGGGGCGGGGTTGCTGGTCACGATCTCCCTTGTGGATTGGGCGCGGATTGGTGCGCTAGAGTTGTTCTCAAATAGAACAGGTTCTACCTGACGATCCGCGAGGTATCACCAGATGGCGCACGTTATCACCCGGCCGTGTTGCAACGATGGCAGCTGCGTAAGCGTTTGCCCGGTCAACTGTATCCACCCGACGCCGGATGAGCCGGAGTTTCTGACGGCCGAGCAGCTCTACATCGACCCGGAAACCTGCATCGATTGCGGTGCCTGCATCGATGAGTGCCCGGTCGAGGCGATCCTCCCCGACGACCAGCTCGAGGAAAAAGACGAGCCCTACCTGCAGATCAACGCCGACTACTACAAGGACCACGAGGTGGACGGCGGACTCGTCCCGCCGAAGAAGGCCCCGCCGCTGCCGGACAAGCCGCTGCACGTCGCCATCGTCGGCGCCGGCCCGGCCGCGCTCTATGCCGCCGAGGTCCTCGTCCGCAAGCCGTCGATCACCGTCGACGTCTTCGACCGCCTGCCCACCCCGCACGGCCTGGTGCGCTTCGGCGTCGCCCCCGACCACGCGGCCACCAAGCTCGTCGAACGCGGCTACCTGTCCACCGCCAACAAGAAGAACTTCAACTACTTCCTCAACGTGCGCGTAGGCGAGCACATCAAGCACGACGAGCTCGCGCAGCGCTACCACGCGGTCATCTACGCGGTGGGTGCGGCGACCGACAAGCGCCTGGGCATCGCGGGTGAGGACCTGTCCGGCTCGATCTCGGCCACCGAGTTCGTCGCCTGGTACAACGGCCACCCCGACTATGTCGACCTCGACGTTGACCTGTCCGCCGAGCGCGCCGTGGTCGTCGGGAACGGCAACGTCGCCCTGGACGTGGCGCGCATCCTGGCCACCGACCCCGACGTGCTCGCCAAGACCGACATCGCCGAGCACGCGCTGGCCAAGCTGCGTGAGTCCAACATCCGCGAGGTCATCGTGCTGGGCCGCCGCGGTGTCGCGCAGGGCGCCTACACCAACAGCGAGTTCCTGGCGCTCGGCGACGTGGAGGGCCTCGACATCGTCATCGAGTCCGACGAACTGGGTCTCGACCCGATCTCGGCGGCCGCCGGCGACGAGCTGGACTCGACCATCGCCACCAAAGTCCGCCTGGCGAACGAGTTTTCGGAGCGGTCGGCCGACGGCGACCGCCGCATCGTCTTCCGCTTCCTGGCCTCGCCGGTGTCCATCAACGGCGACGACAAGGTCGAATCGGTCACCATCGTTAAGAACGCCTACGGCGACGACACCGACCGGGTGACCGTGCACGCCACCGACGAGACGACCACCGTCGACGCCGGGCTGGTGCTGCGGTCCATCGGCTACAAGGGCCACGCCGACGCGGTGCCCGACCTGCCCTTCGATGACGAGCGCGGCATCGTCCCCAACGACGCCGGCCGGGTCCTCGACGACGGCGAGCAGATGACCGGCGTCTACGTCACCGGCTGGATCAAGCGCGGCGCCACCGGCGGCATCGGCCGCAACCGGCTGTGCGGCGAGGAGACCGCCGAAGCCGTCATCGCCGACTTCATCGAGGACAAGCTCGTCGACCCGCAGGCATCGCGCGAGGAAATCGAGCAGCTCGTCGTGGAGCGCGGGGCACACCTCATCGACCTGGACGGATGGAAGAACATCGACGCCGCGGAGAAGGCGGCCGGACGCGAATCCGGACGCCCGCGGATCAAGCTCACCGACGTCTCGGCGCTCGAGGCCGCAGCCGGATCGGCAGAATAGGCGCATGCCGACCACCAGCGCCTCGGGCGCACTGCGCATCGCACTGCTGTCTTACCGGAGCAAGCCGCACTGTGGCGGGCAGGGTGTCTATGTGCGCCACCTCTCGCGCGAGCTCGCCCTGCTGGGCCACGACGTGGAGATCTTCTCCGGCCAGCCCTACCCCGAGCTCGACCAGGTGGCCATCGACGCCGGCGTGCGGATCACCAAGGTGCCCAGCCTCGACCTGTACGGCGAGCCGGAACCGTTCCGCAACCCGCGCCTGAGCGAATACCGCGACTGGATCGACGCGATCGAGGTCGCCCAGATGTGGACCGCCGCCTTCGGTGAGCCGCTCACGTTCAGCCTGCGCGTGGCGCGGCTGCTGGAGCAGCGGCGCGACGACTTCGACGTGGTGCACGACAACCAGTCCCTGGGCTACGGCCTGCTGCGGCTGCCGACGATGGGCTTCCCGCTCGTCGCGACGATCCACCACCCGATCACCCGCGACCGCGCCCTGGCCATCAAGGCGGCCAAGGGCTGGCGCAAGATCACCGCGGCTCGCTGGCACTCGTTTTTGGCCATGCAGGGCCGGGTCGCGCGTCGGATCCCGGTGCTGCTCACCGTGTCCCGCAGCAGCGAGGTGGACACCCGCAAAGCCTTCAAGATCCCGGTCGGGCGGATCGCGACGATCCCGCTCGGCGTCGACACCGAACTGTTCGCCCCGCCCGGGCAGGCGCAGCGAGAGTCGGCCGTCACGTCGCGCGTCCCCGGTCGGGTGGTGTGCGTCGCCAGCGCCGATGCCCCGCTCAAGGGTGTCTCCTACCTGCTGGAGGCCATCGCCAAGGTGGCCGCCGAACGCCCCGTCGACCTGACCCTGGTGTCCAAGCTCGACCCCACCGGACCGTCGGCCCGGCTCATCGAGCAGTTGTCGATCGGCGAGAGCGTCCGCGTCGTCAACGGCATCGACGACGAGGAGTTGGCCGACCTGCTGGCCAGCGCCGAGGTCGCCGTCGTGCCGTCGCTGTACGAGGGCTTCTCGTTGCCGGCGGTGGAGGCCATGAGCTGTGGCACCCCGCTGATCGCGACGCGCGCCGGGGCCATCCCGGAGGTCGTCGGTGAGGGCGACGGGGCCGGCGCCGTGCTGGTGCCGCCGCGCGACTCGGGGGCCATCGCCCAACAGTTGCTCAGGCTGCTCGACGACGAGCAGGCGCGCACCGACCTCGGGGCCGCCGCCCGGCGCCGCGTCGAGGAGAACTTCAGCTGGGCGGCGGTGGCCGCCAAGACCGTCGAGCAGTACCGCACCGCGATTGAGGGGGAGAAGTAATGCTGACCGTGGATTTCGATCGGCTCGCCGTCGGGCCGGAGACCCAGGCCATCGACATCGGCGCCGGGCAGGGACGGCACTCGTTTGAGATGTTCCGCCGCGGTGCCGACGTCATCGCCTTCGACCAGTCCGAGTCCGACATGGCCGACGTCGGCGAGATGTTCGACGCCATGATGGCCGAGAACCAGGTCCCCGCGTCGGCGAAGGCGCGCGCCGAGGTCGGTGATGCGCTGCACCTGCCGTATGCCGACGACACCTTCGACGTGGTGTTGATGTCGGAGATCCTCGAGCACGTCCCGGCCGACGAGGCCGCGATCGCCGAGATGGTCCGCATCCTCAAGCCCGGCGGCAAGGCCGCGGTGACCGTGCCGCGGTACTGGCCGGAGAAGGTGTGCTGGGCGCTGTCGGACGAGTACCACGAGGTCGAGGGCGGGCACGTCCGCATCTACCGGGCCTCGGAGTTGGCGGCCAAGCTCGAGGCGGCGGGCCTGCTCGTCACCGGGACCGGCCACGCGCACGCGCTGCACGCGCCGTACTGGTGGATCAAGTGCGCCGTCGGCGTGGAGAACGACCGCAACCCGCTGGTCCGCGGCTACCACCAGCTGCTGGTGTGGGACATGATGTCGGCCCCGACGGTGACCCGCACCGCGGAGAAGCTGCTGAACCCGGTGATCGGCAAGTCGGTCATCCTGTACCTGGAAAAGCCTGCATAACGGTGGGCTCCCTCCCCGAGTTGCCCGGTGTCCTGAGCGCGGCACAGGTCGGCGCCACCGGTGCCGCGATCGCCGCGATGCAGGAGCGCTCCGGTGCGCTGCCGTGGTTCCCGGGCGGCAAGACCGATCCGTGGGACCACGTCGAATCGGCGATGGCGCTCTCGGTGACCGGGTTCGACGAGCAGGCCCGGGCGGCGTACCGGTGGTCGGCGCGCACGCAGCGCCCCGACGGGTCGTGGCCGATCGAGTTCCGCGGCGGCACCGTCGTCGACCCGAACATCGACAGCAACTTCTGCGCCTACCTCGCCGTCGGGGTGTGGCACCACTACCGCACCAGCGGTGACCTCGACTTCCTCGCCGAGATGTGGCCGACGGTGCGCGCCGCCATCGACCTGGTCTGCCGGTTCCAGCGCGACGACGGGGCATTCCGATGGGCCGCCGACGCGACGAGTCTCGCCATGTTCGACGAGGCGCTGCTCACCGGTAACGCCAGCATCCTGCATTCGCTGGACTGTGCCGGGCGGATCGCCGAGACGATGGACGACGCGGACAGCGCCGAGCGCTGGGCGTCGGCGCAGGCGCGGTTGGCGCGGGCTTTCGCGTCGGCCTTCGCCGACGTCGACGGGGCGCCGGCTGGCGTCGTGCCCGGCGTCTTCGTCGCACCGTCGTCGCACTCGATGGACTGGTACTACCCGGTGCTCGGCGGTGCGGTGCGCGACGAGCGGGCGCACGCTCTGATCGACCGGCGGTGGGACGAGTTCGTCGTCGCCGGCAAGGGGATCCACTGCATCGACCACCGGCCGTGGGTGACCGGCGCCGAGACGAGCGAACTGGCCCTGGCGCTGGAGTCGATCGGCCGCGTCGACGAGGCGGTGGCGTTGATCGACGACATCGGGCACCTGCGCGATCCCGACGGGTCGTACTGGACCGGCCTGGTCTACGCCGACGGGAAGCGCTGGCCGGTGGAGAAGAGCTGCTGGACCTCGGCCGCCGTCGTGCTCGCCGCCGACGCGATCAGCCGCGCCTCGGCGGGCAACGGAATCTTCCGCGATGTCCGCGCGGCCGCCGAGCCCGTCGCCGCCCGCTAACCCCGCCTTCGCCGACTGGGCCCGTTTTCCCGCCGACTGGGCCCTCATTCGTGCCGACTGGGCCCTCTTTCCCGTCGACTGGGCCCTCATTCCTGCCGACTGGGCCCTCATTCCTGCCGACTGGGCCCTCATTCCTGCCGACTGGGCCCTCGCGCCGCCGGATTAGAACGTGTTACAGTTCTCTCAACTAGACACCTGTCCAGGAGGGGCGTCCGATGGAATTCGGAATCGTGCAGTTCACCAGCGACCGCGGCTTGCCGCCGCAGGTCTTGGCGCCGTTGATCGAGCAAGCCGGCTTCGCGTCGTACTACGTCCCCGAGCACGGCCACATCCCGACGAGGCGCGACGCCGCGCACCCGGGGACCGGTACCTCGGAGCTGCCCGACGACCGGTACATGCGCACCCTCGACCCGTGGACGACGCTGGCCGCGGCCGCCGCGGTTACCGAGCGCATCCGCCTCGCGACGGCCGTCGCCCTGCCGGTGCAGTCCGACCCGATCACCCTGGCGAAGACCATCGCCACCCTCGACCACCTGTCGCAGGGGCGGGTGACGCTCGGCGTCGGGTTCGGATGGAACCTCGACGAGCTGGCCGACCACAAGGTTCCGCCGAAGCGCCGTCGCACCATGCTGCGCGAGTACCTCGAGGCGATGCGCGCCCTGTGGACGCAGGAGGAGGCCGAGTACGACGGCGAGTTCGTGCAGTTCGGCCCCAGCTGGGCATGGCCCAAGTCGACTCAAGACCACATCCCGGTGCTCGTCGGCGCGGCCGGCAACGAGAAGAACTTCAAGTGGATCGCGCGCAGTGCCGACGGCTGGATCACGACGCCGGGCGAGGCCGACATCGAAGGCTCGGTGGGCCTGCTCAAGCAGATCTGGTCCGACGCCGGGCGCGAAGGCGATCCGCAGATCGTCGTCCTAGACTTCAAGCCGGTGCCGGAGAAGCTGGAGAAGTGGCGCGAACTCGGCGTCACCACGGTGCTGTACGGCCTTCCCGACGACACGGTCGAGCGGGCCTCCGGCTACCTCGCGAAGCTCGCCGGGAAGCTGGGCCTGGCCCCTGCCACGGTCTGACCGCGACCCGCCGCCCTGAGAACGCGAACAGCGCGCCGAGCCCCCCGGACTCGGCGCGCCGTCTCACACCAGATCTCGATGACCTCTCTCAGACCTGGCGAGCATTCCCCAATGAGGCGAGCTGGTAGACACCCGTCGTCGTGGTGACGATGATCCGGGCGTAGGGGCGAACAGACACCGGTCCGACCGCGTTGGTCACCGACAGGTGGATCGCATCCCAGAAGACCTCGAACACCGGCGCGGTCATCTCCACCTTCGTCACGTCGACCTCGTGGATCTTTCCGGGGGCGACGGTGAAGCTCAGGTCGACGGGCGGGAGGACGGTGGCCTCGGCGCCGCTCTCGACACCGGCTTCACCGGCCTTCAGGCCGACGCCGTCGGCGCCGCCCTTCACCTCGGGAGCGACCTTGGCAACGATGCCGCCCTGGAGCTTGAGGTCGGGGGTGTGCAGGGTGATCGCGACCCCGTCGGGGGCGACCGCCACCGGGTAGCCGAACTGGTAGCCCAACACGACCGTGGCCTTGATGACCTTGCCGTCGAGCCCGGTGACCGCGGCCTTGGAGTCGACGGTGAAGAACGTCTCCTTGGTGAACGGGTTCGAGTCGAGGGGGGCGGTCGGCTTGGTGTTGGTGATCGCCGAGGCAAGGGTGATGGCGTGGCCGTCGGCGGTCGTCTTGTGCGACACCGCAGCATCGGCCGGGCTCGGCACGGCGCCGAGGATGGCGGCCGCGGCGACGATCGCCAGGGACAGCGGACCCGCGACGCGGGAAGCGATTGCGTGGAACATGGGCTGTACTTTCTTCCCTTCCCCGTTGGGTGATCCTTGCTGATCGGCACTGGTGCGCCGGTCGTGTCACCACTGTGCGGCGCGCCGCCGGCCCACCCCAATCCGCCGGCCTTCCGGCGCGGCATCCGCGCAGGTCAACCGGTATGCAGGGGTTTTCCGGACCGGATCGCACAGAATCCGGAAATCGCCGTCACCTGCGGTAACGTTTCGATGTGACCCCGGCCCCCGACGACGCGACGACGAGGTTCGGCGACCAACTCGCCGCGTTGTTCGACGCGGCCGGATCGCCGACGTTGGAGACCGTCTCGCGCGGGGCGGCCAAGCTCGCGCCGGGACGGTCGAAGGCCTCGGTGCAGCGCATCAGCGATTGGCGCCGCGGCCGCCACCTGCCCGCCTCCTTCGACTCCCTCGAGCCGGTCATCACGTGGCTGATCCTGCGGGCGCAGATGCGCAACCCCGATCACCCGGTACCGCCGCTGCCGCGCTGGCGCCAATGGTGGAGCAGTGCGCGCGAGGACGGTTCGGCGGCCATCCCACCGCCCGGTCCGCCGGTCGAACAGCCATACGCCGGGCTCGCCCCGATGACGGCCGAGCAGCGCGACGTCTTCTTCGGCCGCGACGAGGTGCTGGCCGACCTGGCCGGGCTCATCGCCGACGCGGCCGGACAGGATTCGTTGCGCGATCGCATCGTCGTCGTCACCGGGGTCTCCGGCGCGGGCAAGTCGTCGCTCCTCGGCGCGGGCCTCGCTCGGTTGACCGCTGATCGCGCGGCCGGCGGCCGCTGGCGGGTCGACCGCCGGTTCGCCGTCGAGCTCGTCGACGAGACCGACGAGCCTGGCGAGACCGGCGAGACCGGCGACAGCGCCGAGGATCAGCCCGGCGTCGCCATCCACGTCGTCGACCAGTGCGAGGGGCTGCTCGTCGGTGGCGGATACGACGCCGCGCAGGTCGATGCCGCCGTCGCGCAGATCCTGGCGCTGGCCGCCGCCCCGGGCGGCGTCGTCGTGCTCGGCATCCGGGCCGATATGTACGAGCGCGCCGCCGAGATCGACGTCCTGGCCCACGCCTGGCAGCGGCGGTCGCTGATCGTCGGGGCGATGACCGAGGACCAGCTCGCCGACGTCATCGCCAAGCCGGCCAAGCTCGCCGGACTGCGCGTGGAACCCGGACTGGCCGCGCGGATGATCGCCGACCTGCGCGTCGCCTCGTTCTCCGACGCGGAGAACCGGGCCGGTCAGTTGCCGCTGCTGGCCCACGTCCTGGCCGAACTGGCGCGCCAACGCCGCGGCGAATCGCTCACGCTGGCCGGCTACCGGGCGATCGGCGGGGTCGGGTCGGCGATCGCCGCCACCGCCGAGGACGCCTATACCGGGTTGTCCGACGCCGACCGCCCCGTCGCCGATCGGCTGTTGCTGGCCCTGGTGCACGTGGCCGCCGACCGGATCGTGGTCCGGGTGCGCCTCGACCCGCTGTCCATCGCCGCCGTCGACCCCGACCACGACGCGCTGACCCGTGTCGTCGAACAACTGGCCGCCGCGCGTCTGCTGACCGTCAGCAGTACCGGCATCATCCTCATCCACGACGCGGTGCTCACCCAGTGGCCGCGGTTGGTCGAGTTGATCGAGCGCTCCCGCGTCCTCAAACCGGTCTTGCAGCGGATCAGCGTCGACGCGGGGGAGTGGGAGGGCAGCGGCCGGGACGACGCCCAGCTCTACGACGAGGCCCGCTATCACCGCAGCGCCATCGTCGCCGACGACCCGCTGCTGCCCGCGCGCGCCCGGACCTTCCTCACCGCCAGCGGCGAGCACCTCGAACGGGTTACCCGCCGACGGCGGATGCGCCAGACCGCCACCGCTCTGCTCGCGGTCGCGGCCCTGATCGCCGCGGTCGTCGCCATCGGCGGCAACGTGGCGCTCGGCCACCAGCGCGACGACGCGCGGTTCGCCGAACTGCTCTCCACCGCCGAGCAGACCCGCGCCACCGACCCCGGGTTGGCCGCCCAACTCTCCGTCGCGGCGTGGCGGCTGCGGCCCGACGACCCGGCGGCGCGTTTCGGCGTCCTGCGCACCCAGGATCTGCCGCTGCCCCGCACGGGCGAGGAACTGCACGGCGGTTCGATTTACGACCTGGTCGTCGCCCGGTCGCGCGGCCTCGTCGCCACCGCCAGCTATGACCGCACCGTGCGCCTGTGGCACGCCCCGGACCTGCGTCCCTATCCGACGCCGCTGTACGCCGGCGCCTATGTCACCTCGGTGGCGTTCACCCCCGACGGGCAGCGCCTGGCGATGGCCGCGGGCGACGGGTCGGTCACCGTCTACGACGTCGCCGACCCGGCGCGCCCGACGCTGCTGAACCGCCTCGCGGTGCCCGCCAACGCCGGGACCGCCTACATCCTGACGTTCAACCGCGACGGCAGCGTGCTGGCCACCAGCCACGACAACGGCACCGTGGCACTGTGGGACGCGCGACGGGGATTCGCCCCGCTCGGCAGCGCCGACGGCGGGTCCGGGCCGGTCCGCAGCGTGGCGTTCAGCCCGACCGCGCCGGTGCTCACCGCGGCCACCACCGGCGGGACGGTCCTCGTCGTCGACGTGGCCGACACCCGTGCGCCTCGCGTCGTGGCGAAGCTCGGCGACGGCCGCGATATCGGCTGGCACTCGGTGGCGGTCTCCCCCGACGGCCGGCTCCTCGCCGGGGGGCGCGACAACGGGACGATCGGCATCTGGGACCTCGCCGACCCGGCCGCGCCGGGCGCCGTCGGGTTCACCATCGCCGCCCACCCCGACGCCATCTGGTCGTTGGATTTCTCCGCCGACGGGAAGACCCTCATCTCCGGCGGGCTCGACGGGGCGGCCCGCCGGTGGGCCGTCGGCGACGTGTTGGACCCGCGGATGCAGCGCCAACCGTTGCAGCAGATCGGCCGGGAGATGCGGTCGGGGCGCGGCGGGATCATGGCGGCGGACTTCCTGGCCGACGGCACCCTGTTGACCGCCGGCGGACCGCGCTCGATCAGCGCGTGGGATCTGCCCGCCTCGCCGATGCCGGGCCACCGTTCACCCATCCGGCGGCCCGCCGCCGATGCGGCCGGCAGCGTCGTCGTCACCGCGGGCGCCCTGCGGATGATCGTGTGGCGGATCGAGCACGGTCTGCCGTCACTCGCGTCGACGATCCTGCTGCCGGGGAACCGGTCGGCGCGCGATGTCTCGGTCAGCCCGGACGGCCGGCTGCTCGCCGCGGCCGCCGACGGCGGGGGAGCGGTCTTCGTCTACGACATTGCGGCGCGGGAGGCGCCCACGCTGGTCGCGACGCTGCCGGTGCGCACGCGCCACCTCGGGCTGGTCGCCTTTGCGCCGCGCGGGTCGGTGCTGGCCGCCGCCGACACCGACTCGTCGATGCGGCTCTGGTCGCTCGCGGACCCCGCCTCGCCGCGCCAACTCGGCGCGTTGAACGGGTCGGACGGCTTTGTGCAGACCGTGGCGTTCAGCCCCGACGGCACGACGATCGTCGTCGGGTCGGCGGACTGGCGCGCGTACCGGTGGTCGATCACCGATCCCGCCCACCCCGTCGGACCGGTTGTCGAGAGCGCCCACCAGGGGATGGTGCTCAGCGCGGAGTTCAGCGCCGACGGCCACTACCTCTACACCGGTTCAGACGACTCGACGCTCGTCGTGCGGCGCATCGACGGCACCTCGTCGACGGTGGTGAGCCGGATCGGGCGGCCGTCGCGGGTCACGTCGCTGTCCCGCTCGGCCGACGGGCGCTGGCTGGCGGCGGGGACCGACCGCGGCACCGAGTTGTGGTCGCTGGGGAATCCCGCCCAGCCGCGGCTGGAGGGCGTCGGGTTCGGCGGCCACTCGGATGCCTTGCTGATGCGCACGGTGGCCTTCGGCGGGTCGTCGCAGGTGTTCGTCGGCGGCCACCAACTGCTCTCCTGGTGGCTGATCGATGTCGACCAGCAGGCCCGACGGGTGTGTTCGGCCACCGGCGGCGGGCTCACCAAAACGCAGTGGCGCAGCGCGGCCCACTCGCTCCCGTTCCGCGGCGTGTGCGCCTGACCCGGTTCCGACCTCGAAGCGGTGGTCGGCTGGTCGGCGATGTGGTGGTCGGCGATGCGTTACGCGCCGACGCGGCGCAGGACCCGCAGCGAGCCGTGCGCCGACACCTCCTCGAAGCGGCCCGAGTCGAGGGCTTGGCGGTAGATCTCGTAGGGCGGGCGACCACCGTCGGCGGGGTCGGGGAAGACGTCGTGGATGAGCAGGCCGCCACCGCGGCGGACCCACGGTGACCAGCCGTCGAAGTCGGCCTGCGCGGCGGCCATCGAGTGGCCGCCGTCGATGAAGACGAAGTCCACCTCGCGGCCCCACATCCGGGCGCCCATCGTCGACGAGGCGATCACGCCGACGACGGTCTGCTCGAGGCCGGCGTCGAACATCGTCCGGCGAAAACGTGCCGAGGTGTCCAGGGTGCCTGTGTGCGGATCGACCAAAGCGGTGTCGTGGTACTCCCAGCCGGGCTGGTGCTCCTCGGATCCGCGGTGGTGGTCGACGGTGGCCAGCAGAGCGCCGTGGGCCGCGGCGATCGCCCCGAGGAACACCGTCGACTTGCCGCAGTAGGTGCCGATCTCGACGCCGATCCCGACCGAATCCGGTTGTCCGAGAAAGACTCCCGCCGCCTCGTGCAGGGCCAGCGCCTCGTCGAGGGGGAGAAATCCGGGGGCCGCCAGCGCCACGTCGAGGCGCTCTTGGCTCAGGGTCGGCGGAAGGGTCGTCGCAGCATCCATGCGGTTGATCGTAGCCAAAGTTGAAACACGTTCCACCCCGCCCACTGCGGTACCCGCCACCTGTAGGGTGAGGCTATGAAGGCTCAGGTGCTGCGTGAAGAATCCGGTCCGGACGGGCTCGAGCTCGTCGACGTCGACGATCCCCGGCCCGGACCAGGGCAGTACCTCGTCGACATCAAGGCGTGCGGCGTCTGTTTCCCCGACGTCCTGATGAGCCACGGCAAGTACCAGATGCGCCCGCCGCTGCCGTTCACGCCGGGCACCGAGGTCGCCGGCGTGGTGCGCGAGGCGCCCGAGGGCGGTCAGTACCGGGTGGGCGACAAGGTGCTCGTGTTCGCCGGGATCGGCGGGTTCTCCGAGCAGATGGTCGCGGTCCCCGAGCAGATGCTGCCCCAACCCGAGGGCCTCAGTTTCGCCGAGGGCGCGGCCATGGGCATCAACTTCCAGACCGCGATCTTCGCGCTGAAGCTGCGCGCGCACACCGCCCCGGGCGAGGTGGTCGGCGTCCTCGGCGCGGCCGGCGGCGTCGGCGCGGCGTCGATCCGCGTCGCCAAGGCGATGGGCGCCAAGGTCATCGCCATCGTGCACCGCACCGGGGCCGAGCAGATGCTGCGCGACGCCGGTGCCGACGAGGTCGTGCAACTCACCGAGGGCTGGGGCGAGAAGGTCAAGGATCTCTCCGACGGCGGCGTCGACGTCATGATCGACCCGGTCGGCGGCGAGGTCTTCGACGACGCGCTGCGGACCGTCGCCCCCGACGGCCGCTACGTCGTCATCGGATTCGCCGCGGGCGGGATCCCGACGGTCAAGCTCAACCGGGTGCTGTTCCGCAACATCGACATCGTCGGCGCCGCGTGGGGCGAGTACATCCGCACCCACCCCGGCGTCCCGGCGATGCTGCATGACGAGCTCACCGAGATGATCGCCGACGGCCTGCGCCCGCCGGTCGACACCACCTATCCGCTCGCCGAACTGCCGCAGGCCCTGCGCGACCTCGAAGGCGGCAAGGTCTTCGGCAAGGCCGTCGTCGTGGTCGCGGACTGAGCACGATGCCGGTCGACCGCCTCCTGCCCACCGACGAGGCCCACGACCTCATCGCGCTGACCCGCGAGATCGCCGACAAGGCCCTGCTGCCGATCGTCGACGACTACGAGAAGACCGAGACGTACCCGGCGCAGGCCTTCGCCACCCTGGGCGAGGCCGGGCTGTTGAGCCTGCCGTACCCATCGGAGTGGGGCGGTGGCGATCAGCCGTACGAGGTGTACCTGCAGGTCCTCGAGGAGATCGCGGCGCGCTGGGCGGCGGTCGCGGTCGCGGTCAGCGTGCACAGCCTCGCCTGTCACCCGCTGATGGCCTTCGGTTCCGACGAGCAGAAGCAACGCTGGCTGCCCGACATGCTCGGCGGTGCCACCATCGGCGCCTACAGCCTCTCCGAGCCACAGGCCGGATCGGATGCCGCGGCGTTGGTGTGCAAGGCCGAACCGGTCGACGGCGGCTACTCGCTCACCGGCACCAAGGCGTGGGTCACCCACGGCGGGGTCGCCGACTTCTACAACGTCTTCGCGCGCACCGGCGAGGGATCCAAGGGTATTTCGTGCTTCCTGGTCCCCAAGGACACCGAGGGCCTGGCCTTCGGGCAACCCGAGGAGAAGATGGGGCTGACCGCGGTCCCGACGACGGCCGTGTTCTACGACGCGGCGTTCGTTCCCGCCGAGCGGCGGATCGGCGACGAGGGGCAAGGATTGTCGATTGCGTTCAGCGCACTGGACTCCGGTCGGCTCGGCATTGCGGCGGTGGCCGTCGGTATTGCGCAGGCAGCTCTCGACGAGGCGGCCGCCTACGCCAACGAGCGGACCGCGTTCGGCTCGGCGATCATCGAACATCAGGGGCTGGCGTTCCTGCTGGCCGATATGGCTGCGGCCGTCGACTCGGCCCGGGCGACCTATCTCGACGCCGCCCGTCGACGCGACGCCGGGCTGCCGTATTCCCGACAGGCGTCGGTCGCCAAGCTCATTGCCACCGACGCCGCGATGAAGGTCACCACCGACGCGGTCCAGGTCTTCGGGGGTTACGGCTATACCCGCGACTACCGCGTGGAGCGGCTGATGCGCGAAGCCAAGATCACCCAGATCTTCGAGGGCACCAACCAGATTCAGCGCCTGGTGATCGGCCGCACGCTCGTCCAGAAGTAGCCCGGCTCAGAGCCCGAACAACTGCGCGGCGTTGTCGTGCAGGACGCGGCGCAGCCAGTCGTCGCCGAGGTCGAGCCGGATCAGCGCCTCGATGCCGTGGGCGTAGCGGTAGGGGATGTTGGGGTAGTCTGATCCCCAGAAAACCTTGGCGCCCAAGGCTCTCACTCGGGGCAGTGCCTCGCGGGGGTACGGCGCATCCGCTTCGGCGAAGTCGGTGAAGCTCATCGTCGTGTCCAACCCGATGTTCTCGTAGCGCTCCGCGAGGTCGAGGAAGTCGAGGTACTCAACGGTCCCCATGTGCGCGATGATCAACCGCAGTCCGGGGAACCGGGACAACACGTCGGCGACCGGCCCGGGGCCGGTGTGCCGACCCGGCGCCGGACCCGAGCCGCAGTGGATGATGACCGGCAGGCCGGCGTCGGCGACGAGTCCCCAGACAGGGTCGAGCAGCGGGTCGGACGGGGAGAAGTCGCCGACCTGCACGTGCACTTTGAAAATGCGCGTCCCCGCCTCGATCGCCGCCGCGGTGTACTGCGCCGCGCCGGGCTCCGGGTAGAAGGTCGAGGTGTGCAGGCAGCGCGGCTCGCGGGCGGCGAAGTCGACGGCCCACGAGTTCAACCACGCGGCCATGTCGGGTTTGTGGGCGTAGATCATCGACGTGAACGCGCGCACCCCGAACGCCTCGAGACCGTCGACGCGGGCCTGCTCGTCGGCGCGGTAGGTGATCGGCCAATCCCGGCCCAGCAGCGGGCCGGCCGAGTCGAAGTAGGCCCAGACCTTGTCCATCACATTGCCCGGCATGAAGTGGGTGTGGATGTCGATCACCCCGGGCAGCCCGAGCGGCTCCCACAACGCTCGGACAGCAGCGGCGTCGGCCGGGGAGAACGGTGTCGTCACGTCATCGTCGGAACACACGGACCCAGACTAACCCCGCCCCGGCGGGCGGGTCGGATCAGTCGTCGTCGAACACCGCGTCGATCGTCTCGGTCGCCGGCCGGAAGGTGGCGCCGAGCGACGCCGCGGCGCTGTTGTCGGGGATCGGCGGGTAGAGCAGGTACTGGGCGGCGGATTCGCTGAGTTGGTCGACGCCGGCCGGGACCAGCGAGCGGAAGCGGTCGGCGAGCCGGCCGATCCCGAGCAGCGCGCGGTTGGGGATCGGCACGTAGCGGGTGTGCCGCCCCGAGGCGTGGCGCAGCGCCCGGGCGAGGTCGGCGCCGATGATCCGGTGCCCGCCGGCCAGGATGCGGCGCGGGCCGTGCCCGGGTTCGAGCAGGCGGACGTGCAGGTCGGCCAGGTCGCGGACGTCGACGAGGGTCAGCCCGGCGGTGCGGCCCAGCACCCCGACGCCGGCGAGGGTGCGCACGCCGTCGCCGGCCTCCCCGCGGTGCCCGGCGGCCGACGGGCCGGCGACGCCGGTGGGGTAGACGATGGCGACGGGTGCTCCCTCGTCCTGCAGCGAGCGGACGTAGACCTCCACCGCGGTCTTGGCCTGCCCGTAGGCGCCGGCGCCCCCGGTGACCGGCAGGTCGCCGTGCATGACCGCCGTCGTCGGGGTCCACAGCGCGGCGATGCTCGACACGTGCACGACCGGGTCGATGCCCGCCCGCACGGCCCCGCCGATCACGTTGCGCGCGCCCGCGAGATTGCGCTGCACCAGGGCCCGCTCCCCGTCGGCGTCGGTGCCGTGCAGGGCGACCTCGGCGGCCGCGTGCACCACGGCGTCGCAGCCCTGCAGGGCCCGGGCGACGCCGGCCTCGTCGGTGATGTCGCCGACCACGGCGTCGTCGGCGTCGAACCCGAAAAAGGCTGCGGCGCGGGCCAGCTTGTCGGGGTTGCGCACGAGGAAGCGGATCTGGTGGCCGCGGCGGGCGATCGCGTCGGCGGTCCAGCCGCCGACGAATCCGGTGGCACCGGTGATCAGGACGCGCACGGCGGTCTCCTCTGCGGTGGGCGGAACGGCTGGTGGTCTCGGATGGCGGATCCGGGAAACGTGCTCTATTCTAAAACTAGAACACGTTCTAGTTTCCTCGATGGCCCGCGGGCCGCCGATGGTGAAACGACAATAAAGAGCAGGGAGTCGATCGATACGAAGGGGGTGGCGACCGTGGCCGAAGACAAGTCGCAGCCGGTGCCGGAGAAGGGCTCGCAAGCCCGCTGGGACCCCGAGTGGGTGGCCCGCGTCCTACCGCTGCTCAAGACCATCGCCAAGGTCTACTTCCGCTCCGAGGTGCGCGGGATGGACAAGGTGCCCGACGGGGGAGTGTTGCTGGTCAGCAACCACTCCGGCGGCATGGTCGCCTACGACGTCCCGCTCATCGCGGTCGCCTTCGCCGACGAGTTCGGCGCCGACCGACCGTTGTGCACGCTGGCCCACGACCTGGTGTTCCTGGGGGCGGGAGACACCATCTTCGGCAAGTTCGGCTTCCTGCGCGCCCATCCGCGCAACGCCGTCGCCGCGCTGCGCGAGGGCATGGCGACGCTGGTGTTCCCCGGCGGTGTCTGGGACGCGATGCGGCCCACCTCGGCGTCGGCGAAGATCAACTTCAACGGCCAACAGGGTTACGTGCGCACCGCCATCATAGCAGGGGTGCCGATCGTCCCCATCGTCACCATCGGCGGCCAGGAGACCCAGCTGTTCCTCAACGACGGCGCGGGCCTGGCCAAACTGTTGCGGCTGGACAAGCTGATCCGGGCCACCCGGGCGCCGCTGACCTTCGGCTTCCCCTTCGGGCTCACGCTGGGCATGCCGCCCAACGTGCCGCTGCCGTCGAAGATGGTGACCCAGGTGCTCGACCCCATCGACATCACCGCCGAGTTCGGCGAGGACCCCGACATCGACGCCGTCGACGAGGAGATCCGGTCGCGGATGCAGGCCGCCCTCGACGAACTCGACCGCGACCGTCGATTCCCGATCATCGGGTGAGGCCATGACCGCGTTGCGCAACCGACTCAGCCACTACGCGTGGATCGTCCGCGTCTTGGTGTCCAGCGGATTCCTCACCCTGCTGCGCCCCGACCGCTACCTGCGGATGGGGTTGTCGTTGCGCCGCCAGGGCGGGACGAACGCGGTCAGCGGCATCGGCCTCGCCGCCGCCCAATACCCCGACGCCGTCGCCCTGCACGACGAGGCCGGCTCGCTGACCTGGGCGCAACTCGACGCCCGGGCCGACGCGCTGGCCGTCGGGCTCAGTGAGTCGACCGTCCGGCCGCCGCGCACCGTCGCGATCATGTGCCGCAACCACCGCGGCATCGTCGAGGCGATCGCCGCGACGATCCGGTTGGGCGCCGACGCGGTCCTGCTCAACACCGGGTTCGCCGGGCCGCAGCTCGCCGACGTCCTCAAGCGCGAACAGGCCGACATCCTCATCGCCGACGACGAGTTCGCCGGCCTCATCGACCATGCCCGCCAATCTGATTCGGGCCTGCGGTGCCTGTGGTCGTGGCAGGAGGGGATCGGCCTGCGCGCCGATCCCGGCACCGTCGAGCACCTCATCTCCTCCCGGATGGGGCAGCGCCCGGCGCCGCCGCGCAAACCCGGCCGGATCATCCTGCTGACCTCGGGCACCACCGGCACCCCCAAGGGCGCCAAGCGCGGCGCCAGCGGATCGGACGTCTCGTCGCTCGCGGCGATGCTCGACCGCATCCCGTGGCGCGGCGGGGAGACGACGGTCATCGCGGCCCCGATCTTCCACGCCTGGGGCTTCGGCCAGATGGCCATCTCGTCGACGATGCACGCGACGATGGTCATGCGTCGCCGGTTCGACCCGCAAGGCACGCTCGACCTCGTGCGCGACCACGGTGCGAGCGGGCTCGCCGTCGTCCCGGTGATGCTCGAACGGATCATGGACCTGCCCGTCGATGTGCTCGACGCCAAGCCGATGCCGACGCTGCGGTTCGCCACCGCCAGCGGGTCGCGGATGCGCGCGGAATCGCTCACCGCCTTCATGGACCGCTTCGGCGACGTGGTTTACAACAGCTACAACGCCACCGAGGCCGGTCTGATCAGCACCGCGACCCCGGCCGACCTGCGGATCGCCCCGGACACCGCCGGGCGGCCCATCGCCGGCACCCGGGTGCGGATTCTCGACGACGATCGGCGCCCGCTCCCGGTCGGCGAGATCGGCGTCATCGCGGTGGCCAACGAGTCGGCCTTCGACGGATACACCGGCACCGAGACCAAGGACTACGCCGACGGCTACATGCTCTCCGGCGACGTCGGGCGGATCGACGGGAACGGCCTGCTCTACGTCGTCGGACGCGACGACGAGATGATCGTCTCCGGCGGCGAGAACGTCTACCCGCTGGAGGTCGAGCTGGTCCTCGACGCCCACCCGGGGGTGGCCGAGGTCGCGGTGATCGGCGTCGACGACGAGAAGTTCGGCCAGCGGCTCGCCGCCTTCGTCGTGCGGTCCGGCGGTTCCGACGTCGATGCCGACGCGTTGAAGGCGCACGTGAAGAGCCAGCTCGCCGGGTACAAGGTGCCGCGCGACATCCATTTCATCGAACTGTTGCCCCGCAACGCCACCGGCAAGGTGCTCAAGCGCGACCTCACCGAGGAGGGACGATGACCGGACTGCAGCGACTGTCGGGCAACGACGCCCTGATGCTCAACATGGAGAATCCGACGACGCCGATGCACACCCTCAAGGTGGCCATCGTCGACCCGTCGCGGCGCGGCCGCCCGATCACCCTGGACGAGCTCGTCGACGTACTGCCCCACTACCTCGGACACTTCCCGCGTGCGACACAGCGCGTGGAGGCGGCATCGGCGACCTACTCGGCGCGCCCGTTCTGGGTGGCCGACGAGAACTTCGACGTCAGCGCCCACCTCGACGAGCGGACCGCAGCCGCCCCCGGCGATCGTCGGGCGCTCGACACAATCCTGACCGAGCTGTCCGTCGAACAACTCGACCGGTCGCGGCCGCTGTGGGCGCTGACCCTCGTGAACGGCCTCGCCGACGGCCAGCAGGCCATCGTCGTGCGGGTCCACCACGCCGTCGCCGACGGCTTGGCCGCCCTCAACACGTTCATGACCGCCACCGCCGAGCGGGGCGGCACGGTGGCGCCCGCCCCGGTCGGCGACATCGAGGCGGTGCAGCGCGAAGAACTGCTGCGCACTGCGCGCGCCGAGTCCAAGAAGCTCTTCCGGGAGGTGCCCAAGGCCACCGGCCGGCTGGTCAAGGGCATCGTCACCTCGCGGCGGTTCGAGAACCGGCACCTGGTGCCCAAGCCGATGGAGTCGTCGCGCAACAGCTTCTCCGCACCCAGCGGCGGCGAACGGCGTTGTGCCAGTGCGAGTCTGCCGCTCGCGCAATTCCAGCAGATCGCCGTCGCCACCGGGACCACCGTCAACGGCGCCCTGCACGGGGTGATCGCCGGGGCCAAGCGCGCCGAGATGATCGCCCGCAGCGAGGACCTGCGCTCGCCGGCGGTGACGGTGTTCGGGGTGGCCGCCGACATGGCGTCGACGCGCACCGCGGGCAATGAGATCTCCACCGCGCTGGCCTATCTGCGCACCGACATCGCCGACCCGGTGCAGCGGCTGACCGCGACCGCGCAGAGCTGTGCCGCGGCGGTCACCAAGCGGCGCAGCATCGGCTTCGAGCTGACCGACCAGATCGCGGTCTACACCGGCCGCACCGGCCCGGTGTTCCGCAAGCTGGCGGCCCCGGTCACGCCGCGCGTCGTCAACAACATCACCACGGCCAACCTGCCGGGTCCCCGTGAGACCCGCTGGGTGGGCGACATCGAGGTGGTGGACTGGATCTCGTTCGCGCTGGCGATCGCGCCGGCCGACGTGAACCTCACCGCCTACAGCTATGCCGGCCGGATCAGCATGGGGCTCATCACGACGCCGGAGTCGATGCCCGATCCGGAGGGTTTCCTCGACCGCGTGCGCGAGTCGCTGCACGAAGTGCGCACGGCGTTGGTCGAGCGGGGGATGTTGGCGGCGCAGGACGCCGACCAATCAGCGGCCAAGCCGCCCACCAATCCCGCGGCGAAGCCGCCCAAGAGAGTCGAGTAGCCATCGTGGGTCTGACCATCTGGGATACGACTGTGGCCCGCGTGGGTCTGTTCGCCAACGTCGTGCCGCGGGCCGTCGCCAGTGCGCGCGCGGCGAAGAACGGCGATGAGCGCCTGGGCATTCCGCCGTCGAAGGTCGGCGCGCGCACGGTGGGCGAGTCGGCCGTCGACGAGCTGTTCGTCGCCCTCAACTCGGTGCTGCGCGACGTGTCGGAGATCGACGACCTCGCCGCCGCGGTGCAGCGTTGCGACGCGGCCGCGCCGGTGCTCACCGAGCTCGGGGTCACCGGGGTCAACCGCCCCCAGCCGGTGCCGACGATCTTGCGGCGCAGCCGCAAGCGCTTCACCACGACGGTCTACGACCACGTCGACTTCAAGCTGGACGTCGACCTGCCCGAGCCGATGGCCGCCTATGCGCCCTACCTCGACGGAGTGTCGTCGGCGCGGGTGCTGGCCCACGAGGAGCCGGGCCGGCGCTGGATCATCTGGGTGCACGGTGCCGGGCAGGGCCGTCCCGACGACATGTTCTCGTTCCGGGCCGCCCACCTGCACGAGAAGCTGGGATACAACGTGGTGCTGCCGGTGCTGCCGGCGCACGGCGCACGGCGGCACCCCAACGTCGCCTTCCCGGGTTTCGACCCGTTGGAGAACATCGCGGTGACGATTCGGGCGGTCGCCGAGATCCGGGCGCTGGTGTCTTGGATCGGCGCGCAGGATCCGGCCGAGGTGACCATTGCCGGGACGTCGCTGGGCGGACCGTTGGCCGGACTCGTCGCCGGGTTGGAGCCGTTGGTGTCCTCGGTGTTGGCGTTGGTGCCGATGCTCGGCGTGCACACGACGCTGGCCCACCACATGGACCGGGTCGGCAAGATCGGCCGGGAGGCGGCCGCGCTGCTGCGCTCGGACAGTGTCCGAGCCGTCTCGTCGGTCGTCGACCCGCTGGCGGTGACGCCCTATGCGGAGCCGGACCGGAGGTTGGTGATCGCCGCGCTCAACGACCGGGTGACCTGGGTGACCGCGGCCCAGAAACTGCACCACCACTGGGGTGGCCGGATCGAGTGGTACGCCGGCGGGCATGTCGGCCACGTGTTCTCTGGCCGAGTCCGCGAACTCACCGACGAGTTCTTGGCCGAGGCCGCCGCTGCGACCCCCTAATCGCCGACTGGGCCCTCTTTCCCGCCGACTGGGCCCTGATCTTCGTCGACTGGGCCCTCATCTTCGTCGACTGGGCCCTCTTTTCCGCCGACTGGGCCCTCGATCTCGTCGACTGGGCCCTCGATGAGCGACGCTCAAGCGTCTTTGACGGTCTCGGTTGCTTCGACGACAAGGTCGGGTGTGGCCTCGCCAAGAACCTCGTCGCGGTCCTCGGGCACGATGAATCCGGCCGCGATCGCGGCGTCGGTGGCGTCGGCGTAGCTGCGCAGGTAGTCCGACGACGAGCGGTAGCGCTGGGCGAGCACCTCGTCGGGAATCGGGTGGGTTGACCCGAACAGCAAACAGATCCGCGAAACGGGTTCGGGCACAATGCCGCTCAACACCTGGGTCGGCACCTCGACACACGGGGTGCGGACCCCGCCGCGAACGTTGCCCACCTCGTCGGGAACGAACGCCGGGTCGTCAGATCCATTGAGCTGCAACGGCTCTGCGGAAGGCGGCGGGTCGCCGCCGCGGGCCCAGCGATCCAAATGTCGCAGTGCCGCGCGCAGCACGAACCGCTGTTGGCTGCGGTTCACCGGATCCGGGCAGCCGAGGAATTCTTCGAATGGTCCGATCTGTGCCAGGTCGGCATGGGCGGCCCCGGCCACCTCCCACACCCGCAACGAATCCGAATCTGATTGTCGCGCAAGGTAGTAGCGGAAGTTGGTGAGCAGATCGGTCTCGGTTTGCACGACGAGGACCGGCGCCCCGACGTCGGGGATGCTCGTCGGGTCTCCGGAGAACGCGACGGAGATGTCGGCCGGGCCGCCGATATCCCCGAGGGGGAGTCCGGCAACCGCCCGACTGTGGACCAGGTAGCCGTCGAAGACTTTGTGCACCGGCGCGAAGGCCGACACGTAGGTCGTCAGGGCCATCGCCGACTGCGATTCGCCGACCGCGAGGATGCGGTCGACGATCAGCCCACCCAGCGGCCCGCCCGGCCCCCGCAGCGCGGCGGCTACCGCGGCGAACAGGTCGTAGCAGTACGCGTCGCCCGGGTGCTTCATCTGGGCGTACCGCTGCGGGTCCTTCGCGGCAAGGCCGCTCGGACCGGCATCGACCTCGACCGACCCGGTGCCGCCCTCGACGCCGGTGTACTGCGCGGACACCCCGGCCCACGCGTGGCCGGCCCGGACCAGTTCCTCTGCGACGTAGGTGTATTCCGGTGCCGCGTCGGCTCCGCTGCTCACATTGAGCCATTCGACGACGAGGGTGCCGCTGAACGACTCCGGCGTGCTCGGCCGGCGGACGAGGACGCGAGTGGTGAACTCGGCCGGCGGGGCCTCGCCGTCCCGCGTGAGCCCGGACACGACGCCGGTAGCGGCGTACTCGGTCTCGGTGTAGCCGTGCGCGGCCAGGTCGGGGCCCGGCGTTGCGCTCATGAGGGAATGTCCGGCACCGCCGGTGAGTTCGACGAAATCCACGGTCAGTCCTGCTTCTGCGCCTTGCGCCAATTCTTGATGGCGGTGCCGAAGACGGTGTTCATCTTGGTGCCGACCGGCCAACCGGCGTAGTAACAGAGGAACAGGGCGATCTCCTCGAGCTGCTCGGGGGTCAGCTCCTCTTTGCCCAGTGCCGCCCCGGCTTGGATCTCCGCGACGTCGACGTGGCCGTTTCCGGCCAACAGGCCCAGGAGCAGCAGCCGACGATCACGGTCGGTGAGTGCGTCACGCGTCCACACCTCGGCGAACAGCTGATCGGCGGTGTGCGCGAAATGCAGTCCGGGACCGTCGGACATGTCCCAGCCGTACACCTCCGACATCTTCGCCACACCGCGCTTGCGGTGCTCGGTGCCCTCGCCGCCTACGGCGGTTCCTGAACTCATGCGTTGACTCCTTTGTCTTCGGCATCGGGAACACCGAATCCCGACGCGAGGTTGGCGCGGGCGATGGTGCCCAGGGGAAGGTCGACGTCGAGCTGGCGGCCCAAGGCCAAGGCCAGATCGAGATCCTTGCTGCCCAAGTTCACCACGTGGGTGAATACGCCGTACCAGAAGTCGTCGGGATCGATCGGTGCGGTGGTGTTGCGCAGCATGATTGCCCCGGCACCGCCGGTGATGGCGTCGGTGTGGCGCACCACTTTGCCGAGTTTCTCGATGTCGATCCCGGCGGCCTCGGCCAGGCGCTGTGCCTCCGACGCCGCATTGAATGAGATGAAATGCAGGAGATTGCGCGCCAGCTTCATCCTGGTGCCCGCGCCGACCTCGTCGCCCGCGTGGACGAGCATGTCGCCGGCCAACTTGAACGGCGGCTTGATCTGCTCATAGGCCTCCCGCGGTCCGCCGACCATGATGGCCAGCCGACCCTGCTCGGCGCCGGGTGCGCCGCCGGAGATGGGAGCATCCATCAGGTGGACACCCTGCTCCGCGCAGGTTGCCGACAGCTCAATCGCTGTCTCCGGGCTGATCGTCGAATGGACGGTGATCACCGTGCCCGACTTGGCCGTCGTGAGCAGGTCGCCGACCACCGAGCGCACCTGCGCGTCGTTGACGACGCAGATCCCGATGACGTCGGCCTGTTCGCCGAGCGCGGCCAGCGAGTCGGCCTTGGCTGCACCCTTCTCGACCAGCTTGGCGACGGCCTCGTCGGACAGGTCGAAGACGGTCAGGCCGCCCGGCCAGGCGGCGAGCCGCCCGGCCATCGGGCCGCCGATGTTGCCCAGGCCGACATATCCCAGACGAACGTCGCTCATGGTCGGTAGACCTGCCCGCCGTCGACGTTGAAGATCTGGCCGGTGATCCAGTTGGCCTCGTCGGAGAGGAGGAACTTGCACATGCCGACGTGGTCCTCCGGCTTGCCGAATCGCTTGAGCGGCAACTGCTTGACCATGTCCTCGACCATTTCGATCGGGGTGGTGGTGCGGGTCGCCTCGGTGTCGGTGGGCCCGGGGGCAATCGCGTTCACGCGGATGTTGTTGCCGCCCAGTTCGGTGGCGAGCTGGAAGGTGAGGTTGTTGATGCCCGCCTTGGCGAGGCCGTAGAAGCCGCTGTAAAGGTAAGCGGCGGTGGAGGACTGGTTGACGATCGAGCCGCCGTCCTTCATGTGCGGGTAGACCGCGCGGGTCACCGCCAGCGCCCCGTCGAGGTTCACGCTCATGAACTTCTTGTAGTAGTCCCACGGCACGGTGATCAGGAAGTCCAGCTTCATCCCGCCGTAGATGGCGGCGTTGTTGACCAGGCCGTTGATGTTGCCGTAGCGCTCGACGGCGGCTGCGGCGAGTGCCTCGGCGGATTCCGGGTCGGAGACGTCGGTGTGCACGTACAGACCGCCGATGTCGGCGGCGACCTTCTCGCCGGCCTCGTCGTTGAGGTCGGCGACGACGACGTTGGCGCCCTCTTCGGCCAGGCCTCGGGCGTAACCCTCGCCGATGCCGCCGGCGGCGCCGGTCACGATGATGGTCTTGTTGTCGAAGCGTCCTGAACTCATTGGGTTGTCCTATCTATTGGGTTGGTTGGGTTGGTGTGGATGGGATTGAGGGCCCACTCGACGAGATCGAGGGCCCAGTCGACGAGATTGAGGGCCCAGTCGGCGGGAATGAGGGCCCACTCGGCGGGAATGAGGGCCCAGTCGGCGTCATGCCGGCCTCGCGACGGCCTTGGACTCGAGGTATTCCTCGAAGCCGGCGACGCCCATCTCGCGGCCGATGCCCGACTGCTTGTATCCGCCGAACGGGACGTCGGCGGCGTACCAGATGCCGCCGTTGACTCCCATCGTCCCGGTGCGAACCCCGTTGACGACGTGGTTGATCCGCGTCTCGTCGGTGCCGTAGACCATGCCCGACAACCCGTACGGGGAGTCGTTGGCGATGCGGATCGCGTCGTCGTCGCCGTCGTGGGGGATGATCACGAGGACCGGGCCGAAGATCTCCTCCTGGGCCACCCGGGCGGAGTTGTCCAGGCCGGAGATCAGCGTCGGTTCGACGAAGTAGCCCTTTTCCTTGCTCGCGGGCCGACCGCCGCCGATCTCGACGGTGCCACCCTCGTCGACGGCGAGCTTGATGTAGCTCTCGACGCGCTCGCGCTGCTTGGCCGAGATGAGCGGACCGCAGATGGTGCCCGGCTTGGCCGGGTCGTCGGCGGGCAGGCCGGCCATCGCGTCGCGCGTGGCGGTGATGGCCTCGTCGAGCTTCTCGCGCGGAACCAGCAGGCGGGTGGTGATCGCGCAGCCCTGGCCGGCGTGGGTGACGACGTTGAACGCCGCCATCGAGCAGGCGCCTCGCAGGTCGGCGTCGTCGAGGACGATGAACGCGGACTTGCCGCCGAGCTCGAGGAACACCTTGGTCAGGGTTTCCGACGCGGCCACCATGACCTTGCGGCCGGTGGCGGTGGACCCGGTGAACGACACGATGTCGACGCGGGGGTCGCGCACCAGCTGCTCGCCCAGCGCGTGATCCGACGAGGTCACGATGTTCACGACGCCTGGCGGGAAGTCGGTCTCCTCGGCGATCACCTTGCCGACCAACGCCGCGGCCCACGGGGTGTCCGGGGCGGGCTTGAGGACGACGGTGCAGCCGGCCGCGAGGGCCGGGCCGATCTTGGCGAAGTTGATCTGGTGCGGGAAGTTCCACGGCGTGATCGCCCCGACGACGCCGGCCGCCTCGTAGCGGATCTCGCGCACGTTGGGGATCCCCATCGGCTTGGCCTCACCGAGGTCTTGGGTCCACTGGTAGTTGTCGGCGAGATCGGCGAAGTAGCCGAGGTCGTTGACCGGGCCCTCGAACTGCGGCCCGCCGGTGAGGAAGCTCGGGCAGCCGATCTCTTCGGTGGCCAGCGCGCGGAACTCCTCGGAGTGGGCGAGCAAGGCGTCGCGCAGCTGGCGCAGACAGGTGGCGCGGAAGGCGTGGTCGCGCGACCAGTCGGTGGTGTCGAAGGCGCGGCGGGCGGCGTCGATGGCGGCGTCGAGATCGTCGGCGCCGGCGTCGGCGGCCTGGCCGATCACCGCCTCCGTCGCAGGATTGACGATGTCGAAGGCGCCAGCCGATCCGGGGACGAGTTTTCCATCAATGAGCAGTTCGGAGCTGGTTTCCGGGCGCAAGGCCATGGGTTTCTCCCTTGTCGGAGGTCTGGATAACACTGTCTGGTCCATCGTCTGGACACCTGTCTAGACGTGAGTACGAATGTAGTGTAGCGTGGCTCACATGTCCACTCCTGCACCCACCTCGGTTTCTCAGGAATCCACTCGTCGCCGGCTCTCGGCCCAGCAGGCCGAGACGGTCGCCAAGCTGACCGACGCGGCCGTCGAGGTACTGCGCACCGAGGGCTTCGACGGCCTCACGGTCCGCGCGGTCGCCAAGCTCGCCGGCGTCGCCCCGGCCACCGCGTACACGTACTTCAGCTCCAAGAGCCACCTCGTGGCCGAGGTGTTCTGGCGCCGCCTGGCCGAGGGAGTCCCCGAACCCGATCCGGAGCTGTCGACCACCGACCGCGTCGTCGCGCTGCTGCGCTCGGTCGCGCTCATCGTCACCGGCGACGGCGACCTCGGCGGCGCGGTCACCGTCGCCCTGCTGGGCACCGACCCCGACGTCGAGCACCTGCGCCTGCGCATCGGCGGATTCATCCGCCGCCAGCTCGCCGCGGCGCTCGAGGTCGACCCCGAGAACCCCGGCCCCGTCGTCGAAGCGCTCGAAATGCTTTATGCCGGCGGCCTGGTCCATGCCGGTATGGGCCACATGTCCTACGAGGACACCGCCGACCGCCTCACCGAGGCAGCGCTACTCATCATGCGCGACAAGCGATAACCCGACCCACCCATTCCCAGCCCAAGGAGAATCCGTGAGCACGACCATCGCGGGGATGCAGCACCAGCTGCCATTCGACCCGTACGCCTATGACTTCCACGAGGATCCGTACCCGACCTATGCCCGGCTGCGCGCCGAGGCGCCGGTCTACTACAACTCGGACCTCGATTTCTGGGCCCTGTCGCGGCACGAAGACGTGCGCAACGCCTTCCGCAACAACATCGCGCTGTCCAACGCGTGGGGCGTCTCGATGGACCCGAGTGCCTATGGACCGGATGCATCGAAGTCGATGTCCTTCCTGGCCATGGACGACCCCAAGCACATGCGCATCCGCAAACTGGTGTCCAAGGGCTTCACCCCGCGGCGCGTCAACGAACTCGCCGACAACATCCGTGCGCTGACCAAGCAGCACTGGGACAAGTGCCTGGAGGCAGGCGAATTCGACTACGTCACAGACTTCGCCGCCAAGCTGCCGATGGACGTGGTCAGCGAACTGCTCGACGTCCCCCTCGCCGACCGCGCTTACCTGCGCGAGCAGTCCGACCTGCTGATCCACCGCGAAGAGGGTGTCCTCGACATCCCGGAGGCCGCCGTCCACGCCTTCCTGGGCCTCTACACCTACTACACGAATCTGCTCGCCGACCGTCGCAAGAGCCCCGGCGAGGACCTGCTGTCGGCGCTGCTCGACGCGGAGGTCGTCGACGAAACTTCCGGCGAGAACGTCAAGCTCACCGACGAGGAGATCGTCGGGTTCATGTTCCTGATGGTCGTCGCGGGCAACGAGACGACGACGAAGCTGTTGGCCAACGCCGTCTACTGGGGCTTCCGCAACCGCAGTCAGCTCGACCGCGTGCTCGCTGACCCCGACATCGTCCCGCTGTGGACCGAGGAGACCCTGCGCTTCGACAACTCGACGCAGATGGTGCTGCGCCGCGTCGTGGAAGACGTCGACTTCGGCGGCACCGTCATCCCGGCCGAGCACCGCGTACTGCTCCTCGTCGGGTCGGCCAACCGCGACACCGATGTGTTCGGCGACGACGCCGACCAATACATCCTCGGGCGCGACGTCGCGCAGAACCTGATGAGCTTCGGCCTGGGCACCCACTTCTGCCTCGGTGCCCACCTGGCCCGGCTCGAGAGCAACATCGGCCTCGACGGGGTGGCCCGCAGCGTCCGCGACTACGAACTCGACCTGGACAAGGCGGTGCGCGTGCACTCGGTCAACGTCCGCGGGTTCGCCAACCTCCCGATGAAAGTGCAGGCCCGCTGATGCCGAAGTTCCAACCGCACCCGGAGCGGCGGCCGGTGTTCGTCGCCGGCGCCTCGTCAGGCATCGGCGAGGCGACCGCGCGCTGGCTCGGCGCCGCGGGATACCCCGTCATCCTCGGTGCGCGCCGCGTCGAGAAGTGCAAGGAGATCGGCGAGTCGATCATCGCCGACGGCGGTGAGGCCATGGCGGTCGCGCTCGACGTCACCGACAACGACTCCGTCGTCGAGGCAGTGCGAGAAGCCGAAAGTGCCTGGGGGCCAATCGAGATCGCGATCTCCGGGGCCGGTGACCTCGGTATCGGCCGCGCCCACGAGATCCCCGTCGAGAAGTGGGCCGAGCAGATCGACATCCACCTCGTCGGCGCCTTCCGCCTCTACCGGGCGATCGTGCCGGGCATGATCGAGCGGCGCCGCGGCGACTTCGTGTTCATCGGCTCCGACGTCGCGGTCCATCCGCGGCCCTGGTCGTCGGCCTACGTGGCGGCCAAAACCGGCGTCGACGGCCTGGTCGCGACCGTCCAGATGGAACTTGAGGGCACCGGCGTGCGCGCCAGCATCATCCGCCCCGGCCAGACCATGACCGGGATGGGCATGAACCTCGACCAGGGCGAGACCGAGGCGATGCTCAACGACTGGATCGCCTTCGGCCTGGCCCGGCACGGCAACTTCCTCGCCCCCGACAACCTGGCGCAGGCCATCGGCGCGATCGTGGCCATGCCGCCCGGCGCGCACATGCGCGTCGTCGAGGTCGAAGCCGAGGGCAAATTGACCAAACTTCCCCAGCCGCAACAGCAGTGAAAGGTGTGAACCGATGACTACCACGACAATCCCCAGGCGGGTCTCCGGCGGCGATGGCGAACACGGCCACCTCGACGACCTGACCAACGACCCGATCGGCCTGTTCTGGCGCGTCCGCAACGAGTGCGGCGACGTCGGGCTGTTCCAACTGGCCGGTCGCGAGGTCGTGCTGGTGTCGGGGGCGAGCGCGAACGAGGAGTTCTTCCGCGCCCCCGACGAACTGCTCGACCAGGCCGCCGCCTACCCGTTCATGACCCCGGTGTTCGGCGAGGGCGTCGTCTTCGACACCAGCCCGGAGGAGCGGTCCAAGGCGCTGCACAACCAGGCGCTCAAGGGCGCCCACATGAAGCAGCACGCGGTGACCATCCCGAACGAGGTCGAGCGCATGATCGCCGACTGGGGCGACGAGGGCGAGATCGACCTGCTCGAGTGGTTCGGCGAACTGACCCTGTACACCTCGTCGTCGTGCCTGATCGGCAAGAAGTTCCGCGAGAGCCTGAACAAGCGGATCTCGGAGATCTACCACGACCTCGAGCGCGGCACCGACCCGTACGCCTACGTCGACTACCACGCCGACATCGAGAGCTTCCGCCGTCGTGACGCGGCGCGGGCCGAGCTGGTCAAGTTCATGGCCGGCGTGCTCGACGAGCGGCAGGCGAACCCGGAGACCGACAAGGAGAATCGTGACCTGCTCGACGTGCTCGTCTCGCTGAAGAATGAGGACGGCTCGCCGATGTTCAGCGCCGACACCGTCACCGGCATGTTCATCTCGATGATGTTCGCCGGGCACCACACCACCCAGGGCACCTCGGCGTGGACCCTGCTGGAGTTGCTGCGCCACCCCGACTTCATGGCCGAGGTGGTCGCCGAGCTCGACGACATCTACGAGGACAAGGGGGAGGGCAAGCCCGAGTACTCGTTCGCCGCGATGCGCCAGATCCCGTTGCTGGAGGCGGGGATCAAGGAGGCGCTGCGCCTGCACCCGCCGCTGATCATCCTGATGCGACTGGTCCGCGAGGACTTCGAGATCGAGGACACCCTGGTGAAGGCCGGGCAGCTGATCGCGGTCTCGCCGGCGGTGAACAACCGGCTGCCCGAGGACTTCCCGACGCCCGACTCGTTCGACCCCTACCGCTACATCGACCCGCGCCAGGACGACATCATCAACCGCTGGACGTGGATCCCGTTCGGCGCCGGCCGGCACCGCTGCGTGGGCGCCCAGTTCGCGATGATGCAGATCAAGGCGATCTTCTCGGTGTTGCTGCAGAACTACGAGTTCGAGCTGTCGCAGGACCCGGAGTCCTACCACAACGATCACTCGAAAATGGTTGTGCAGCTGGCCCAACCGTGCCGGGTCCGCTACCGCCGCCGGCAGCGCGACTAGGCGGTTCGACGATGAGAATCGAAGTCGACCTGGACCTGTGCCAGGGGCACGGGATGTGCGAGATGGAGGCTCCCGATGTCTTCGAAGCCCAGCGCGACCACGTCCTGATCCTCAATCCGACGCCCGACGACAGTGAGCGCCCGGCCATCGAAGCGGCCGTGCGCTATTGCCCGACCCAAGCCCTGCGGATCGTCGAAGACTGATGCACCGGCGACCGCAAACCCCCACCAACAAAAGGAAACGACCGACCATGACCGAGATCAGCGCCTCCACCAGCCTTGGCCCGTTCGACCGCGCCGAACTGGAGGAGATGAAATCGCGTTGGCTGGCCGCCAACATCGAAGCGGAGAAGGCCGGCGACTGGAAGCCGCTCGCCTCCTACTACGCCGAAGACGCCACCTACGGCTGGAACTACGGGCCGAACAAGGACTTCATGGCCGTCGGGCGCGACGAGATCCGCGACCTGGCCTTGGGCCAGGAGATGGAAGGCCTGAACGGGTGGACCTACCCGTACCAGACCTGGGTCATCGACGAGAAGACCGGAGACATGATCGGCCTGTGGAAGCAGGTCTACGAGCGGACCCGCGAAGACGGCTCGAACTACGCGCTCGAGGGCATCCAGGGCAGCTGGTTCAAGTACGGCGGCAACTTCGAATTCGCCTGGCAGCGCGACTTCTTCGACTACGGCAACGTCAGCGCCCTGTTCATCGAGCTGATGACCGATAAGGCGATGAGCGACGAAATGCTTGCGCGCGTGGAAAAGTCGGCACCGGGGAACCTGCCGGGGTGGTACGACTTCGGCAAGGCGCCGGTCAAGTTCTGGTGACGACGATGACCGACACAGCCCCTCTCGGTCGTTCTGGATACGCCGACTTCACCGCGCCGCAGCTGGCGACGCTGGTGCCCGAACTGCTCCTCTCCGGGCAGTTGATCGACCGCAGCGGCATGGCACATCTGATCACCGCCTTCGGCCGCGAGGGCATGACCCAGGTCGCCATCGAGGAGTGGATGGCGGCCAGCCCGGTCTACACCGGGCGGATGCGTGCGGCGCTGGGGATCGACGGCGACGGCGTCGTCGACATGTTCAAGTGCTTGCAACTCGACATCGGCGCGCCGCCGCAGTTCATGGACTTCCGCTACGTGGTGCACGACGAGTACCACGGGGGATTCATCCTCAACCACTGCGGCGCGTTGATGGACGTCGAGCCGATGGGCGACGACTACGTGACGTCGATGTGCCACGACATCGAGGACCCGACGTTCGATGCGACGGCGATCGCCACCAACCGTCGGGCCCGGATCCGACCGGTGCACCGACCGCCGCGGGTGCCCACCGACCGGCATCCGCACTGCGAGTGGACGGTGACGATCGAGCCGGACCGCGAGGAACTGCCGCTGCCCGAGTTCACCATCCCGGTACTCGAAACCGCCGCGGCCACCGTCGAACTCAGTCCGATCGATCCGACGGCGACCGACGGCAAGGTCGACTACCGGGGCGACCTCGTCGAAGACCTGGTCTTCGGTGAGTTCTCCCGGGGCGCGCTGCTGCGCATCGCCGAGGAGGTGGCGCTGCAGCACCACCTGCTGGCCATCGGGTTCCGGCTGTCGGTGCTGCGCCGGGCCGGGGACGAGACGGCGCGCGAGATCACCGGCAAGCAGTTGATCGGCATTTCCGGGATGACCTCGGAGCGGTTGCGCGACGCGCTGTCGATGGGGGACAGTGCGTCCGATCTCGCGACCGTGCTGCGCGCCCATCCCATCCTGGGTCCGCGCCAGTACACCGGCGTCGTCGTCGAGGAGGTCGACGGTGCGGGGGTGCGGATCCGGATTCCGCAGGATTCGCC
>NZ_BJOU01000019.1 GCF_009932435.1 Gordonia crocea
ACGGCCAACCGGCGTAGTAACAGAGGAACAGGGCGATCTCCTCGAGCTGCTCGGGGGTCAGCTCCTCTTTGCCCAGTGCCGCCCCGGCTTGGATCTCCGCGACGTCGACGTGGCCGTTTCCGGCCAACAGGCCCAGGAGCAGCAGCCGACGATCACGGTCGGTGAGTGCGTCACGCGTCCACACCTCGGCGAACAGCTGATCGGCGGTGTGCGCGAAATGCAGTCCGGGACCGTCGGACATGTCCCAGCCGTACACCTCCGACATCTTCGCCACACCGCGCTTGCGGTGCTCGGTGCCCTCGCCGCCTACGGCGGTTCCTGAACTCATGCGTTGACTCCTTTGTCTTCGGCATCGGGAACACCGAATCCCGACGCGAGGTTGGCGCGGGCGATGGTGCCCAGGGGAAGGTCGACGTCGAGCTGGCGGCCCAAGGCCAAGGCCAGATCGAGATCCTTGCTGCCCAAGTTCACCACGTGGGTGAATACGCCGTACCAGAAGTCGTCGGGATCGATCGGTGCGGTGGTGTTGCGCAGCATGATTGCCCCGGCACCGCCGGTGATGGCGTCGGTGTGGCGCACCACTTTGCCGAGTTTCTCGATGTCGATCCCGGCGGCCTCGGCCAGGCGCTGTGCCTCCGACGCCGCATTGAATGAGATGAAATGCAGGAGATTGCGCGCCAGCTTCATCCTGGTGCCCGCGCCGACCTCGTCGCCCGCGTGGACGAGCATGTCGCCGGCCAACTTGAACGGCGGCTTGATCTGCTCATAGGCCTCCCGCGGTCCGCCGACCATGATGGCCAGCCGACCCTGCTCGGCGCCGGGTGCGCCGCCGGAGATGGGAGCATCCATCAGGTGGACACCCTGCTCCGCGCAGGTTGCCGACAGCTCAATCGCTGTCTCCGGGCTGATCGTCGAATGGACGGTGATCACCGTGCCCGACTTGGCCGTCGTGAGCAGGTCGCCGACCACCGAGCGCACCTGCGCGTCGTTGACGACGCAGATCCCGATGACGTCGGCCTGTTCGCCGAGCGCGGCCAGCGAGTCGGCCTTGGCTGCACCCTTCTCGACCAGCTTGGCGACGGCCTCGTCGGACAGGTCGAAGACGGTCAGGCCGCCCGGCCAGGCGGCGAGCCGCCCGGCCATCGGGCCGCCGATGTTGCCCAGGCCGACATATCCCAGACGAACGTCGCTCATGGTCGGTAGACCTGCCCGCCGTCGACGTTGAAGATCTGGCCGGTGATCCAGTTGGCCTCGTCGGAGAGGAGGAACTTGCACATGCCGACGTGGTCCTCCGGCTTGCCGAATCGCTTGAGCGGCAACTGCTTGACCATGTCCTCGACCATTTCGATCGGGGTGGTGGTGCGGGTCGCCTCGGTGTCGGTGGGCCCGGGGGCAATCGCGTTCACGCGGATGTTGTTGCCGCCCAGTTCGGTGGCGAGCTGGAAGGTGAGGTTGTTGATGCCCGCCTTGGCGAGGCCGTAGAAGCCGCTGTAAAGGTAAGCGGCGGTGGAGGACTGGTTGACGATCGAGCCGCCGTCCTTCATGTGCGGGTAGACCGCGCGGGTCACCGCCAGCGCCCCGTCGAGGTTCACGCTCATGAACTTCTTGTAGTAGTCCCACGGCACGGTGATCAGGAAGTCCAGCTTCATCCCGCCGTAGATGGCGGCGTTGTTGACCAGGCCGTTGATGTTGCCGTAGCGCTCGACGGCGGCTGCGGCGAGTGCCTCGGCGGATTCCGGGTCGGAGACGTCGGTGTGCACGTACAGACCGCCGATGTCGGCGGCGACCTTCTCGCCGGCCTCGTCGTTGAGGTCGGCGACGACGACGTTGGCGCCCTCTTCGGCCAGGCCTCGGGCGTAACCCTCGCCGATGCCGCCGGCGGCGCCGGTCACGATGATGGTCTTGTTGTCGAAGCGTCCTGAACTCATTGGGTTGTCCTATCTATTGGGTTGGTTGGGTTGGTGTGGATGGGATTGAGGGCCCACTCGACGAGATCGAGGGCCCAGTCGACGAGATTGAGGGCCCAGTCGGCGGGAATGAGGGCCCACTCGGCGGGAATGAGGGCCCAGTCGGCGTCATGCCGGCCTCGCGACGGCCTTGGACTCGAGGTATTCCTCGAAGCCGGCGACGCCCATCTCGCGGCCGATGCCCGACTGCTTGTATCCGCCGAACGGGACGTCGGCGGCGTACCAGATGCCGCCGTTGACTCCCATCGTCCCGGTGCGAACCCCGTTGACGACGTGGTTGATCCGCGTCTCGTCGGTGCCGTAGACCATGCCCGACAACCCGTACGGGGAGTCGTTGGCGATGCGGATCGCGTCGTCGTCGCCGTCGTGGGGGATGATCACGAGGACCGGGCCGAAGATCTCCTCCTGGGCCACCCGGGCGGAGTTGTCCAGGCCGGAGATCAGCGTCGGTTCGACGAAGTAGCCCTTTTCCTTGCTCGCGGGCCGACCGCCGCCGATCTCGACGGTGCCACCCTCGTCGACGGCGAGCTTGATGTAGCTCTCGACGCGCTCGCGCTGCTTGGCCGAGATGAGCGGACCGCAGATGGTGCCCGGCTTGGCCGGGTCGTCGGCGGGCAGGCCGGCCATCGCGTCGCGCGTGGCGGTGATGGCCTCGTCGAGCTTCTCGCGCGGAACCAGCAGGCGGGTGGTGATCGCGCAGCCCTGGCCGGCGTGGGTGACGACGTTGAACGCCGCCATCGAGCAGGCGCCTCGCAGGTCGGCGTCGTCGAGGACGATGAACGCGGACTTGCCGCCGAGCTCGAGGAACACCTTGGTCAGGGTTTCCGACGCGGCCACCATGACCTTGCGGCCGGTGGCGGTGGACCCGGTGAACGACACGATGTCGACGCGGGGGTCGCGCACCAGCTGCTCGCCCAGCGCGTGATCCGACGAGGTCACGATGTTCACGACGCCTGGCGGGAAGTCGGTCTCCTCGGCGATCACCTTGCCGACCAACGCCGCGGCCCACGGGGTGTCCGGGGCGGGCTTGAGGACGACGGTGCAGCCGGCCGCGAGGGCCGGGCCGATCTTGGCGAAGTTGATCTGGTGCGGGAAGTTCCACGGCGTGATCGCCCCGACGACGCCGGCCGCCTCGTAGCGGATCTCGCGCACGTTGGGGATCCCCATCGGCTTGGCCTCACCGAGGTCTTGGGTCCACTGGTAGTTGTCGGCGAGATCGGCGAAGTAGCCGAGGTCGTTGACCGGGCCCTCGAACTGCGGCCCGCCGGTGAGGAAGCTCGGGCAGCCGATCTCTTCGGTGGCCAGCGCGCGGAACTCCTCGGAGTGGGCGAGCAAGGCGTCGCGCAGCTGGCGCAGACAGGTGGCGCGGAAGGCGTGGTCGCGCGACCAGTCGGTGGTGTCGAAGGCGCGGCGGGCGGCGTCGATGGCGGCGTCGAGATCGTCGGCGCCGGCGTCGGCGGCCTGGCCGATCACCGCCTCCGTCGCAGGATTGACGATGTCGAAGGCGCCAGCCGATCCGGGGACGAGTTTTCCATCAATGAGCAGTTCGGAGCTGGTTTCCGGGCGCAAGGCCATGGGTTTCTCCCTTGTCGGAGGTCTGGATAACACTGTCTGGTCCATCGTCTGGACACCTGTCTAGACGTGAGTACGAATGTAGTGTAGCGTGGCTCACATGTCCACTCCTGCACCCACCTCGGTTTCTCAGGAATCCACTCGTCGCCGGCTCTCGGCCCAGCAGGCCGAGACGGTCGCCAAGCTGACCGACGCGGCCGTCGAGGTACTGCGCACCGAGGGCTTCGACGGCCTCACGGTCCGCGCGGTCGCCAAGCTCGCCGGCGTCGCCCCGGCCACCGCGTACACGTACTTCAGCTCCAAGAGCCACCTCGTGGCCGAGGTGTTCTGGCGCCGCCTGGCCGAGGGAGTCCCCGAACCCGATCCGGAGCTGTCGACCACCGACCGCGTCGTCGCGCTGCTGCGCTCGGTCGCGCTCATCGTCACCGGCGACGGCGACCTCGGCGGCGCGGTCACCGTCGCCCTGCTGGGCACCGACCCCGACGTCGAGCACCTGCGCCTGCGCATCGGCGGATTCATCCGCCGCCAGCTCGCCGCGGCGCTCGAGGTCGACCCCGAGAACCCCGGCCCCGTCGTCGAAGCGCTCGAAATGCTTTATGCCGGCGGCCTGGTCCATGCCGGTATGGGCCACATGTCCTACGAGGACACCGCCGACCGCCTCACCGAGGCAGCGCTACTCATCATGCGCGACAAGCGATAACCCGACCCACCCATTCCCAGCCCAAGGAGAATCCGTGAGCACGACCATCGCGGGGATGCAGCACCAGCTGCCATTCGACCCGTACGCCTATGACTTCCACGAGGATCCGTACCCGACCTATGCCCGGCTGCGCGCCGAGGCGCCGGTCTACTACAACTCGGACCTCGATTTCTGGGCCCTGTCGCGGCACGAAGACGTGCGCAACGCCTTCCGCAACAACATCGCGCTGTCCAACGCGTGGGGCGTCTCGATGGACCCGAGTGCCTATGGACCGGATGCATCGAAGTCGATGTCCTTCCTGGCCATGGACGACCCCAAGCACATGCGCATCCGCAAACTGGTGTCCAAGGGCTTCACCCCGCGGCGCGTCAACGAACTCGCCGACAACATCCGTGCGCTGACCAAGCAGCACTGGGACAAGTGCCTGGAGGCAGGCGAATTCGACTACGTCACAGACTTCGCCGCCAAGCTGCCGATGGACGTGGTCAGCGAACTGCTCGACGTCCCCCTCGCCGACCGCGCTTACCTGCGCGAGCAGTCCGACCTGCTGATCCACCGCGAAGAGGGTGTCCTCGACATCCCGGAGGCCGCCGTCCACGCCTTCCTGGGCCTCTACACCTACTACACGAATCTGCTCGCCGACCGTCGCAAGAGCCCCGGCGAGGACCTGCTGTCGGCGCTGCT
This sequence comes from Gordonia crocea, assembly GCF_009932435.1. NCBI lineage: Bacteria > Bacillati > Actinomycetota > Actinomycetes > Mycobacteriales > Gordoniaceae > Gordonia > Gordonia crocea. The sequence continues at coordinate 4,924 of NZ_BJOU01000019.1, forward strand.
CGACGCGGAGGTCGTCGACGAAACTTCCGGCGAGAACGTCAAGCTCACCGACGAGGAGATCGTCGGGTTCATGTTCCTGATGGTCGTCGCGGGCAACGAGACGACGACGAAGCTGTTGGCCAACGCCGTCTACTGGGGCTTCCGCAACCGCAGTCAGCTCGACCGCGTGCTCGCTGACCCCGACATCGTCCCGCTGTGGACCGAGGAGACCCTGCGCTTCGACAACTCGACGCAGATGGTGCTGCGCCGCGTCGTGGAAGACGTCGACTTCGGCGGCACCGTCATCCCGGCCGAGCACCGCGTACTGCTCCTCGTCGGGTCGGCCAACCGCGACACCGATGTGTTCGGCGACGACGCCGACCAATACATCCTCGGGCGCGACGTCGCGCAGAACCTGATGAGCTTCGGCCTGGGCACCCACTTCTGCCTCGGTGCCCACCTGGCCCGGCTCGAGAGCAACATCGGCCTCGACGGGGTGGCCCGCAGCGTCCGCGACTACGAACTCGACCTGGACAAGGCGGTGCGCGTGCACTCGGTCAACGTCCGCGGGTTCGCCAACCTCCCGATGAAAGTGCAGGCCCGCTGATGCCGAAGTTCCAACCGCACCCGGAGCGGCGGCCGGTGTTCGTCGCCGGCGCCTCGTCAGGCATCGGCGAGGCGACCGCGCGCTGGCTCGGCGCCGCGGGATACCCCGTCATCCTCGGTGCGCGCCGCGTCGAGAAGTGCAAGGAGATCGGCGAGTCGATCATCGCCGACGGCGGTGAGGCCATGGCGGTCGCGCTCGACGTCACCGACAACGACTCCGTCGTCGAGGCAGTGCGAGAAGCCGAAAGTGCCTGGGGGCCAATCGAGATCGCGATCTCCGGGGCCGGTGACCTCGGTATCGGCCGCGCCCACGAGATCCCCGTCGAGAAGTGGGCCGAGCAGATCGACATCCACCTCGTCGGCGCCTTCCGCCTCTACCGGGCGATCGTGCCGGGCATGATCGAGCGGCGCCGCGGCGACTTCGTGTTCATCGGCTCCGACGTCGCGGTCCATCCGCGGCCCTGGTCGTCGGCCTACGTGGCGGCCAAAACCGGCGTCGACGGCCTGGTCGCGACCGTCCAGATGGAACTTGAGGGCACCGGCGTGCGCGCCAGCATCATCCGCCCCGGCCAGACCATGACCGGGATGGGCATGAACCTCGACCAGGGCGAGACCGAGGCGATGCTCAACGACTGGATCGCCTTCGGCCTGGCCCGGCACGGCAACTTCCTCGCCCCCGACAACCTGGCGCAGGCCATCGGCGCGATCGTGGCCATGCCGCCCGGCGCGCACATGCGCGTCGTCGAGGTCGAAGCCGAGGGCAAATTGACCAAACTTCCCCAGCCGCAACAGCAGTGAAAGGTGTGAACCGATGACTACCACGACAATCCCCAGGCGGGTCTCCGGCGGCGATGGCGAACACGGCCACCTCGACGACCTGACCAACGACCCGATCGGCCTGTTCTGGCGCGTCCGCAACGAGTGCGGCGACGTCGGGCTGTTCCAACTGGCCGGTCGCGAGGTCGTGCTGGTGTCGGGGGCGAGCGCGAACGAGGAGTTCTTCCGCGCCCCCGACGAACTGCTCGACCAGGCCGCCGCCTACCCGTTCATGACCCCGGTGTTCGGCGAGGGCGTCGTCTTCGACACCAGCCCGGAGGAGCGGTCCAAGGCGCTGCACAACCAGGCGCTCAAGGGCGCCCACATGAAGCAGCACGCGGTGACCATCCCGAACGAGGTCGAGCGCATGATCGCCGACTGGGGCGACGAGGGCGAGATCGACCTGCTCGAGTGGTTCGGCGAACTGACCCTGTACACCTCGTCGTCGTGCCTGATCGGCAAGAAGTTCCGCGAGAGCCTGAACAAGCGGATCTCGGAGATCTACCACGACCTCGAGCGCGGCACCGACCCGTACGCCTACGTCGACTACCACGCCGACATCGAGAGCTTCCGCCGTCGTGACGCGGCGCGGGCCGAGCTGGTCAAGTTCATGGCCGGCGTGCTCGACGAGCGGCAGGCGAACCCGGAGACCGACAAGGAGAATCGTGACCTGCTCGACGTGCTCGTCTCGCTGAAGAATGAGGACGGCTCGCCGATGTTCAGCGCCGACACCGTCACCGGCATGTTCATCTCGATGATGTTCGCCGGGCACCACACCACCCAGGGCACCTCGGCGTGGACCCTGCTGGAGTTGCTGCGCCACCCCGACTTCATGGCCGAGGTGGTCGCCGAGCTCGACGACATCTACGAGGACAAGGGGGAGGGCAAGCCCGAGTACTCGTTCGCCGCGATGCGCCAGATCCCGTTGCTGGAGGCGGGGATCAAGGAGGCGCTGCGCCTGCACCCGCCGCTGATCATCCTGATGCGACTGGTCCGCGAGGACTTCGAGATCGAGGACACCCTGGTGAAGGCCGGGCAGCTGATCGCGGTCTCGCCGGCGGTGAACAACCGGCTGCCCGAGGACTTCCCGACGCCCGACTCGTTCGACCCCTACCGCTACATCGACCCGCGCCAGGACGACATCATCAACCGCTGGACGTGGATCCCGTTCGGCGCCGGCCGGCACCGCTGCGTGGGCGCCCAGTTCGCGATGATGCAGATCAAGGCGATCTTCTCGGTGTTGCTGCAGAACTACGAGTTCGAGCTGTCGCAGGACCCGGAGTCCTACCACAACGATCACTCGAAAATGGTTGTGCAGCTGGCCCAACCGTGCCGGGTCCGCTACCGCCGCCGGCAGCGCGACTAGGCGGTTCGACGATGAGAATCGAAGTCGACCTGGACCTGTGCCAGGGGCACGGGATGTGCGAGATGGAGGCTCCCGATGTCTTCGAAGCCCAGCGCGACCACGTCCTGATCCTCAATCCGACGCCCGACGACAGTGAGCGCCCGGCCATCGAAGCGGCCGTGCGCTATTGCCCGACCCAAGCCCTGCGGATCGTCGAAGACTGATGCACCGGCGACCGCAAACCCCCACCAACAAAAGGAAACGACCGACCATGACCGAGATCAGCGCCTCCACCAGCCTTGGCCCGTTCGACCGCGCCGAACTGGAGGAGATGAAATCGCGTTGGCTGGCCGCCAACATCGAAGCGGAGAAGGCCGGCGACTGGAAGCCGCTCGCCTCCTACTACGCCGAAGACGCCACCTACGGCTGGAACTACGGGCCGAACAAGGACTTCATGGCCGTCGGGCGCGACGAGATCCGCGACCTGGCCTTGGGCCAGGAGATGGAAGGCCTGAACGGGTGGACCTACCCGTACCAGACCTGGGTCATCGACGAGAAGACCGGAGACATGATCGGCCTGTGGAAGCAGGTCTACGAGCGGACCCGCGAAGACGGCTCGAACTACGCGCTCGAGGGCATCCAGGGCAGCTGGTTCAAGTACGGCGGCAACTTCGAATTCGCCTGGCAGCGCGACTTCTTCGACTACGGCAACGTCAGCGCCCTGTTCATCGAGCTGATGACCGATAAGGCGATGAGCGACGAAATGCTTGCGCGCGTGGAAAAGTCGGCACCGGGGAACCTGCCGGGGTGGTACGACTTCGGCAAGGCGCCGGTCAAGTTCTGGTGACGACGATGACCGACACAGCCCCTCTCGGTCGTTCTGGATACGCCGACTTCACCGCGCCGCAGCTGGCGACGCTGGTGCCCGAACTGCTCCTCTCCGGGCAGTTGATCGACCGCAGCGGCATGGCACATCTGATCACCGCCTTCGGCCGCGAGGGCATGACCCAGGTCGCCATCGAGGAGTGGATGGCGGCCAGCCCGGTCTACACCGGGCGGATGCGTGCGGCGCTGGGGATCGACGGCGACGGCGTCGTCGACATGTTCAAGTGCTTGCAACTCGACATCGGCGCGCCGCCGCAGTTCATGGACTTCCGCTACGTGGTGCACGACGAGTACCACGGGGGATTCATCCTCAACCACTGCGGCGCGTTGATGGACGTCGAGCCGATGGGCGACGACTACGTGACGTCGATGTGCCACGACATCGAGGACCCGACGTTCGATGCGACGGCGATCGCCACCAACCGTCGGGCCCGGATCCGACCGGTGCACCGACCGCCGCGGGTGCCCACCGACCGGCATCCGCACTGCGAGTGGACGGTGACGATCGAGCCGGACCGCGAGGAACTGCCGCTGCCCGAGTTCACCATCCCGGTACTCGAAACCGCCGCGGCCACCGTCGAACTCAGTCCGATCGATCCGACGGCGACCGACGGCAAGGTCGACTACCGGGGCGACCTCGTCGAAGACCTGGTCTTCGGTGAGTTCTCCCGGGGCGCGCTGCTGCGCATCGCCGAGGAGGTGGCGCTGCAGCACCACCTGCTGGCCATCGGGTTCCGGCTGTCGGTGCTGCGCCGGGCCGGGGACGAGACGGCGCGCGAGATCACCGGCAAGCAGTTGATCGGCATTTCCGGGATGACCTCGGAGCGGTTGCGCGACGCGCTGTCGATGGGGGACAGTGCGTCCGATCTCGCGACCGTGCTGCGCGCCCATCCCATCCTGGGTCCGCGCCAGTACACCGGCGTCGTCGTCGAGGAGGTCGACGGTGCGGGGGTGCGGATCCGGATTCCGCAGGATTCGCCGGCGATCGGCGACGAGGGCTGGATGGACCTGCTGCGCCCCGACTTCACCGAGCCGATTGATGCGATGGTGCGCGGCGTCGACTCCCGGTGGGGGGTGGGGTCGGCGTCGCTCGTCGGTGACGAACTCGTCGTCGACGTCGTCCGCGGGGAGGCGCGCAAGGAGGCCGGGGAGGTCGCGATCGTGCGGTTCTCCAGCGGATCGACCTTCCAGTTCGCCGACCGCGGCCGGTCCATGCCGATCATCCCGATCACCCCGGTGGGCGGCTGAGGTGTCCGGGCTCGTCGGGCGGGTGGCCGTCGTCGCGGGGGCGACGCGGGGGATCGGGCTATCGGTCGCCTATGCGCTGTCGGGGGCGGGCGCATCGGTGGTCGTCAACGGGCGCGACCCGGTGGCCGTGGACGCCGCCGTCGACGAAATCGTCGGGGGCGGGGGAGCGGCCGTCGGCGTCGTCGGGTCGGCCGCCGATCCGGGCGTCGCCGAATCTATGGTCCGTACCGCCGTCGAGCGGTTCGGCGCGCTCGACATCGCGGTGAACTGTGCCGGAATCGCCGAGCCGCCCGGTTCGACGGTGCTGACCATCACGCGCGAGGAATTCCGCGCCCAGCTCGATGCCCACCTGGTCAGCGCCTTCGAGCTGACCCAGGCGGCGGGTCGGGTGATGGCCGAGCAGGAGTCGGGGTCGATCGTGCTCACCGGCTCCGCCGCGGCCTACGGGATGTTCGGCGGCAGCGGCTACCCGGCGGCCAAGGGCGGTGTGACGTCGTTGACGCTGGCCGCGGCGGCCGACCTGCGCAGTGTCGGGGTCCGCGTGAACGCGGTGCTGCCGGGGGCGCGGTCGCGGCTGTCCACCGGCGACGACTATGTGCGGCACATCGAGAGCTTGCACGAGCGAGGCATCCTCGACGACGGGCTGCGCGAGGTGGCGCTCGACCCGGCGCCGGCCGAATACGTCGCCCCGCTGTACGTCTTCCTGGCCGGTGACCGCGCGAGTGGGGTCAGCGGCCAGATCTTCAGCGCCTCTGGTGGATTCATCGGGCGTTACGACGAGGCCCAGCCGACCTTCATCGCCTATCGCGACCACAAGGATTCGGCGCCCTACAGTCTCGACGAGTTGGCCGCGCTGCTCGCCTGAGTCGCGGTGGTCCGGAATACCCTCAGACCATGACAACCGAAACCGTCGCCCAGGCACTCCTGGACGCCCAAGTCGCGTGGGCGATCAACCGCCTCACCGGCGACGAACTGCCCGAACTGGCCGCCAAGGCCGTCGACGACGTGCTCGCCATTGCCGAGAGCACGACCATGTCGTCGTTGGCCGATCCCGAACTGATCAAGTCCATCGCGCGCACCATCGCGGCGACGGTGCCGCCGAGTACCGCCGCCTCCACGCTGGTGGAGCACAGCGCCGAGGTGGTGCTGTCGAATCCGGCGGGCACCTACACCCTGCGCGAGGTCGTCGACCGCGACCACGTCGAGCGCATCACCGACGAGGCGCTGGGGCTGACGCCGCTGGTGGAGAAGGTCCTCGACGACCTGACCCACAGCCCGATGACCGCCGCGATCGCGTCGCGCTTCGTCGGTCGGATCGTCAACGACGTCGTCGCGGGCAACCGTGCGATGGCCGAGAAGATCCCCGGCGTCGGGTCGTTGGTGTCCTTCGGCACCAAGGCCGCGGGCAAGGCGATCGGCAAGACCGGGGAACAGTTCGAGGCCTTCTTCGGCGACACGGCGGCCAAGGGCGCCGAGTTCGCCATGGGCCGGCTGAACAAAATCATCATCGCCACGCTCAAGGACCCGGCGACGCGCGACGCGGTGCTGGAGGTGTTCGACCTCTACGCCGACAAGCCGATCGGGCGGCTGGACAAGGTCCTCTCCCTCGACGACGCCAAGCGGATCGGCGGACTGGGGCAGGACGTCGTGATCACCGCAGCGGCATCCGAGCCGGTGCTGAAGCTGGTCGACGCGCTGATTGACGGGTTCTTCACCGTGTACGGGGAGTCGCCGGCCGCCGAACTGCTCGACGAACTCGACATCACCCGCGACATCCTCGTCGAGTACGCGGTGGCCGGGGCACCCCGGGTCTTTGCCGCGGCGCAGGAGTCGGGTGAGCTGGACCGCGTTGTGCGCGAACAACTTTCGCCGTTCTTCTCCTCGTCGGAGGTCGCCGCGATCCTGGAGGGCCGGTGACCCCGAAGAACGCCTTCGAGGCGTTTGCGATCCGGGTGATCGCCGACAGCGATCCCATCGCCATGACGCAGTCGTTGGGCACGCGCGTGCTCGACCACCGCGGACTGGTCGACATGCCCGCGCTGATGGTGCTTTTCGACGATCTCGGCGGTATCCCGTTCGCGATTGCCGACCGCTCCTCGTCGTCGTTGCAGGCTCGGCTGAGTCTGTCGATGGGGGCGCGCCCCGGCGTCGACGACGTGTTGCGCGGCGACAGTCGGGTGGAGATGTCCGACGAGGCGCTCGGTTCGACGACGGTGCGCATCACCCGCGGCGGCGAGCCGGTGCTCACCGGGACGGCGCGCAACGTCCGGGTCGGACGTGCGGTGGTGGGGGAGTCCGAGGTGGTCGTCGGCGAGCCGTTGCCGGCGCCCGACGAGGTGCCCGCCCCGGCGCCGATCGACCCGTCGTTGACGGGCGCGCAGATCATCGCCTCGATCGCGGATGGTTCGCGTCGGATCGGTCCGCTCGCGGAGCTGCTGGGTGGGGAGGTCGTCGATCCGGATCCCGCGGCGCTGCGGTTCGCCGTTCCGGCGGCCCAGTGGATGGGCAACTTCTTCGGCACCATGCACGGCGGGATGATCGGGGCGATCACCGCGCAGGCCGCGTCGTTGGGGGTGGCGGCGAATCTGCGGGCAGGGGTGGGTTACCAACTCGTCGAGTTCACCGTCGCGTTCTTGCGGTCGCCCGCCGTCGACGGCCGACCCGTCACGGCGACGGTGACACCGGTCAAGATCGGCCGGCGCCTGTCCACCGTCGACGTGGTCCTCCACGACGCCGACGGGACGCTCCTCGCGCGCGGTACCGCGGACGCGAGGTGCGACGCGTAGTAGCCGTCGCCTTTCGCCGACTGGGCCCTGTTTCTCGCCGACTGGGCCCTGAATCCTGCCGACTGGGCCCTCGATCTCGTCGACTGGGCCCTGCGGTCCTGTTGTAGCGCCTTATGCGGTGGATCGTGACCGCATACTGGTCACGATCCACCGCACAAGAAGCCCGATGGGTGGGCGGTGGATGTCGGGTGCCCATTCGATGTAATCGAGGGCCCAGTCGACGGAAATGAGGGCCCAGTCGACGGAGATGAGGGCCCAGCCGACGGAAATGAGGGCCCAGTCGACGGAGATGAGGGCCCAGTCGGCGGAAATGGGGGCCCAGTCGGCGGAATCTAGGGCCCACTCGGCGAATGCCGGGGAACAGAAACAATCATGCGTGCTTGCTTTTTTCGCCCTGGCGTGTGACGCTGTTCGCATGTCAGCAACCGCTGGGATTGTGGCCGACCTGACGGCCGAGAGCGACTCCCTCGACGACCTCGTCGCGGAGTTGCCCGCCGAGGCGTGGGCGACCGACACCCCGGCGGCCGGCTGGACGATCGCGCACCAGATCGGGCACCTGCTGTGGACCGATCGGGTCTCGTTGATCGCCTGCACCGACCCGGACCGATTCGCCGAGATGCTGGCGGAGGCGGCGCCGAAGGCGGCCGTCTTCGTCGACGAGGCCGCCGAGGTGGAAGCGGCACGACCGCCGGCCGAACTCCTCGCCGACTGGCGCACGACCCGCGCGACGCTTGCCGGTGCGCTGTGCGCCGTACCCGACGGCACCAAGTTGCCGTGGTTCGGCCCGCCGATGTCGGCGTCGTCGATGGCCACCGCGCGGATCATGGAGACCTGGGCGCACGGGCTCGACATCGCCGACGCGCTCGGGATCACCCGCGAACCCACCGAGCGGCTGCGCCACGTCGCGCACATCGGCGTCCGCACCCGCGACTTCGCCTACATGGTCAACGGCAAGACGCCGCCGACCGAGCCATTCCGCTACGAACTCACCGGCCCGACGGGCCAGATCTGGACTTGGGGCCCCGACGACGCGTCGAATGTGGTCCGCGGCCCGGCCCTCGACTTTTGCGAACTGGCGACCCAGCGCCGCCACATCGACGACCTCGCCCTCACGACCGTCGGCGACGACGCCGCGGAATGGGTGACCATCGCGCAATGCTTCGCCGGTCCACCCGGCGGCGGGCGGGCACCGTCGGCGTGATCGCCCGATTCCCGCTCCACCATCACTGATTTCGACGACCAGAAGGACCTTCCATGACTGACGCAGTCCGCATCGGCAACATGTCGGGCTTCTACGGCGACCGCTTCACCGCGATGCGCGAGATGCTCGAAGGCGGGGAGCTGGACTACCTGACCGGCGACTACCTGGCCGAGCTCACCATGCTCATCCTCGGCCGCGACCGCCTCAAGGATTCCTCGCTCGGCTACGCCAAAACCTTCCTGCGCCAACTCGAAGACTGCCTCGGCCTGGCCCTGGAGAAGGGTGTCCGGATCATCAGCAACGCCGGCGGCCTCAACCCGCACGGGCTGGCCGTCGCGATCCGCGAACTCGCCGACCGCCTCGGACTCGACGCCCAGGTCGCCTTCGTCAGCGGCGACGACCTTCTCAAGGACGCGAAGAAGTTGGGCTTGGGCGAACCGCTCACCGCCAATGCCTACCTCGGCGCCTTCGGTATCAAGACGGCGCTGGGCCGCGGTGCCGACGTCGTGGTCACCGGCCGCGTCACCGACGCCTCGCTCACCGTCGGCGCCGCCGCCCACGCCTTCGACTGGGGCTACAAGGACCTCGACGCCCTGGCCGGCGCCGTCGTCGCCGGGCACATCATCGAGTGCGGTACCCAGGCGACCGGCGGCAACTACTCTTTCTTCACCGAAATCCCGATGGGCCACTTGGGATTCCCCATCGCCGAAATGGCAGCCGACGGGTCGTCGGTCATCACCAAGCACGAGGGCACCGGGGGCGCGGTCACCGTCGGGACCGTCACCGCCCAGCTCCTCTACGAGGTCGGCGGCCCCCGCTACCTCAACCCCGACGTCACGACGCGGCTGGATTCGGTGGAACTGGAACAGCTCTCGCCGGACCGGGTCGCCGTACGGAACATCCGAGGCGAGAACCCGCCGACCGACCTCAAGGTGTCGCTGAACTTCCTCGCCGGCATCCGCAACGAAATCGACGTCGTCCTCACCGGTCTCGACATCGAGGCGAAGGCGAAGCTCTTCGAGGAACAGTTCCGCGCCGCGTTGCCCGACGAGCCGGCCGAGCTCGGCTTCGAGCTCGCCCGCACCGACCGTCCCGACGGGACGACCGAGGAACAGGCCAGCGCCCTGCTGCGCGTCGTCGCCCGCGACCCCGATCCGGCCAAGGTGGGCCGCCCGTTCTCGGCCGTCGCCGTCGAACTCGCACTGGCCAGCTTCCCCGGCTTCACACTGACCGCGCCGCCCGGAAACGGCTCGCCCTACGGCGTTTTCGAGCCGGGCTACGTCGACGCCGCGCTGGTGCCGCACCGCGTCACCCAGCCCGACGGCGTCACCGTCTCGATCGAACCCTCTCCGCTGCGGGCCGCGGTGCCCGCCGACGAGGACACCGCCGTTCCGCCGGCGACGGACTTCGGCCCGACGACGACCGTGCCGTTGGGCACCATCGCCGGTGCGCGGTCGGGCGACAAGGGCGGCAGCGCCAACATCGGCGTGTGGGTGCGCAGCGACGAGGAGTTCGCCTGGCTCGACCAGGCACTCACCGCCGATCGGGTCCGCGAGCTCCTGCCCGAGGTCGCCGACCTGACGATCCGCCGCTATGCGCTGCCCAACCTGCGCGCGGTGAACTTCGTCATTGAGGGCGTCCTGGGCCGCGGTGTCGCCGACAACGTGCGCTTCGACCCGCAGGCCAAGGGCATGGGCGAGTGGCTCCGCTCGCGGCCGGTCCCGATTCCCACCGCCTTCCTGCCCGCGAACACCCTGCCCGCGAACAACGTGACCAAGGAGAACTGATGCCGTTCACGTCGCTGCTCTGGGACAACCCGGAGCGCACCCAACTGCGCGCGACGGTCGCCGACTTCGTCGAGCGCCACGTCCTGCCGTACCAGGACGAGTGGGAACGCACCGGCGAACTCCCCCGGTCGCTGCATGCCGAGGCCGCCAAGCTGGGGCTCTTCGGACTCGCAATCCCCGAAGAGGTCGGCGGATCCGGCGGCGACTTCATCGACTCGGTCGTCCTCGGCGAAGAGTTCCTCTACCGGGGGGCCTCCGGCGGCGTCTGGGCCTCGTTGTTCACCAGCGGCATCGCGTTGCCGCACTTGATCGCCGCGGGCGACCCGGCGCAGATCGACCGATGGGTGCGCCCGACGCTGGCCGGGGAGAAGATCGGTTCGCTGGCCATCACCGAGCCCAGTGGCGGCAGCGACGTCGGACACCTGCGCACCAAGGCGGTCCGCGACGGCGACGAATACATCGTCAACGGATCCAAGACCTTCATCACCTCCGGGGTCCGCGCCGACTTCGTGGTCACCGCGGTCCGCACCGGCGGTGACGGCGCGGGCGGCGTCTCGCTGCTCGTCGTCGACAAGGACACGCCCGGGTTCACCGTGACGCGCAAACTCGACAAGATGGGCTGGCTCGCCTCCGACACCGCCGAGCTCTCCTACGACGACGTGCGGGTCCCGGTCGCCAACCTGGTCGGAGCTGAGAACTCCGGGTTCGCCCAGATCGCCAATGCCTTTGTCTCCGAACGGGTCGGCCTCGCCGTCCAGGCCTATGCCCACGCACAGCGCTGCCTCGACCTGACCCTGGAATGGGTGCGTGCCCGCGAGACCTTCGGACGCCCGCTGATCGCGCGACAGTCGGTGCAGGACACCGTCACCGAGATGGCGCGGCGCATCGACATCGCCCGCACCTACACCCGAACACTCGTCGAGACCAAGGCCGCGGGCGGCAACGCCGACCTCATCGCCGAGGTCTGCTTCGCGAAGAACACCGCCGTGGAAACCGGGGAGTGGGTAGCCGACAAGGCGGTTCAGCTGTTCGGCGGCATGGGGTACATGAACGGCACCGAGGTGGAGCGCCAGTACCGCGACATGCGCATCCTCGGCATCGGCGGCGGGACCACCGAGATCTTGACCGGTCTGGCAGCGAAACGATTGGGGTACCAGGCATGACCGTCCTACAGTCCAAACTCGACCCGGCCGGCGAGGCGTTCGCCGAAGCGGCCGCGGCGATGAACGAGAAGCTCGTCGAGCTCTCCGGCGAGTTCGACAAGGCGTTGGCCGGCGGTGGCGAGAAGTACGTCGAACGGCACCGCAAGCGCGGCAAGATGACCGCGCGCGAACGCATCGAGATGCTGATCGACCCGGACAGCCCCTTCCTCGAACTGTGTCCGCTCGCCGCCTGGGGGTCGGACTTCCAGGTCGGCGCGTCGGTGGTGACGGGGATCGGCGTCGTCGAAGGCGTCGAATGCATGATCGTCGCCAACGACCCGACGGTGCGCGGCGGGACATCGAACCCGTGGACCCTGCGGAAGAGTCTGCGCGCCAATGCGATTGCTATGGAGAACCGGCTGCCCTGCATCTCGCTGGTGGAGTCGGGCGGCGCCGACCTGCCGACCCAGAAGGAAGTCTTCGTCCCCGGCGGACAACTCTTCCGCGACCTCACGCGGCTGTCCGCGGCCGGCATCCCGACGATCGCCCTCGTGTTCGGCAACTCCACCGCCGGCGGCGCCTACATCCCGGGCATGAGCGACCACACGGTGATGATCGCCGAACGCTCCAAGGTCTTCCTCGGTGGTCCGCCGCTGGTGAAGATGGCCACCGGCGAGGAGAGCGACGACGAGACCCTCGGCGGAGCGACCATGCACGCCCGCGAGTCGGGCCTCGCGGACTATCTCGCCGCCGACGAGCAGGACGCCCTGCGCATCGGCCGTCGCATCGTGGCCCGGCTCAACTGGCGCAAGAAGGGCCCCGGGCCGGTGGCCGCGCCCATTGAACCCCGTTACGACGCGGAGGAACTGCTCGGCATCGTGCCGTCGGATCTCAAGATCCCGTTCAATCCGCGCGACGTCATCGCCCGCGTCGTCGACGACAGCGACTTCGACGAGTTCAAGCCCGAGTACGGCAACTCGCTGTGCACCGGGTGGGCGCGGATACACGGCTATCCGGTGGGCATCCTGGCCAACGCGCAGGGCGTGCTCTTCTCCGCCGAGGCGCAGAAAGCCACCCAGTTCATCCAGCTGGCGAACCGGTACGACACCCCGTTGTTGTTCCTGCACAACACGACCGGCTATATGGTGGGCGCCGAATACGAGCGCGGCGGCATCATCAAGCACGGCTCGATGATGATCAACGCGGTATCCAACTCCCGGGTCCCGCACATCTCGCTGCTGGTGGGGTCGAGCTACGGCGCCGGCCACTACGGCATGTGCGGCCGGGCCTACGACCCGCGCTTCCTGTTCGCCTGGCCGAGCGCGAAATCGGCGGTCATGGGCGGGGCACAGCTGGCCGGCGTCATCTCCATCGTCTCCCGGGCGGCCACCGAGGCCCGCGGCGGAACGGTTGACGAGGAGGCCGACGCCGGGATGCGCGCCATGATCGAGGCGCAGATCGAAAAGGAGTCGGTACCGGCCTTCCTGTCCGGGATGCTCTACGACGACGGGGTGATCGACCCGCGCGACACCCGCTCGGTGCTGGGCATGTGCCTGTCGGCGATCCACAACGGCGAGGTCGAAGGTGCCGATGGCTTCGGCGTCTTCCGGATGTGAGGCAATGATGACGACAACAGCCACCAAACCCGTTGCCCGCGAGATCACCTCGGTCCTCGTCGCCAATCGCGGCGAGATCGCGTGCCGCGTGTTCGAGACGTGCCGGGCCCTGGGCATCGCCACCGTCGCGGTGCATTCCGATCCCGACGCCGACGCCCCGCACGTCCGTCAAGCAGACACCGCGGTGCGGTTGCCCGGCGCCACGTCGGCGGAAACCTATCTGCGCGGCGACCTGGTCATCGAGGCGGCCCGTGCGGCCGGCGCCGATGCCATCCACCCCGGGTACGGATTCCTCTCGGAGAACGCGGAATTCGCCCAAGCGGTGATCGACGCCGGACTGGTGTGGATCGGTCCGCCGCCTTCGGCGATCACCGCGATGGGTTCGAAGGTCAACGCCAAGTCGCTGATGGCCGAGGCGGGAGTCCCGATCCTCGGCGACCTCGATCCGACGACGGTCACCGCCGACGATCTGCCGCTGCTCATCAAGGCCTCCGCCGGCGGCGGCGGGCGCGGCATGCGGATCGTGCGCGACCTGTCCGAGCTCGAGGAGAACGTGGCCGCCGCCAAGCGCGAGGCGGAGTCGGCTTTCGGCGACCCCACCGTGTTCTGCGAGCCCTACGTCGAGCGCGGCCACCACATCGAAGTCCAAGTGATGGCCGACAATCACGGCGCGGTCTGGGCGGTCGGGGAGCGGGAGTGCTCCATCCAGCGCCGCCACCAGAAGGTGATCGAGGAGGCGCCGGCCCCACTCGTGGAGCGACTGGCCGCTGAGGGCGATGCCGCGCTGCGCGAGAAGCTGTACGACGCCGCCCGCAAGGCCGTCGCCGCGATCGGCTATGCCGGTGCCGGGACCGTCGAGTTCCTCGCCGACGGCCGGGGACGGTTCTACTTCCTCGAGACGAATACCCGGCTTCAGGTGGAACACCCGGTCACCGAGGAGACCACCGGGCTCGACCTGGTCGAGTGGCAGTTGCGCGTCGCGATGGGCGAACCCCTCGTCGGCGACGAGCCGACCGCGAACGGCCACTCCATCGAGGTCCGGCTCTACGCAGAGAACCCTGCCGCCGAGTGGGCGCCCCAGTCGGGCACGGTGCACCGGTTCGCGATCGCCGAACAGTCGGGGTTGTCGCGGCTGCGCGTCGACACCGGAATCGCCGACGGCAGTACGATTTCCACCTTCTACGACCCGATGATCGCCAAGGTGATCAGCTGGGCCCCGACCCGACGCCGCAGTGCCGCGGTACTCGCCTCGGCATTGGCGCACGCGACGCTGCACGGACCGGTCACCAACCGCGACATGCTGGTCAACACGCTGCGCTCGGAGGAGTTCCTCTCCGGCGACACCGACACCGCCTTCATCGACGAGGTGGGACTCGACGTGCTGTCGGCCCCGCTCGCGTCGGAGCAGGATATCCGGTTGGCGGCCATTGCCGCCGCGCTGGCCGACGCGGAGGGCAATCGCGCTGCGGCGCAGTCGTTGTCGTCGGTCCCCTCCGGGTTCCGCAACATCGCCTCGGGTTACCAGACCAAGTCGTTCGGCCGGGGCGACGAGGAGATCGCGGTCCGGTACCGCTTCGAGCGCCGGGCCGGTTCCTCGGTGAGCGCGGCGGCGCCCGGATTCGGCGTCGCCCTTCCCGACGACGAGGGAGTCGAGGTCGTCTCTGCGGCAGGGGATTCCGTCGTCCTTGCCGTCGACGGGGTGGCGCGCACGCTGCGCGTGGCCCGATACGGAGATGCGGTCTTCGTCGACGGGCCGGACACATCGGTCACCCTGCGGGTGCTGCCGCGCTACGTCGACCCGTCGGCCGTGCAGCGACCCGGTTCGCTGCTCGCACCGATGCCCGGATCGGTCATCCGCGTCGCGGTGGCCGAGGGCGACACCGTCACCGCCGGACAGCCGCTGCTGTGGCTCGAGGCGATGAAGATGGAGCACACCATCGCCGCCCCCAGCGACGGGGTGGTGGCCACGCTGGCGGTCGAGGTCGGCCGCCAGCTCGCCGTCGGCGACGTACTCGCCATCATCGAAGCGTTGCCGTCTGACGACGACGCCTGATCTGCGATTCCAATTCGAAAGGCAACCAATGAGTTTCATCGAGACCGACGAACGCAAAGAGCTGCGCGCCGCCGTGGCCGCACTGGGCAAGAAGTACGGCGCCGAGTACTTCCAGAAGTGCGCCAAGGAAGACCTCAAGACCACCGAACTGTGGAAAGAGGCCGGCGACCTCGGCTTCATCGGCGTCAACCTGCCCGAAGAATACGGCGGCGGTGGCGCCGGGATGTACGAGCTGGCCATCGTCATGGAGGAGTTGGCGGCATCGGGCACCGGGCTGCTGATGCTCGTCGTGTCACCGGCCATCTGCGGCAACATCATCGCCCGCTTCGGTACCGACGAGCAGAAGCAGCGGTGGCTTCCCGGCCTGGCCAGCGGTGAGATCACGATGGCGTTCGGCATCACCGAGCCCGACGCGGGGTCGAACTCGCACCAGATCACCACGACCGCGCGCCGCGATGGCGACGAGTGGGTGCTGTCGGGGCAGAAGGTGTTCATCTCCGGCGTCGACCAGGCCGACGCCGTCCTGGTCGTCGGGCGCACCGAGGAGGCCAAGACCGGCAAGCTCGCGCCCGCGCTGTTCATCGTGCCCACCGACACCGAAGGCTTTTCGTGGACCCAGATCCCGATGGAACTGCAGAATCCGGAAAAGCAGTTCCAACTGTTCTTCGACGACGTGCGGTTGCCCGGCGACGCCCTCGTCGGCGAGCCCGAGGCCGCGCTGAGCCAGCTGTTCGCGGGTCTCAACCCGGAGCGGATCATGGGCGCTGCGTCGGCGATCGGCATGGGCCGGTTCGCGCTGGACAAGGCGGTCGCCTACGCCAAGGACCGCACCGTGTGGAAGACGCCGATCGGCGCCCACCAGGGAATCGCGCACCCCTTGGCCGCCGGCAAGGTCGATCTGGAGATGGCCAAGCTGATGATGCAGAAGGCCGCAACGCTGTACGACGCGGGTGACGACTGGGGCGCCGCCGAACCGGCGAACATGGCGAAATATGCTGCAGCGGAAGCGTCGACGAAGCTTGTCGACCAGGCCGTGCACACGCTGGGCGGCAACGGGCTGACCACAGAGTACGGCTTGGCGCCGATGCTGGCGCTGGTCCGGATCGCCAAGGTTGCACCGGTCAGCCGCGAGATGGTGCTGAACTTCGTCGCGCAGACCAGCCTCGGCCTGCCGAAGTCGTACTGAGAGGTCCTGCCATGGCTGACGAACTGACCCGGGTCGTCGACGTCGAGGTGTCGGCAGCGGTTGCCACCGTGACGCTGAACTCGCCGTCGAACCGGAACGCCTTGTCGGCGCAACTGGTCGGGCAGCTGACCGAGGCACTCGAGGCGGCGGCCGCCGATTCGGCGATACGCGCCGTCGTGCTGACGCACACCGGTGGAACCTTCTGCGCCGGAGCCGATTTGGGTGAGGCGCTGCGACGCGGGCTGAGCCCGGAGGAGGCCACCGCCGAGGGCACCCGCGCGATGACGACCCTCATGCGCGCGATGGTGGCGATGCCCAAGCCCGTCATCGTCGTCGCCGACGGGCATGTGCGGGCCGGCGGGTTCGGGTTGGTCGGCGCGGCAGACATTGCGCTCGTCGGGCCGTCGGCGACCTTTGCGCTCACCGAGGCCCGACTCGGGTTGGCGCCGTCGATGATCTCCGTGGTGCTCCTACCCAAGATGACTGCGCGCGCCGTCGGCCGGTACTTCCTGACCGGTGAGGCATTCGATCCGTCAACCGCCGAGCGGATCGGTTTGGTGACCAGGGCGTTGTCGGGTGTGGAGGAGTTGTCGGCCGAGCTCGACGCGGTGCTGGGCGGGGTCCGCAAGGCGTCGCCGCAGGGATTGGCGGCGTCGAAGGCGTTGACCACCGCCGCGATTCTGGCCGACTTCGACGAGGCGGCGGGCGCCCGCGCGGCGGAGTCCGCGGCGTTGTTCGCCTCCGACGAGGCGCGCGAGGGGATGACGGCGTTCCTGTCCAAGCGCAAGCCGAGCTGGGACGCGGGGCAGTGACCACCGCGCGCCAGCCGCAGCAGGAACGCTCGCGGGCCACCCGCGAGCGGCTTCTCGATGCCACGGTGGAAATGCTTGCCGGACAAGGATGGTCGGCGACGACCGTCGCCGCGGTGGCCGAGGCCGCCGGGGTGTCGCGCGGCGCGGCGCAGCACCACTTTCCGACCCGCGAGGCGCTGATCACCGCGGTCATGGAGGAGATGTTCGAGTCGATGACCGGTGATGCGTCACGGGTCGTGGGCGCGTTGCCCGACGATCTCGACGCACGCGTGCGCATCGTCGTGGACAAGGCGGTGTCGATCTACACCGGCACCGAATTCAAAGCGGCGCTGCAGGTGTGGGCCGCCGCGGCATCGGATCCCGCGCTGCGCGAGGTGATCCTGCCGTTGGAGGCGAAGCTCGCCCGGGCCGCCCACAAGTTCACCGTCACCGGGCTGGACCCGACCGGCGAGAATCCCGAAGCGCACCGGTTGGCGCAGGTCACCCTCGACCTGGCGCGCGGGTTGGGGTTGGCCGACACGTTGTCCGACGACTCTCGTCGGCGCAGTCAGGTCGTGGCGACGTGGGTCGAGCAGTTGGTGGCCGCGCTCCGCTAAGCGCGGCGTTGGTGCGTCAGCGCACGCGAACCGTCGTCGCGCAGGCGGTCGAGCGCGCGGAGACGAATCGGTTGCTGTTCTTGGCATACATCGTGAGCTTCACCCGCCCGGCGCCGGTTCGCAGGCTGATCACCGAGGCCCCCTCGCCTTCGCGATTGCTGTAGGCGATGGTGCTGGCGTGACCGCGCTGCCCCGTCGTGAGGTTGTGCCAGGCCAGGCGGGGCCGGGACTGGTAGCCGAACAGCGACGCCGACTGCGAGACGTAGATGGTGATCCGGCCGTGCTCCGTGGGCAGCCACTGCGTGGTGGTGATGCGCCCGGCGTACGGGTTGTCGACGACGTTCGGGCTGATGCCCCGGCACACGACCTTGGCCGCGTGGCGGACCTCGTACGCGTGGGCCACCGGAGCGGGGGCGGCGAGCGCGGCGAGGCCGATAACCCCGCCGGCGGCGAGTGCCTGAAACGGTTTGGTGATCATGACCGGACTCCTTTCCGACGTGACTCCCAACCCGCTTTCCAGTGTCCTCCTGTTGCAGGAGAAACAAAAGAGAACGATCGTAGCGGGGACGTAAGGCCGGATTGGGCCCAGTCGGCGAGATCGAGGGCCCAGTCGGCGAGATCGAGGGCCCAGTCGGCGGGAATGAGGGCCCAGTCGGCGGGAATGAGGGCCCAGTCGGCGATCAGGCGGGGCGGGTGACGCGGACCAGGTTGTCGGTGCGGGCCGCCGGATTGCCCTCGGGATCGGTCATCGCCACCTCGCGCAGGCCGGTGGTCACGACGGCCCACCCGGGGGAGAGGTCGAGATCGGCCAGGACGTCGTCGACACTGGGGAAACTGGGTGGATCGCCGTCGAAACGCCACTCGGGCATCCCCCAGTGCCCGACGACGAGCAGCGTGCCACCGGGGGCCACGGCGCCGGCCGCCTTGCGCAGGATGTCGGCGCGGGCGAGTTCGACATTCGAGTGCAGGTAGAACGCGGTGACCAGATCCCAACTGCCCACGGGGAAGTCGGCGCCCAGGTCGACGCGGCGCCAGTCGATCGCCTCGTCGGGCACACCCGCCTCGCGGGCGTGGGCGCGGCCGGTCTCCAGTGCAGCGTCGGCGATGTCGACCGCCGTCACCGCATACCCCTGCTGGGCCAGCCAGATGGCATCGGCACCCGAACCGCAGCCGAGGTCCAACGCGGTGCGGCCGGCGCCGGGCAGGGCGCCGACCTCCTCGACCAGGATCGCGTTGGGCCGGCGGGTCCACGGCCGCTTCCCGTCGCCGTAGAACTCCTCCCAATGTTCCCGTGGGTCAACGGGGCGGGCCGGGCCGTCGTGCTGATGCATGCTCACCTCAGCGAGGATAGCCCGGCCCGCGGTCGGAACGGTGGGATCAGCTGTGCAGATCGAACCGATCGTTGTCCATGACCTTGACCCACGCGTCGACGAAGTCGTCGACGAACTTGCCGGCCGCGTCGTCGGCGCCGTACACCTCGGACAGGGCGCGCAGCTCCGCGTTGGAGCCGAACACCAGGTCAACCCGGCTGCCGGTCCACTTGGGCTGGCCGTCGACGGTCCCGACGAAGATCTCTTCCTCGTCGGCCTTTGACGCCCACGCGATGTCCATGTCGGTGATGGTGGTGAAGAAGTCGTTCGTCAGCACCCCCGGACGGTCGGTGAAGACGCCCTTGTCCGAGCCGTCGTAGTTCGCGCCGAGCACACGCAGACCGCCGACGAGGACGGCCATCTGCGGGGCCGACAGACCCAACAGGTTGGCCTTATCGACCAGCAGGTACTCGCCCGGCTGGCTCGCGTCCTTGCCCCGGTAGTTGCGGAAACCGTCGGCCTTGGGCTCGAGCACCTCGAACATCTCGACGTCGGTCTGCTCGGCGGTGGCGTCGTTGCGCCCCGCGTGGAACGGAACGCTGGTCGGGTAGCCCGCCGCGTTGGCGGCCTGCTCGATGCCGACACCGCCGGCCAGCACGATGAGGTCGGCCAGCGAGATCTTCACGTTGCCCGACTGCGCCTCGTTGAACTCCGACTGGATCTTCTCCAGCGCGGCCAGCACGGTTGTGAGCTGCTTGGGGTTGTTGACCTCCCAGTCGCGCTGCGGCTCGAGCCGGATGCGCGCACCGTTGGCGCCGCCGCGCTTGTCGCTGTTGCGGAAGGTCGCCGCCGACGCCCAGGCGGTGGACACCAGCTGGGCGACGGTCAGGCCCGACTTGGCGATGCGCTGACGCAGGTCGGCGATCTCCTTGGGTCCCACCACGTCGTAGTCGATCGCCGGGATCGGGTCCTGCCAGATGAACACCTCGTCGGGGACGTGGGTGCCTTTGTAGCGGGTGCGCGGGCCCATGTCGCGGTGGGTCAGCTTGAACCACGCCTTGGCGTACTCCTTGGCGAACTCCTGCGGGTTGTCCAGGAAGTGCCGGGAGATCTTCTCGTACGCCGGGTCGGTGCGCAGCGCGATGTCGGTGGTGAGCATCATCGGCGCGTGGCGCTTCTCCGGGTGCTCGGGGTCCGGGACGCTGGTCGATCCGGCGCCGTCCTTCGGCCGCCACTGCTTGGCGCCGGCCGGGCTCTCGGTGAGCTCCCACTCATACCCGAACAACGTCCAGAAGAAGTTGTTGTCCCACGTGGTCGGGGTGGAGTTCCATGCGCCCTCCAGACCCGACTGAATGGCGTCGGCGCCCTTGCCGGTGCCGAAGCTGTTCTTCCAACCCAGGCCCATCTGCTCGATCGGGGCGGCTTCCGGCTCGGGGCCCACGTGGTCGGCCGGGGCCGCGCCGTGGGTCTTGCCGAAGGTGTGGCCGCCGGCGATCAGGGCGACGGTCTCCACGTCGTTCATCGCCATCCGCTTGAAGGTCTCGCGGACGTCCTGGGCCGCGGCGAGCGGGTCCGGCTTGCCGTTGGGGCCTTCGGGGTTCACGTAGATCAGACCCATCTGGACCGCGGCGAGCGGGTTGTCGAGGTTGCGCTCACCGGTGTAGCGCTCGTCGCCGAGCCAGGTGGTCTCCGGGCCCCAGTAGGTCTCGTCGTCGCCCTCGTACTGGTCGGGGCGGCCGCCGGCGAAGCCGAGGGTCTCGAACCCGCAGTTCTCCATCGCGACGTTGCCGGCGAGGACGATCAGGTCGGCCCAGCTGAGCTTGCGGCCGTACTTCTTCTTGACCGGCCACAGCAGGCGGCGCGGCTTGTCCAGGCCGACGTTGTCGGGCCAGCTGTTGAGCGGGGCGAACCGCTGCTGCCCGTGTCCGGCGCCGCCGCGGCCGTCGCCGACGCGGTAGGTGCCGGCGGCGTGCCAGGCCATGCGAACCATGGAGCCGACGTAGTTGCCGTAGTCGGCCGGCCACCACTCCTTGGAGTCGGTCATGACCTTCTTGAGGTCTTCCTTGACCGCGTCGAGGTCGAGGGACTCGAACTCCTTGGCGTAGTCGAAGTCATCCTCGGTAGCCATCGGGTTGGAGACGGGCTGGTGGGACGCGAGGATGCGGAGGTTCAGGCGCTTGGGCCACCATTCCTGGTTGGCCGAACCCTCCGTGGGGCGGACCAGGTGTGCCACCGGGCACCCTGCTGACGAGTCGTTGACATCGTCGATTTCGGCGGCGTCAGTCATTAGCTCATTCCTTTCGATGGGGCTGAAAAACGGGGTCTTCATCGGGAAGTCCGGCGTCGATGCGGACCGAGCACTGGGCGCAGACGCCCCAGTAGATGACCTCGGCCTCGTCGACGGTGAATGCGTCCGGGAGGGAACCGGAGAGGCAGGGCGCCTCGCCGATCACGCAGTCGATATCGGTGATGGAGCCGCATACCCGGCACACGGCGTGGTGGTGGTTGTCGCCGACGCGCGCCTCGTAGCGGGCATAGGTTCCGGCGGGCTGGATGCGCCGGATCAGACCGGCGTGGGTGAGGGCGGCGAGGACGTCGTAGACGGCCTGGCGGGATACCGACGGAAGCTCGTCGCGGACCTGGTTGAGCAGATGGTCGGTATCGGCGTGCGGATTGTGATAGACCGCATTGAGGACCGCCACGCGGGGTTGCGTGACGCGCAGGTCCGCAGCGCGGAGTACTGCGGTGAGTTCATCGGTCGTTGGCACACCACCAGTATGGCCCAATTTTCTGGACAGAGTCCAGATATTGCGAAATTCTCTCTAACTCCCAGTTCAGCGGGGTGCATCGGAGTCTGACGAGAGCGTCAGCCGCGGCTTCGGGGCAAGATCGCGCCCGCGGCGAGGCTGGCGACGACGAGTAATCCGGCGGCGATGGCGAGGCCCGCGCGAAAACCGTCGGCCGCGACGGGATACTGCGCCGCGAGGGTGACGAGGGCGGCCAGTCCGATGGTGCCGCCGAGTTGGCGGGAACTGTTCAACACCCCGGACGCAATCCCGGCATCGGCAGCGGGGACCCCGGCTGTGCCGGCCACGCCGATGAGCATCATCGATCCGCCGATGCCGATGGCGGTGACTACCGACGGTGCGAACATGCCGAGCCAGAAGTCGTAGGTGCCCGGAAGGCGGGCGAACATCGCCAACCCCGCAGCGCCGATCAGCCCAAATCCGACGATGACCGGCCGCGCTCCGAACCGCGTGGCCAGCTTTGTGGCCAACGCGATACCGACGACGACAAAGAGACAGAACGGCAGGAACAACACCCCGGCCGCACGGGGAGTCAGATCCCACACTTGCTGTAGGTAAAGCGAGCAGAAGTAGAACGCGGCGAGTTGGCCGGCAGCGAGCATGAAACCGAACACGTTGGCCCCGACGATGCTCCGCGTGGCCAGGACCCGGATCGGCATCATGGGATGGTCGCTGGCCCGCTCGACAGTCACGAAGCCGACCAGGAGGACAATCGCAATCAGGAATCCGACTACCGCCCGACTCGATGACCAGCCGTGCTCGCCGGTTGCCGTGACGGCGTAAACCAGCGCGCCGAGGCCGGCTGTGACTAAAACGCCGCCGAGTAGATCCATTTGGGCTGCGGCCTGTTCGCCGCGTGGCACGCATGCCAGCGCTCCGGCTAGTACCAGTCCCACTATTGGAAGGTTGGCGAACATGACGGCCTGCCAGCCGAAGGCTTCGGTGAGCAGGCCGCTGGCGACGACCCCCACGGCGCCACCCGCCGCACTCGCGCCACCCCAGACGGCCATCGCGGTGCGGCGCGCCCGCGCGTCGGTGATGGTCGCCACCAGGGCGAGGGCGGCTGGGGCGAGCAGTGCGCCGGCGATGCCCTGAACCGCCCGCGCGCCGACGAGAACTCCGGGCGACTGCGCGAGGCCGCCAACCGCACTCGCGAGGGCAAAGACGGCCAGACCCGAGACCACGGTCCGACGACGGCCCCAGATGTCGCCGAGTCGGCCGCCGACCAGTAGGAAACCGGCGAAGCAGAGCAGGTAGGCGGTGACAATCCACTGCAGTCCGGCGTCGCTGAAGGCCAGGTCGACCTTGATATCGGACAGGGCGATGTTCACCAGCGAGGTGTCCAGGCCGACGAGGAACTGCAGCCCGAACACCGTGGCGATCAGGAGCCCAAGGCGCCGCGGCGCGGATGGTGCGGGTGAGTGGTCGTCGATGGTGGCCTCGGCGGACATGGCAGCCTTTCGGAGTCGTACATGTACGGATTCGTACCTGTACGAGAATGTACCCGCTCGGCTGCCGAAGGAAAAGGGGTGGGGCAGAATAGGAGGATGCCGCCCTCCGCTTCGCTGGACAGATCGACGATCGTCGATGCCGCGCTAGCCATTCTCGAGCGCGAAGGGGCCGAAGGGCTGACTATGCGCCGTCTTGCCGATGACCTCGGATCGAAGCCGATGACTCTTTACCACTACGTGCCGAACAAGACGGCGTTACTCGCACTAGCCCTATCGGAGGTGGCGGCCCGTATCGATTGGGTCGAGCCGACCGGTCCACCGCGGGAGCGGCTGATCGCGATCGCGGTCGACATGCGCGACCGACTCGGCGCCATTCCATGGATCGTGTCGATTCTCGAGGAAGGCACAATCGTGGGTACTCCGGCGTTGGCCATTGCCGACCGGTTCCTCGATGCCGCCTACGAACTGGGCGCCGACGATCAAACGGCATTGGACCTCTGGCGCATGATCTGGTCGTTGACCGTCAGCGATATCCGGTGGGCCGAGCTGGCCCGCCACCGCGAAAGCGGTAAGCAAGGCTGGTTCGACACCATCGATCCCGCCATCGTCGCAGGTTACCCGCACGTCTCGGCGATTCTGCCGAAGTGGCGGCGCATCGTCGACGGCTTCGACGTGCGGCGGGCGTTCGCTGCGCAGATCGACGGAATGTTAGGGCTGGCCGGCTAGGTCGTCGGGCCCGTTCTGAGGCAATGGCACGTCCTCGACGACTATCGGTAGCGGACGGCAGGCCACCGCGGCGCCGGCGGCGATGGCGGCGACCGCGATGAAGAGGAACGCCGTCGGCAGCGTCCACCCGCGGGTGGCCTCGTGCAGCACGCCGACGAACAGTGGGCCGGTGCAGGCGAGCAGGTAGCCGACGCCCTGAGCGAACCCGGACAGCGCCGCCGACTCCGCGTCGCTGCGGGTGCGCAGGTTGATCAGCGTCAGCGCCATGGGGAAGGTCGTCGGACCGACGCCGAGCAAGGCGACCCAGACCCATGTGCCGCTCATCGGTGCCCAGGTGATGCCGGCGAGGCCGACGGCTAGGCAGATCGTGAAGAAGGCGGCGAAGCCGAACGGGTTGCGGAACCGGGCGCACACGGCGGGTGCGACGAGGGTGCCGATGAATCCGAGTGCGGAGAAGACTGCGACGACGGCGCCCCCGAGCTGGTCGCTGCCCCCGGCGTCGGAGATCATCGTCGGCAGCCAGGTGAACAGGGAGTACGTGACCAGCGAGGTCATGCCGAACATGAAGGTCATCCCCCAGGCGAGCGGGGTCCGCCACAGGCCGGTGACGCGTTCGGTGGCGGCGTCGTCGTCGCGGCGGCGGCGCCGGGCGGCGGCGATCCCGATCCACGGCAGGAGGGCCATGGCCGGGACGAGCGCCCACATCGCCAGTGAGATGCGCCAGCCGTGCGCATCGGCGACCGGCACGGCCAGCGCGGCGGGCACGGCGGTGCCGAGTTGGACGAAGGTGATGTAGGCCGTCGACATCAGGGCGATGCGGTCGCTGAAGTAGCGCTTGACCAGTGGCGGGATGACGATGTTGCCGATTCCCATGCCGAGCAGCGCCAGGCCCGACCATAGCAGGAGAACGCCCGCCGACGACGAGGTCGCGCGCAACGCGATACCCGCGCCGGTCGCGACCACCGCGGCCAGCGTCAGGTTCTCCAGGCCGATGCGGCGGCTCAGTGCCGGGGCCAGGAAACCGGCGATGCCGAACATCGCGGTGGGCATCATCCCGATGAGGCCGATCGTCGTCGCGCCGAAGCCCATCTCGTCGCCGATCCGGGTGAGCAGCGGGGCGATCGAGGTGACCGCTGTGCGCAGCGAGGCGGCGAAGACGAGGATCGCCACGACCACGACGAGCCGGCCCGACAGCATGAATCGCGGCGTGCGCCGGGCGGGGCCGCTGTGGGGCAGGGCCAGGTCGGGGTCGTTGACGAGCATCGGCGGCAACCAATTCATAGGATGAATTACGGACCGCTAAATCATAGGATGAATGCATGGCAGTGCTCAACCGAAATACCTTCGATGGTGGTCAACCCGACAGACGGGCCACCCGCATCGAGCAAGTCACCGAGGACCTGCGCGGTCGGATCGCGGCCGGCGAGTGGGCGGTGGGCGAGCGGATCCCCACCGAGCCCGAACTCGCCGACCTGCTCGACACCTCCCGCAACACGCTGCGCGAAGCGGTGGGGGCGCTCGTGCACGCCGGGGTGGTGGAGCGCCGCCAGGGGTCGGGTACCTACGTGCTCGCCGTCGACGAGCGGGAGGTGGCGATCGGCGGCTACTTCTCATCGGCGCGCCGCCGCGACCTCCTCGAGTTGCGCGAGGCGCTGGACGTGACGGCGGCAATGCTCGCGGCGCGGCGCCGCGACGACGCCGACATCGCCGTGCTGAACGAGACACTGGCCCGGCGCAACGCACTGTGGGGCCGTACCGAGGCGGGGAGCGAGAGCGAGCGCGACGCGGCCGTCGACGCCGACACCGAACTGCACCGGGCCGTCGTCGCCGCCAGCCACAACGAGCTGTACCTGGAGTTCTACGACCTGCTGCTGCCCGTCCTGCGCCAGACGATCGCCGAGGGGACCGTCGGCGTCGATGCCTCCTACGAGCGGCAGCACACCGACCTCGTCCGGGCGGTGGTCGCCGGCGACGCCGACCGGGCCGCCCGGGCGGCGCAGGAGGTCCTCGACTGCGTGCGCGCGGGCGACGGCTAGCTTGGTGGCATGCGTGTCGCGACGTGGAACGTCAACTCCGTCGGCGCCCGGGTCCCCCGGCTGTTGCCGTGGCTGCAACAGCGCCAACCCGACGTGGTCTGCCTGCAGGAGACCAAGCTCGACGACGAGGGATTCGAATCGCTGCTCGGCGCCGAGCTGACCGGGCTGGGCTATGCGTGGGCCCATCACGGGCAGGGGCAGTGGAACGGCGTGGCGCTGTTGTCGCGGGTCGGGCTCGACGAGGTGGAGAAGGCCTTTCCCGCCACCCCGGGCTATCCCGAACCCGACGGCGCGGTCGAGGCGCGGGCGGTGTCGGCGGTGTGCGGCGGGGTCCGGGTGTACTCGCTCTACGTCCCCAACGGGCGTGAGGTCGACTCCGACCACTACCGCTACAAACTGGTGTGGCTCGACGCGCTGCGCGCGGCGGTCGCCGCGGCCGGCCCGTCGTCGGCGATGGTGTGCGGCGACATCAACATCGCCCCCGCCGACGAAGACGTCTTCGACCCGGCCGCCTTCGCCGGACACACCCACGTCACCGAATCCGAGCGCGCGGCGCTGGCCGCCGTCGTCGACACCGGGCTGACCGATGTGATCCGCGCGCGCTGGCCGCAGGAGCGGGTGTTCAGCTACTGGGATTACCGCGCCGGGATGTTCCACAAGGATCTGGGGATGCGCATCGACCTGGTCCTCGCCGGTGCCGACGTGGCGCCGCGGGTGCAGGCCGCCTTCGTCGACCGGCAGGCGCGCAAGGGGACCAAACCCAGTGATCACGCCCCGGTGATCGTCGACCTGGACGACGCCCCCGACGGCGACATCGGCCCCGTCGTCCCACCCCCGTCGAACCCGGCGAAACGCAATTCATCGGCACGGCTTCCGCAGGGGGAGCGGAATTGAACTCGGTTGTCGACGAGGGGCTTTGGTCCCTCCCCGACCGCTGTGCCTTGCTCACTTTGGGGTAATCCTCGAGTGAACGGCTCGTTCGACGCGAATCTGTGAACACCCTGTGATTCGATAGTGATACTGCAGAACCGTCTGTGGGTACAAATTGAGAGGGGTAAGTCATGAAGCGCTTTACGTCCATCCTGGGAATGATCGCTGCGGTTGTCGCGGCCCTGCTGGTGGTCCAGCCAGCCACCGCTGGTGCCGCCCGTCAAGGTGTTAACGTCGGGCCGATGACCTTTGCTTACACCGACGACGGTGTGAAGGTCGACATGACCTCCGGTAAGGTGCAGCAGGTCGGCGACCAGCTGCTGTTCTCGAACGCCCAGGGCAAGGTCAAGAACCGCGTCCCGTTGGCGGTGAAGAACCCGCAGAACGGCACCAGCGTTCCGCTCGAAGCCAAAGTGGCGGCCAACGGCAAGTCCGTGGTGCTCAAGCCGCAGGCTGTGGCCAAGAAGAAGGGGCTGAAGTACCAGCCGCTGAAGACCAAGATCAACAAGGACCAAGCCAACGCACAGATGAACTACGTCTTCCAACGTAACGCCGCGTGCATCGGTGGTGCAGCACTGGTTGGTGCCCTCATTGGGTTTTTCTTCATCGTCGGCTGGATCATTGGCGCGGCCATCGGCGCTGCGGTCGGTGTTGCGCAGTGTGGTAGCGGTTACTTCAACGGGCGGTATGCCGGAGAGACTCTGCGTGCATTCCAGATCTGGTGGGGTAAATAGCACCGGCAGATCCACAACTGGATAGCTATTCTGCCGCTCCGGGCCGGGTCCAACTGGACCCGGCCCGGTTCGCTGTGACTGACGCTTTCGACGACATTCTGTCCGTAAGGCATAAGGTTGATCGGGTCGGATCCCCCCCGGAGGGCGATCCGACCCGAATGTTGTCGTCTCGTGGTCTCGTCGTCTCGTCGAGATCGCCGCGTCAGCCAAGTATTGCCGAGAGGGTGAGGGCGATCTGGTTGGCGAACAACGACTCTGGGGTGCTGATCGAGTCCGGCCCGTACTGGCCGAACACCTCGAGGTTGATCGCGCCGATGATCGTCGCCCACAACACCGTGCCGGCCTGGGTGGCGGCGGGTGACAACGCCAGGCCGAACTCGGCGGTGATCGCCGTCAGGTCCTCGCGCAGGGGGCCGGTCGGTTCGGGCAGGTCGTCGCGCACGGAGCCGTCGCGCTCCGCGTCGCTCATCGCGCGTAACAATGCGGCGACGACGCGGGTTCCCGGTCCGCCGGTTTGCTCGGCCGGCGCGGCGTAGCCGGGGACCGGGCTGCCGTAGAGCAGTGCCCACCGTGCCGGGTCGGCGACCGCCCAGGTGCGGGTCGTCGTCGCGGCGATCTCGATTCGGCGGCGTGGGGAGTCGGCCGCCGACATCGCGTCGTCGACGGTGTCGGCGAGATCGTTATAGGCGTCGACCAGCAGCAGGGTGAGCAGGTCGTCGCGGCTGGGGACGTAGCGGTACACGGCCGAGGAGACGACGCCCATGTCCCGGGCGATGGCCCGCAACGACAGTCCGGCCGCCCCGTGGGTGGAGAGGTGCTCGCGGCCCAGCCGCTTGATGTCGGCGGTCATCGCGGCGCGGTTCTCGGCCCGTTTGGTTCCTGCCATCCATCGATCATGACACAAAGTGAGAGCGGTGCTCTTGATTTCTTCCGTGGCGTGGTGCACGCTCAAACCGAGAGCACTGATCTCGTTACATGTGAAAGGTGGAAACCATGTCGCAGCACACCCACTACATCGCCCCCGGCGCCGTCGACCGCGCCTTCAACGGTGTCGTCCGCTGGCTTACCGAGCGGGGCGTCAACCTCGCCGGTTCGCAAGCGCTCACCGTCGCCGGCCGGGTCAGCGGCCGGCCGCAGACGATCCCGGTCAACCTGCTGACGCTCGACGGTTCGCAGTACCTCGTCGCCGTCCGCGGCGAGACCGACTGGGTCCGCAACGCGCGGGCGGCGCGACGCGTCGAACTCCGCCGGGGCCGGCGCCGTCGTGATGTCGGGCTGACCGAAGTCGCCGTGGACGACCGCGCGCGGATCATCGCCACGTATCTCGACAAGTGGGGGTGGGAGGTCGGACGCTTCCTGCCCGCCGGGGTGACGCCGGATTCCAGCGTCGAGGAGCTTGCCGGGGTGGCCCACCTGATCCCGGTGTTCGCCGTCGAGTGACGCCGAGTCGGTTCGGCGGGGCCCAGTCGGCGGGGATGAGGGCCCAGTCGGCGAGAAGTAGGGCCCAGTCGGCGGGGATGAGGGCCCAGTCGGCGGGAAATAGGGCCCACTCGGCGGTTGGGCCAGGCCGGGGCGGGGGATTGATTTTGACCCGGCCATGTGCGGTCGGTAAAGTACTTGGGCGGTGCCCGGCGAGAGCTGGGCCAGTCTGCATGCCTGTCAAGGGATCGAGTCGGACCGGGTTCAACCCGGGTCTCGCCCGGGTCCGGACCAGACTGACTGAGCGAGTCCGCGATCGGGTGTTTGACACGCCCGACCGCGGGGTAGCGATCAATGTACTGACCAGCACAAAAGTGCTGGTGGGGCGAGTTGTGGAGGTGAATCACGGTCGCCGATGGCGACAGTGATCAACCTGCCCGGAGCACCAACCGCAACTCACGGCGGAACGACGACGAGTCGGTTCACCGTGGAACCAATCGAATGAAGGAATTCAGTGCCAACTATTAACCAGCTGGTCCGCAAGGGCCGCAAGGACAAGGCTTCTATCAAGAAGACCGCGGCCTTGAAGGGCAGCCCGCAGCGGCGCGGCGTGTGCACGCGTGTGTACACCACCACCCCCAAGAAGCCGAACTCGGCTCTCCGTAAGGTCGCGCGTGTGCGCCTGACCAGCGGCGTCGAGGTCACCGCCTACATCCCCGGTGAGGGCCACAACCTCCAGGAGCACTCGATGGTGCTCGTCCGCGGTGGTCGTGTGAAGGACCTCCCGGGTGTGCGTTACCGGATCATCCGCGGCTCGCTCGACACCCAGGGTGTCAAGGACCGCAAGCAGGCTCGCAGCCGTTACGGCGCGAAGAAGGGCGGCTAGTCATGCCACGTAAAGGACCCGCGCCCAAGCGCCCCCTCATCAACGACCCCGTCTACGGTTCGCCGCTGGTCACCCAGCTGGTGAACAAGATCCTCCTCGACGGCAAGAAGTCGACCGCCGAGCGGATCGTCTACGGCGCCCTCGAGCAGGCCCGCGAGAAGACCGGCACCGACCCGGTCATCACCCTCAAGCGCGCCCTCGACAACGTCAAGCCGACCCTCGAGGTCAAGAGCCGCCGCGTCGGCGGTGCGACCTACCAGGTCCCCATCGAGGTCAAGCCGAACCGCGCCAACACCCTCGCCCTGCGCTGGCTGGTGACGTTCAGCCGTCAGCGTCGCGAGAAGACCATGGTGGAGCGCCTGGCCAACGAACTGCTCGACGCCTCCAACGGCCTCGGTGCGTCGGTCAAGCGTCGCGAGGACACCCACAAGATGGCCGAGGCCAACCGGGCGTTCGCGCACTACCGCTGGTGACCGCGGCTCCTCAACAGTCCACCAATCGATTCCCGAAGGGAATGTAATGGCACAGGAAGTGCTCAACGACCTCACCAAGGTCCGCAACATCGGCATCATGGCCCACATCGATGCCGGCAAGACGACGACGACCGAGCGGATCCTGTTCTACACGGGCGTCAACTACAAGATCGGTGAGACCCACGACGGTGCATCGACGACGGACTGGATGGAGCAGGAGAAGGAGCGGGGGATCACCATCACCTCCGCGGCCGTGACCTGTTTCTGGAACAACAACCAGATCAACGTCATCGACACCCCGGGCCACGTCGACTTCACCGTCGAGGTCGAGCGCGCGCTGCGCGTGCTCGACGGCGCCGTTGCCGTCTTCGACGGCAAGGAGGGTGTGGAGCCCCAGTCCGAGCAGGTCTGGCGCCAGGCCACCAAGTACGACGTCCCGCGCATCTGTTTCGTCAACAAGATGGACAAGATGGGCGCGGACTTCTACTTCACCGTGCAGACGATCATCGACCGCCTCGGCGCCAAGCCGCTGGTCCTGCAGCTCCCGATCGGTGCCGAGGATGCCTTCGACGGCGTCGTCGACCTGGTCGAGATGAAGGCCATCACCTGGCGCGGCACCGTCGAGATCGGTGCCGAGCCGCAGATCGAGGAGATCCCCGCGGATCTGGCCGACAAGGCCGCCGAGTACCGCGAGAAGCTGCTCGAGACGGTTGCCGAGTCCGACGAAGCCCTCATGGAGAAGTACTTCGCCGGCGAGGAGCTCTCCGTCGAGGAGATCAAGGGCGCGATCCGCAAGCTCACGGTCAACTCGGAGCTCTACCCGGTGCTGTGTGGCTCGGCGTTCAAGAACAAGGGCGTGCAGCCCATGCTCGACGCGGTCATCGACTACCTCCCGAACCCGCTGGACATCGGCGAGATCGAGGGTCACGTCCCCGGTGACGAGGACGAGGTCATCACCCGCAAGCCGAGCATGGACGAGCCGTTCTCGGCGCTGGCGTTCAAGATCGCCGCTCACCCGTTCTTCGGCAAGCTGACCTTCGTTCGCGTCTACTCGGGCAAGGTCGAGCCGGGCGCGCAGGTGCTCAACTCGGCCAAGGGCAAGAAAGAGCGCATCGGCAAGCTGTTCCAGATGCACGCCAACAAGGAGAACCCGGTTGACGACGCGGTGGCCGGCCACATCTACGCGATGATCGGCCTCAAGGACACCACGACCGGCGACACCCTGTGCGACCAGCAGAAGCCGATCGTCCTCGAGTCGATGAGCTTCCCGGACCCGGTCATCAAGGTCTCGATCGAGCCCAAGACCAAGTCCGACCAGGAGAAGCTCGGCACCGCCATCCAGAAGCTGGCCGAAGAGGACCCGACCTTCTCGGTCGAGCTCGACGAGGAAGCCGGCCAGACCGTCATCGGCGGTATGGGCGAGCTGCACCTCGACATCCTCGTCGACCGCATGAAGCGCGAATTCAAGGTTGAGGCGAACGTGGGCAAGCCCCAGGTCGCCTACCGCGAGACCATTCGCAAGACGGTGGAGAAGCACGAGTACACCCACAAGAAGCAGACCGGTGGCTCCGGCCAGTTCGCCAAGGTCATCATCAAGCTCGAGCCCCTCGTGGACGCCGAGGATGGTGCGACCTACGAATTCGCCAATGCCGTCACCGGTGGTCGTGTCCCGCGCGAGTACATCCCTTCGGTGGATGCCGGTGCGCAGGACGCGATGCAGTACGGCGTTCTCGCCGGCTACCCGCTGGTCAACTTGAAGGTCACCCTGCTCGACGGTCAGTACCACGACGTCGACTCGTCGGAAATGGCCTTCAAGATCGCCGGTTCGCAGGCTCTCAAGGAGGCTGCGAAGATGGCGGGCCCAGTCATCCTCGAACCGATCATGGCCGTTGAGGTCACGACGCCCGAGGAGTACATGGGTGACGTGATCGGCGACCTGAACTCCCGCCGTGGCCAGATCCAGGCCATGGAGGAGCGCAGTGGTGCCCGTGTCGTCAAGGCACAGGTTCCGCTGTCGGAGATGTTCGGCTACATCGGAGACCTTCGGTCGAAGACCCAGGGCCGGGCTAACTACTCCATGGTCTTCGACTCGTACGCCGAGGTTCCGGCGAACGTGTCGAAGGAGATCATCGCAAAGGCGACGGGCGAATAACTGCCCTAGCCTGCGGGCCGCGCCTCGGCGCGAAACAACGAAAGTAAAACCAACCACTGTCGGGAACCACCCGACAGCGACAACAGTCCAGGAGGACACAAGTGGGCAAGGCGAAGTTCGAGCGGACCAAGCCGCACGTGAACATCGGCACCATCGGTCACGTCGACCACGGCAAGACCACCACCACGGCCGCCATCACCAAGGTGCTGGCCGACAAGTACCCGGATCTCAACGAGAGCTTCGCGTTCGACCAGATCGACAAGGCTCCTGAGGAGAAGGCTCGTGGTATCACGATCAACATCTCCCACGTCGA
Source organism: Gordonia crocea (assembly GCF_009932435.1). Taxonomy (NCBI): domain Bacteria; kingdom Bacillati; phylum Actinomycetota; class Actinomycetes; order Mycobacteriales; family Gordoniaceae; genus Gordonia; species Gordonia crocea. Next base: position 38,219 of record NZ_BJOU01000019.1, read on the forward strand.
GTACCAGACCGACAAGCGCCACTACGCGCACGTCGACGCCCCGGGTCACGCCGACTACATCAAGAACATGATCACCGGTGCCGCCCAGATGGACGGTGCGATCCTGGTCGTGGCCGCCACCGACGGCCCGATGCCGCAGACCCGTGAGCACGTGCTGCTCGCGCGTCAGGTGGGTGTTCCTTACATCCTCGTCGCACTGAACAAGGCCGACATGGTCGACGACGAGGAGATCATGGAGCTCGTCGAGATGGAGGTCCGCGAGCTGCTGGGCGCCCAGGAGTTCGACGAGGACGCCCCGGTCATCCCGATCTCGGCGCTGAAGGCGCTCGAGGGCGACGAGAAGTGGGTCAAGTCCATCGAGGACCTCATGCAGGCCGTCGACGACTCGATCCCGGACCCGGTCCGCGAGACCGACAAGCCGTTCCTGATGCCCGTCGAGGACGTCTTCACCATCACCGGTCGTGGCACCGTCGTCACCGGTCGTGTGGAGCGCGGTCAGATCACGGTCAACGAGGAGGTCGAGATCGTCGGCATCCGCGAGGAGTCGCAGAAGACCACCGTCACCGGTATCGAGATGTTCCACAAGCTGCTCGACGAGGCTCAGGCTGGCGACAACGCCGGTCTGCTCCTGCGTGGCCTCAAGCGTGAGGACGTCGAGCGCGGTCAGGTCATCGTGAAGCCCGGCACCACCACTCCGCACACGGAGTTCGAGGGCCAGGCTTACATCCTGAGCAAGGACGAGGGCGGCCGTCACACGCCGTTCTTCAACAACTACCGTCCGCAGTTCTACTTCCGCACCACGGACGTGACCGGCGTCGTGACCCTCCCCGAGGGCACCGAGATGGTCATGCCGGGCGACAACACCGAGATGAGCGTCAAGCTCATCCAGCCGGTCGCCATGGACGAGGGCCTGCGCTTCGCGATCCGCGAGGGTGGCCGCACCGTTGGTGCCGGCCGCGTCACCAAGATCGTCAAGTGACCGATCTTCGGTAGCCACTGCGCTGAAACGGCGCCCATCCCTTCGGGGGTGGGCGCCGTTTCCCTTGTCGGGTCCGTCAGCCGCCGAGGCGCATCTTCAGGCCGGACAGCCGGTTGAGGTCGTCGTAGTCGGCGGTGGCGGTGAAGTGCTGCTGCGCGGCCGGGTCGGCGAGGGTGAAGGTCCGCCGGTCGTCGGTGACGGTGAGCGTCCAGGCCGGGTTGAGGCGGGTCAGCCCGTCCAGGCTCCAGGCGAGGTCGTCGAGCAAGCCGACGAAACGGGGGAGTCGGATCCCCACCTCGGTGACTGTGACCGGCGGCAGCGGCACCGAGAGGCCGGCGACCCGCAGCACGTACGGCACCTCCTCGGCGACGAACTGCTGGAGGCCGTTCTGCTCGCCGAAGGCCCGCAGTTGCGCGGCCAGCGGATCGGGGCCGACGAACTCGGCAACCTGCGGCGACCACCCCCACAGCAGCGTCGCCGGCCGGGCGGCCACCGATGCGATGACGTCGCAGTGCCCGGTGATCGGCTCGCGGCCGTTGCCGGTGAAAGCGATGCGGTGCGACGGCAGGTCGACGTCGTAGCGCCAGGATAGACCGCGACGGCGTCGGTCGGGCCGGTCGGTCGAGTGCTCGGATGAGGCCGCGCGGGCCTCCGGGTTGGGCCGCGACCAAGTCGGCCTAGGCTGGTCGACGTGCAGGTTGTGACGAGGGGATCATTGGAGCTGGCGGTCCGGACGTCGGGCCCGCCGACGGCGGTCCCGGTGTTGCTGGTCCACGGTATGGGCGGCGACCACACGACCTGGCGGGCCGTTGCGCGGGCGCTGCGGACGGCCGGTCGGCGGGTGGCAGCCGTCGACCTGCGCGGGCACGGCCGCAGCGGGCGTGCGGCCAGTTACCGGCTCGACGACTTCCGCGACGACCTGCGGTTCGTCGTCGACGATCTCGGCAGCGGCCGCGTCGACGTCATCGCACACTCCCTCGGTGCGCAGGCGGCCGTGCGCTGGGCGATGGCCGAACCCGACCGTGTGGGACGGATGGTGCTCGAAGAGCTGCCGCCGATGCCCCGCGACGATGCCGACTTGGCCGAAGACATCGAGCCCACCGCCAGCGCCGTCGACCGGGTCCGGGGACTGCTGGCCCTGGCCGCGGACCCGCGGCCGTTCCTCCGCTTCGACCGGCGGATCCCCGCCGAGGTCGGAGCCGAGTTCAAGCAGGCCGAGCCGTCGTGGTGGGACGGCCTGGCCGGGCTGGCGGCGCCCACCCTGGTGATCTCCGGCGGCGACCGCAGCTTCCTGCCGCCGCACCATTTGCAGACCGTCGCCGAGACCCTGCCCGACGGTGGTTTTACGACGATCAGCGCTGGCCACAGCGTTCATCGCGATCGGCCGCGCGAATTCCTCGACGCGGTGTTGGCGCACTTGGACGTGGATCTGCCCGGGTAAACATCACAAACCTCAATTTTCACAGTATTAACGCCAGGTCTCGATGCAGTTCGCATTGGGACACATCCCTTGTGGGCGTGGGGTCGCCGAAAATACGGTTCTGACGTGCACATATTTACGTCGTCGATTCCGTCTGCCCGTCGGGCCCTCGTCGCCGCCGTCGTCGTCGGCGCCGTGGTCGCCACGGGAGCGGTGGCCGCGCCGGCCGATGCCGTCGGGCGGTCGCGGTTCTACACCTCGGGGTGCGGGATGCCGACCTCGCCGGTGGACGTGTGGAAGCGCTCCAGCAACTACAAGACGGTGATCGCCCTCGACGGCCTGCGCGCCACCAACGACATGAGCGGCTGGCGCCACGAGACGAACATCGGCCGCCTCGCCGAGCGCGGCGTCAACGTCGTCGAGCCGATCGGTGGGCTGGCCAGCTTCTACACCGACTGGGATCGCAAGCCGGGAAACAAGCAACAGTTCCGCTACCGCTGGACGTGTCGCCTCAACCAGATCGTCCGCGAGCTCGACGCCCGCGGGATGGCCGCGGGCCGCTGGGGCAAATACGCGATCATGGGCATCTCGATGGGCGGCAACTCCGCCCTCACCTATGCCGCCTACCACCGCAACCGCATCTCGCACGCCTTCTCGATGTCGGGGTACCTGAACCTGTCGGCGCCGAGCATGCGCGAGAGCGTCAAGGTCGCGCTGATCGACGCCGGCAACGAGGCTGGCCGGGGTCCCTACAACGCCGACGACATGTGGGGCCCGCCATGGAGCAAACGCTGGATGGACAACGATCCGTTCAACCTGGCGCCCAAAATGCGGGGGATGAAGGTCCGGATCGCGGCGGCCACCGGGATACCCGGACGGTATGACGTCAACGCGGTGAACATGGTCAAGGGGGCGCCGCTGGAGACCGCCTCGGTGGCGCAGACCAAGGCGTTCGAGGCGCAGGCGATGGCCAACGGGCTGCGCCTGAGCACCGACTACCAGCCGGTGGGCACCCACGCCTGGGGCTACTGGCAAGAGGCAGTCTGGCGGGCCCAGCGCGACGGCTGGTTCCGCGACCGCTGACGAGGCGATTCACCTGTTTGGTCCAATTCTGGCGTATCTGCCCGCAGATGCCGAGGTGATGGGTGTCGTCGTTCCATACTGCGGTGGTGATTGCGCACCCGATTCGATGGATGGTTGTTCCGCTGGCCGCCACGCTGGCCCTGGCCGGGTGCTCGGTCGGCGGCGACGCGTCACCGACGACGGCCGGGGCGTCGGAAGCCGACCACAGCGTCGAAGCGGCCGCCGTCCCGACGATCATCGTGCTCGACGCCTCGGAGTCCATGCAGACTGCCGATGCGCCGGGGCGCAGGTGGGATGCGGCGACGAAGGCAGTCGACACCCTGGTCCACGGCCTGCCCGCAGGTACGAAGACCGGCGTGGTCGTGTTCGGTGCGCAGATGCCGGCCAAACGCACGCCACCCCACCGGGCCTGCGCGGACGTCAAGACCGTCCTACCCCTGGGCAAGCACGATCCGGCAGGGGTGACCGCGGCCCTGACCGGATTGGCGCCGCAGGGGTTCACCCCGATCGGGACGGCGCTGCAAGCGGCGGCGGCGATGCTGCCCGACTCCCCGGCATCGGTGGTCCTGGTGTCCGACGGAGAGTCGACCTGCGAGCCCGATCCCTGTGCGGCCACCGCGGAGATCCGTGCGAAGAATCCGAAAGTGACGATCAGCGCCGTCGGCCTGCGCACTGACGCCCAGTCGCTGCAATGTGTGGCGGGCAAAGGGGGCGGCATCTTCCTGACCGCCGACAATGCGGCCCAGTTGAGCGCACGGTTGCGGGCTGCGCAGAACGCGCCGGCGGCGCGGACAAGGCTGAACCCGGTCAAGCTGGGTAACGCGAAGATCGGTGACTCCCTCGACGAGGTCGCCGGCTCGATCCAGGGCTTCCCGCGCCGGGGTCGCCGCGACGGCGACCACCTCATCATCGTGTGGCAGGACTGCTCCTACGTCTTCGACGACAAGGGCAAGCTGATTGAGATCGCGCCAGGCGACCCACCCGGCTCGGCGGGGGTCACGATTGACGGGGTGGCTGCCGGGACGCCTGGCGCGCGGGCCGTCGAGCTGTACGGCAAACCTGTCGCCGAATCGGCGGGGTCAGCGGTTTTCGAGGCCGACAAGAAGGCGGGAACCGGCTATCGGATCGGCTACCGCGGGGCGCGTGTCGAGTCGGGCACGGTGACATCCGTCGTGTTGTGCCGCTGTCTTCCCGAGGCAACCGCGGCCAAACCCACACCGGTCCTCGGCCGGGACAAGTGGGAGAACTCGGCCTATGGCTTCGGTACCGCCCGCCCGGACGGCTTCTCCATCGCATCGACGGCGGCGAGTTCGGTGGGCGAGATCGTCTGGGAGTCCTGGGGCGGGAGCGAGGCCCTGGGTCGGGGGACCAGTCAGCAAAACGGAGCGGGCAACCCGAAGACCGTCCTCTGGGTTCGGGCATCGGACCTGGGGTGGTGTGATGGCGTGTGGGCCTACCGCGAGTTGGAGCGTTCGTCGTCGCGAGATCGATTCTCGGGCGAGGACAAGCGTGACATCTGCAACGGTGACCGCAGCGAACCGTCGAAGTCAACGCCGATAACGCTCAGTCCGAAGAGCAAGCTCACCTTCGGTGGTGCCGGTGGTGTGTACGTTGGGGACAACGCGTCGAAGATCCCCAGGACTTACGTGTCGAAGCAGGCGGCGGGGATGGGCGTGTTCGAGGCCGGAACTGAGTTCTACCACTTCGCCAAGCCGGAGAACGCCTATCAGAGCGACCGCGTCATCCGCGTCGGTCCCCGCGGCGAGATCCAGCAGTTCGAGTGGGACGAGACTGATCGAGGCGTCAAGATCGGCCAGACCGAAGCGCAGGTCCGATCCGCCTACAAGGACACCCCGTCGGCTCAGTGCTCGCTATATCCCCCGAAGATCTATGGCCTGTTCTTCACCGAGAAGGCCACCGGACGGATCGCGTTATTCGTGATCAACGACGGCAAGGTGACCCACATTCGCGCCGCGACCGACATCAAGGCCGACGTCCATTGCCCGTTTGAGTGACGGCTGCAGCGGGCTCGGGTCAGCCGTTGTGGATCTTGCGCGGGTCGACGCCGGTGCGCTCCCAGCCCTCGTTGGCCCACTGGAGGTAAAGCATCTTCATCGGCAGGCGGTTGAACACCGGGTTCATGGCCCGCATGAAGGCGGCGAAGCGGTCGAACCGCTTCTGCATGCGCGGGTTCCATTCCAGTTCGCAGACGTCGCGCATCTGCTGGGGCAGGGTCCCGACGATGACGGTGCGCATGAAGGCGTTCAACGGTACCGACACGACGCGCCACACCGGCTTGGGGATGAACGACGGCCCGGGGATCCCCTGGCGCAGGTAGCCGGTGGCGTAGACGATCGTCTTGGTGGGGACGAAGCGCTCCAGCATCGAGTCCCAGTACTCGCAGAACTCCGCGTAGGTCTGCGGCTGGCTGCGCGCACTCACGCCGTAGAGCTGGTACCAGACCTTCGACTCCTCGAAGATCTGCTCCTTCTCCGCCTCGCTGAGCCGTCGGATGAAGGTGTCGGTGATGAAGAGGACCTGGTCGACGAAGGTCGCGTGCGCCCAGTAGAACAGCTCCGGGTTCAGGGCGTGGTAGCGCGAACCGTCGCTGATCGTTCCCTTGATGTCGCGGTGGAAGTCGCGCACCCGGTGACCCCAGAGGTAGGGGTCGTCGGAGTAGACGGTGCGCATGATCGGCGGGCCGGATCGTTGGGCGCGGCCGAGGAAGTCGTTGAAGATGATCGAGTGGTCCTCAACGCCCTTCGCCAACTGCTCGATGCAGTTCTCGGTGCCGGCGAGTCGTTGGAAGCCCAAGACGCCACGGACGTCGCCGTAGAACTTCCAGACCAGCGAGTCCGCGCCGAGCCGCAGCTCCAGCGAGTCGATGTCGTCGTCGAACGTCGGGGCGCCGAGAATGCTGGGCTCGGCCTCGCGGACCCCGGTGTCGAAATTTTGGACTGTCATGTGACGCACGATACCCCGAGTTTGGAACAAGTGACAATATTTGTTCCAAAGGTGCGCCCGGCAAGAGTGCTGCGACTGGCTACACTATCTCGAATGTACGGTTTGAGATGGGGGACATTGATTGTGGCCGCAGCCTTGGGGCTGTGGGCGGTTTCGGTGTGGATTGCCGTCGATTCGGTGACGGCGACGGACTCGACGCTGTCGTTGGTCAACGCTGCGACCGCCGCCGCCGCTGCGACGGTGCTCGTCGCGGCCATGATCATCGTCAGCGCGCCATCGTCGCGGCGCCCGACGGTGGCGATGGCGGTGGTTCCCGCTGCCGGGTTGGATCTGCTGTACCTCTTCGTCGAAGCGCCCGGGGATTCGGTGATCGCCGCCTTGGCGTCTGGGCTGGCCATCGCCGGGTGGTCATTGGGACATCGGCGGCACCGCGCGGCATTGCTCGCCGCGCTCGTCGGCGGGTCGGCGGTGGGGATGGTCGGGTACCTCCAATACTCGTTCACCGGGCCCGCGGACCCCGGGCCGGCGGTCGCCGGAGCCGGTGCCCTGAGCCCGGGGGCAGCGGTCTTCTGGTTCACTTTCGGCCTGTACGCGGTGGTCTTGGCGCTCGCCGTGGCGGCGGTGTGGTTCGGCGTGTGGATCGATCGCCGCATCGGCGACAAGTCCGACGTCCACTCGGGCCGAGACAGTGACGAGACGCGGGTCTTCATCCTCGGGGCGACGGCCATGTCTCTTGGCGGCATCGCGGTGGGTGCCGTGGTGTTGTTCTGGCTTGTGGGCTCTGCCCTGCCGACCGCGATGGTCGTGATGGTGGCCGGTGCCGGCGTCGCGGCCTGCGGGGCGATCATGCTCGCCGCCGACCCGGCCGTACGACCCCGGGGATGGACGGCGGTGACGCTCGTGGTGGCGGCGCTCGTGGTGGTACTCGCCGATTCCTCGCCGGTGGGCGTATCCGGCCTTGCGTTGGGCGGAGGTCTGGCGGCGTGGTTCGTCGGGCGGCGCCGTCTGCCGGTCCTCGCCCTGGCGCCGGTGGCCGGATGCGTTCTGTTGGTGGAAGCGCAGGTCTTCTACTGGCTCATCGGTCAGCAGTGGCAGTCCCATTGGTACTTCGTCTCCATCGCCGTCGTTCTCGGTCTCCCGCTGACGTGGCTGGGGACGATCGGCGGATTCGCGCATTTGGGTGCCCGGGTCGACCCGCAGACGACCGATGCGGCAATCGGCGATGCGGCGGGGTAATGGTCGTTCGCGCGGCTAGGGTTTCTCCCATGTCGAGTCCCGTGCCCAACATCCGACCCTCTGCCCAGCTGGGATATCCAGCCCCACCCCCGCCGCGGCCGTCGGTGCCGGTGGCGGGCGGGCCAACACCGAAGCCGAGCGGCCGGGAGTCGGGGCTCCTCGGGGCGGCGGTCATCGGTGTGTACGTCCTCGGCGCCCTCGCCCACGCCCTCACGACGGTCATCGGCTTCCTCAGCGGCGGCGGCAACGATATCCTCTTCTCCGCCGATACCGCGGTGATGGTCCTTGCCGAGGTCGCCGTGATCGGGCTGGTGCTCGTCGCGGCCCTACGCCGGCGGGCGGCGGTGGCGATCATCCTCGCCGTCGCCGTGGTGGTGCGGATTCCCGTGTGGTTGTTCCTGGCGAAGTCACTGTTCGACTACGGGCTCTTCGGCGGGTACGACATGACCTGGGTGTACACGTGGGGCCTCACGGTCGATTTCGGGGTGGCGATCGCCCTGGTGATGGCCGCCTGGTACCTGGGGCGCCGCCGCAGCCCCGTGCCCGTGGTTCTCGCCCCCGTTGCCGGATTGATGGTGGCGCTCGCAACGTGGGGGACCGGCCGACTGCTCGGACACTGGCATATCAACTACGCCGGTAACTCCGACATGGAGTTCCGGACCGAACTGGCGGTCCGGTCCGCCTCCTTAACCGTGGCGAACGTCATCGTGGTGGTTGCGCTGGTCGTCGGATTCGCGTGGCTGGGCGTCGCCCTCGACCGTCGCGCCCCGGCCGGGCCGCCACCGTTGTGATCGCGCCCCTCGAGAACCTCCTCGCCACCGCGGTCGTCGTGTCCCTGCCCATGCGGGTCCGGTTCCGCGGCATCACCGTGCGGGAGGCCGTCCTCTTCCGCGGTCCGGCCGGGTGGGGTGAGTTCTCGCCGTTCGTCGAATACGACGACGAGGAGGCGTCGGCGTGGCTGGCCGCCGGGATCGAGGCGGCTTGGTTGGGCCCGCCGACCCCGGTGCGCGCGGCGGTCGAGGTCAATGCGACGGTCCCCGCGGTGCCGGCCGAGGAGGTCGCGCAGATCCTGGCCCGCTTCCCCGGCGCGCGCACGGCCAAGGTCAAGGTGGCCGAGAAGGGGCAACGCCTCGAGGACGACGTGGCGCGCGTGGCCGCCGTGCGAGAGTTGGTCGAGAAGGTGCGCGTCGACGCCAACGGTGGGTGGACCGTCGACGAGGCGGTCACCGCCATCGGGGCGCTCGGCGACCTGGAATACGTCGAACAGCCGTGTCGGACCATCGACGAGCTCGCCCGGGTGCGCCGCGCGGTCGCGACGCCCATCGCCGCCGACGAATCGATCCGCAAGGCCGACGACCCGCTGCGCGTCGTCGCCGCCGACGCCGCCGACATCGCGGTGGTCAAGGTCGCGCCCCTGGGCGGGATGCGGCGCGTGCTGGCGCTGGCCGAACAGATCCCGCTACCGATCGTCGTGTCCAGCGCGCTAGACACCGCCGTCGGGATCGGTGCCGGCGTGGCGACCGCGGCCGCCCTGCCGCGGCTCGACCATGCATGCGGGCTGGGGACCGGCGCGCTCTTCGTCGACGATGTGACGGCCGATCCGTTTGTCCCGACGGACGCGATGCTGTCCCCGCGGCGGGTGGAGGTGTCGGACCCCCCGCGGGCCGATCCGGCACGGCAACGGTGGTGGCTCGACCGCCTGCGCCGGTGTTATGCGCTGGTCGCAGACGCGGGCAACACCCCAGTTTGAAACAAAGCGTTCCATTTGTTCCAATAGCGGGTACAGTGAGAGATAGGCCACAGCCGGTCTGTCGCGCGCCCGGACTCCGGGTGCGTCAATCGAACGGAGATCCGCTCATGACTACGGTATTCGCCCAGGCCCCCGCGGGGAGCGACCTGCGAGACATCCCCGGCAACCCGCGCAACGGTGTGCTGGAGATCCTGCGGATGCGCCACGACCCGTTCACCTTCGCCGAGACCCGGCGCGAGGAGTTCGGCGACGTCTCGGCGATGAGCGCCTTCGGGATCAAGATGGTGACCTGCGCCGGCGCGGACGCCGCCCAGGAAATCCTGATGAACAAGGACAAGGCCTTCGCCAACGGCCCGGCGTGGAGCTACTTCATCGGCCCCTTCTTCAACCGCGGCGTGATGCTGCTCGACTTCGACGAGCACCGCCACCACCGCCACATCCTGCAGCAGGCCTTCACCCCGAAGGTGCTCAAGGGCTACTTCGATGAGATGCAGCCGGTCATCATCGACCGCGTCGCCAACCTCCCGACCGGCCGGGTCACGATGCTCGACCAGTTCAAGGAGCTGACCCTCGATGTCGCGTTGGAGGTCTTCCTCGGCGTCGAACTGCCCAAGGCCGAGGCCGACAAGCTCAACAAGGCCTTCATCGAGACGGTCCGTGCCGGCGTCGCCCTGGTGCGCAAGCCGATCCCGCCGGGGCGGTGGTGGAAGGGCGTGCGCTCCCGCAAGATCCTCGAGGAGTTCTTCTACGAGCACATCCCGGCCAAGCGGGCGAAGCAAACCCCCGACCTGTTCTCGGTGCTGTGCCACGCGGAGAGCGACGAGGGGCACACCTTCACCGACGAGGACATCGTCAACCACATGATCTTCGTGCTCATGGCGGCCCACGACACCTCGACCATCACCATGACCCAGATGGCCTACAACATGGCCAAGAACCCGGCGTGGCAGGAGCGGGCGCGCGAGCAGTCCCTGGCACTGCCCGCCGTCTTGGAATACGACGACCTGGGCGAGTTCGACATCGTCGACCGCATCATGCGCGAATCGCTGCGGCTGTGCCCGCCGGTGCCGGCCCAGCCCCGGACGGCGGTCAAGGACACCCAGGTGCAGGGCTACTTCATCCCGGAGGGGACGCTGGTGGTGGTTCCGCAGATGACCAACCACCGCGACGAGCAGTTCTTCCCGCACCCCGAGGTCTTCGACCCAGATCGCTACACCGCGGAGCGTGCGGAGGACAAGGCGCACCGATTCGCGTGGACCCCGTTCGGAGGCGGTGTGCACAAGTGCATCGGCCTGTATTTTGGCCAGATGGAGATCAAAACGATCATGCACAACCTGCTGCGCGATTTCGAGTGGTCGGTCCCGTCCGACTACGTGATTCCGATGGACTGGAGCGCGCTGCCGGTGCCCAAGGACCACCTGCCCGTCACGTTGTCGCGACGCGCATGACCGGGCGCAAGGCGCGCTCCACGGCCACCGTCGAGGACCAGGAGTCGGCGATCATCGCCGCGGCGGCCAGCGAGTTCGCCGCGGTCGGGATCCGCCGCGCCAACATGGACGAGGTCGCGGTCGCCGCCGGGGTCAGCCGGTCCACCCTGTATCGACGCTTCCCGAACAAGGACAGCCTGCTGCTGGCCGTCGCCGCCGACACCTATGAGAAGGGCATGGTCCGACTCGAGGCGGCGGTGATCGGGCTGGGCCCGCGCGAGGCGGTCGTCGAGGCCTTCGCCACCGGTGCGGAGATGGTGAGCACCGATCCGCTGCTCAGCCGTATGGTGCTCGAGGACTACGAGGTCCGCAACGTGACCTCGTCGATGAACACCATCTTCATCCAGATGGTCACCGATCGCGTCGCGCAGACCCTGCGCGCCACCGGAGCGACCATGCCTGAAGACAAACTCCTCCAAGCCGTCGAACTGCATGTGCGCCTGGTCATCTCCTACCTGGAGAACCCGGTATCGGACCCGACGAGGAGCACGACCGAGTACGCGCGCGGCATGGCCGCGGAGTTCCTCGCCCCGATGATCTACTGAGCGACCACAGACCCAGGAGAACCTTCAGTGAAGTTTGGATCCAAACCCGCCCCGACCGCGGACGCCCTGCGTGACAAGGTCGTCGCGGTGACCGGCGGTGCCCGCGGCATCGGTTTCGAGACCGCGACGCAGCTCTTCGCCGCGAAGGCCCGCGTGGTGATCGGCGACATCGACGGCGACGCCGTCGGCAAGGCCGCCGCCGACCTCGGGATCGAGGGGATCGAACTCGACGTCACCTCGCCGGAGTCGATCGAGGCATTCCTCGACGAGGCGGAGAAGCGCGTCGGCCCGGTCGACGTGCTCATCAACAACGCGGGGATCATGCCGGTGGGCCCGTTCCTCAACTACGACGCGGCGCTGATCCGGCGCACCATCGAGATCGATCTGCTGGGGGTCATCTGGGGGTCGCAGGCGGCCGCGAAACGGATGGTCGCCCGCGGGCACGGACATATCGTCAACGTCGCGTCGGTCGCCGGGCGGCTGCCGATGCCCGGGCTCACCGTGTACAACGCGGCCAAGGCCGGGGTCATCGAGTTCTCCGAGGCGCTGGCCGCCGAGCTCGCCGACTCGGGCGTCGCGGTGTCGTCGATCCTGCCGTCGTTCACCAACACCGGACTGATCAGCGGGTTGGAGACCAACCGCTACATCCGCATCGTCGAACCCGAGGTGGTGGCCGCGCAGGTCGTCGCGACGGTGATCAAGCCGCAGGTGCGCACGGCCGCACCCCGGTCGATGGGCTGGGTGCACGCCAACACGATCATGCCGCAGGCGCTCAAGCGCCGGACGCGCAAGATGACCGGCCTGGACCACATCTTCCTCAACTACGACAGCTCGTCGCGGGCCGAGTACAACAAGCGCATCGGCCAGTGACGGAGGGGGTGCAGACGCCCGCGTCGCGCGACCGCGAGTTGGTGGCCGCCGAGCGGCGGGAGCGGCAGAGTTATCTCGCCCTGGCGGGCGGGACGGAAAGCCGGTGGCCCCGCCTACTCCTCGTACTCGCGGCGCTCGCCGCCGTCACCGGGCTGGTCGCGGCGGTGATCGCCGGTCGCGGCCCCAGCGACGACGACTTCCAGCGCGCCGCGGCCCAGCGGGTCGGTGCGCTGCTCACCGTCGACCCCGGCCACCCCGACCGAGCCAAGCGCATCCTCGCCGGGGCGACCGGCGAGTTCCACGACGAGTTCGCGCAGTCCGCCGACGCCTATACGCGGTTCGTCCGGTCGGCCGGCACCGTGTCGGACGGACGCGTCACCGGTACCGGGCTCACCGCCCGTCGCGACAACAGCGCCGAGGTGCTCGTCGCGGCATCGGTGGACCTCGCCGCCTCCAGGACCGCTCCGGCGCGCAGCACCGACTTCCGGTTGCGCGTGGTGGTCGTCGACGAGGGCGGGGCGTTCAAACTCGCGAAAGTGCAGTACCTCCCGTGACCCGGGCCGGCGCCGCCGCCGATGCCGCCGCGGCCGTCGTGGACCGCCGCCGGCTGGTCTTCGTGGCGGCGGCAGCCGTGGTCGCCCTCGCCGCCCTGGCCGTCCTCGTCGGGCAGGTGGCCGGGGTGCGCGCCGCCGCCGACGAGCGGGCCCAGCGCAACGCCGTGCGCGCGGCCGCGCCGTCGATCATCGCCGGCGTCTTCGACCACACCCCGACCACCGTTGCCGCGGACAGCCGACGCGCCCGCACACTGGTCAGTGACGAGTTCGCCGCGGCCAACGCGGCTGCCCTGAGCGGCGACCGGATCGGTGCGGCCCGGTGGCGCACGCGGTCGGTCGGGGTCGGCGAGTCCGGCCGGGACTGGGTCGACGCCGTCGCCGTCGTCACGGTCACCGATCCGCGGAACCCGGCCTTCACCGACGACCGGATCGTCGCGGTGCGGTTCGTGTCTCGCGACGGGCGTTGGCTGCTCGACTCGGTGGAGCGCATCCGGTGACCGCGCCGGGCGGACCGGTCCGCACCAGGGAACGCGACGCCGCGCTGCGCCGCTGGCGGTCGGCGCGCATCGCGGCCGGCCCCGCGCTGCGGCGACGGGCGCAGCAGCGCCGCGCGCGGTTGCTCGTCGGGCTGCGCGCCGCGGTCGTCGTGGCGACCCTGGCCGTGGTCGCCGTCATCGTCATGGCCTTCGTCTCCCACCGCGACACCGCCGCGACCGAGCGCGGGGAACAAGCGCAGGCCGCCGCCCGCTCCGCGCTGACCACCATGCTCACCGCCGACCCGGCCAAGGCCCAGGCCTACGCCGACGCGGTGCTGGCGGTGACCACCGGCGAGCAACGCCGGCGGATCGAGGCGGGCCGCGCCGAACTCGTCGGCGAGATCGCCCGGCAGACCGGGCCGTCGACCGGGCAGGTGCTCTCGGTGACCCTCGTCGACGAGCCGCGCACCGACGGGGACGTCACCGTCCTCGTCGTCGCCGAAGCCACCAACCCGCAACTCATCGGGGCCGACACCACCGCCAAGCGGATTCCGGTCGTGGTGACGATGAGCCGGGTCGACGGGCATTGGCTCGTGGCGAAGGCGAGGCAGGCGTGACCCGGCGGGCGGTCGTGACGACCGCATTCGCCGCGGTGCTGGCGGTGGTCGCCGCGCTCGCGTGGTGGCACGCGATCGACCGGCCCGACGGGAAGGCAGCGGCCCGATCCGCGGTCATGGCCGCCGCCGCGCAGGCCACCACCACACTGATGACGCAGCGCCCCGGCGACCCCGCGGTGCGCGGCGACGTCGCGGCCGTGCTGACCGGTCGCCTGGCCGACGAATACGCCAGCCAGGGGGCCGACGTGGTGCTCCCGGGGGCCCTCGGCCAGCAGATGAGCCTGACCGCGCGGGTGGTCGGAACCGGGGTCGCCGACCTGCACGGATCCCGCGCCCGGGTGCTGCTTTTCGTCGATCTGTGGGCGGCGCCGAAGGCCGCTGCGGGTCAACCGGAGAGGGTAGCCTTGGTCCGCTGGGCGGCGATGCGTAATGTCGACGGGACGTGGCTGCTCGCGGGGCTCACCCCGGTGGGCGGAGCGGTGTCCTGAGGAGAGGGGTGGCATGTCGGAGAAGCTTGACGCCGGAGCGACGGTGGTGATCGTGGGGGCCGGTCTCGGCGGAGTCCGCGTGGCCGAGAACCTGCGCACCGGAGGGCACCAGGGGCCCGTCGTGATGATCGGTGCCGAGACGCACCCGCCCTACGACCGGCCGCCGCTGTCGAAGAAGGTCCTCACCGAACCGGCCGGCCGCCCCGACCTGAAACCCGATGAGTTCTACACGGATTCGTCGATCGAGCTGCGCACCGGCGAGCATGTCGACGCCGTCGACGCGGCGGCCAAAACGGTCACCGTGTCGCGGGCCGACGGCTCGACGTATGAGCAGCCCTACGACGCGCTCGTCCTCGCGACCGGGCTGTTGCCGCGGGAGTTTCCCGGCGCCGAGGGCGTCGACGGCGTGTACACCCTGCGGACCATCGACGACGCGGAGAAGCTGCGCGGCGCGATCGGGGAGCACCCCGACGGCGCGGCCGTGGTGATCGGCGCCGGGTTCATCGGCTGTGAGACCGCCGCGAGCCTGCACACCCTGGGAATGAGCGTCACCCTCGTCGAACCCGCCCCGACGCCGCTGGCCCAGGCCGTCGGCACCGAGATCGGCGGGTTGGTCACGCGCCAGCACACCGACAAGGGGGTGACGGTGCGGTCGGGGATCGGCGTGGACGAGATCGTCACCGACGGCGCCTCGGTCACCGGGGTCCGGCTCTCCGACGGGCAGACCGTGCCCGCCGACCTCGTGGTCGTCGGGATCGGGTCCACGCCGGTGGTCGGCTTCCTCGACGGCTCGGGCATCGAGTTGGCCAGCCGCGAAGTCGGCGGCGGTATCGCCTGCAACGAGGTCGGCCGCGCCAGCGCCGAGGGCGTGTTCGCCGTCGGCGACGTGGCGAATTGGCGCGACCACGGCGGCACGCAGGTGCGCGCCGAGCACTGGAACCACACCGTGGAGCAGGCGGCGATCGTCGCCGCGGCGCTGCTGGGCACCGACCACGCCGTCGTGCCCGCCGTGCCGTACTTCTGGAGCGACCAGTACGACCTGAAGATTCAGGTGCTGGGCTGGCCGAAGGCCGACGACGAGGTCCACGTCGTCTCCGACGACGGCAACAAGTGGCTCGCCTACTTCAGCCGCGACGGAATGCTCACCGCCGTTGCCGGGGCGGGCAAGGTCGGCGCGGTCATGAAGACCCGGCCCAAGCTGCTCACCCCGACGCCGATCGCCGACGTCCTGCCGGACTGATGGCGCCGGCGCTCGCGGCACCGCAGATCCGCGGGACGGTCCTGGCCGCTGGCGATTCCGAGCGCGCCGAGTCGTCGGCCTGGTTCTTCAAGACCGGGCCCGGTGAATACGGCGAGAGCGACGTCTTCGCCGGGGTGACGGTGCCGGCGTTGCGCCGCCTGGCGCGCGGGTTTCGGGGGGTGTCGCCCTCGGTGGTGACCGAACTGCTCGCCGACGAGGTGCACGAGGTCCGGCTCATCGCGTTGATCCTGATGGTCGGCGAATTCGACCGCGCGTCGGCCGACGGGCGCGCCGAGTGGGTGCAGTGCTACCGGGACGGCATCGCCGCCGGGCGCGTGAACAACTGGGACCTGGTGGATTCCTCGGCCCGGCAGATCCTCGGCGCATGGTGCCTGGCACGCGGCGACGACGCGGAGCTGCTCGACTACGCGCGCCGGGAATCGTTGTGGGACAGGCGGGTCGGGATCATCGGCACGCACGCGTATCTGTGGGTGGGGGAGGCGTCGGCGACGCTGGCGGTCGCCCCGCTCGTCATCGACGACCGCCGCGACCTGATCCAGAAGGCCCTGGGCTGGATGCTGCGCGAGATGGGCAAGCGGGTGTCGCGGGAGTCGCTGACCGCCTATCTTGACGAGCGCGCACCCGAGTTGGGGCGGACCGCCCTGAGTTACGCCGTCGAGCACCTGCCGCCCGAGCAGCGTGCGCATTACCGCTCCCTGCGCTAATCGCCGACTGGGCCCTCATTTCCGCCGACTGGGCCCAAGATTTCATCGAGTGGGCCCTCAATCCCGTCGGTTGGGCCCGTACGATCAGCGCCATGGCCATTCGCATCGGCGTCCAGATCCAGCCGCAACAGGCACCCGACTACCAGCTGATCCGCGACGCGGTGCTGCGCGCCGAGGATCTCGGCGTCGACGTGGTCTTCAACTGGGACCACTTCTTCCCGCTCTACGGCGACGCCGACGGGCCGCACTTCGAGTGCTGGACCATGTTGGGCGCGTGGGCCGAACAGACCTCGCGGGTGGAGTTCGGCGCGCTGGTCACCTGCAACTCCTACCGGAACCCGGAGCTGCTGGCCGATATGGCGCGCACCGTCGACCACATCAGCGGCGGCCGGGTGATCCTCGGGATCGGGTCGGGATGGTTCGAGCGCGACTATGACGAGTACGGCTACGAGTTCGGCACCGCCGGATCGCGCCTCGACGACCTGGGTGCGGCCATGCCGCGGATCGTCGACCGGTGGGGCAAGCTCAATCCGCCGCCGACGCGCAAGATCCCGGTGCTGATCGGCGGCGGAGGCGAGCGCAAGACGCTGCGCATCGTCGCCGAGTACGGCGACATCTGGCATTCGTTCGCCGACGCCGAGGCCTACCGCCACAAGTCGGAGGTGCTGGCCCGGCACTGCGCCGACGTCGGGCGGGACCCGGCGCAGATCGAGCGGTCGGTGGCCGTCGGCGGGAAGGGCAAGACGGTCGACGACGTGCTGCGCCAAGCCGACGAGATGGCCGAACTGGGCGTCGGACTGATCACCGCCGACGCCGGTGGGCCGCGATACAACCTGGACCGCGTCGAGGCGCTGTGCCGCTGGCGCGATCAGCGCAGCTGAGTTCAGTTCGGCGGGGATCCGTTAGCGATTGTCCTCGCTTTCCGATCACAACCGCCAACTGATCGAGTGGGATCAGGCGTTGCGCCAGACCCTGAGCGCCAGTGCGATCAGCGGGATCTGCAGCGGCGGGCGGGCCAGCGCGATGGTCTTCAACACCGGGCCCTTGTCCTGCCAGAGCCGCACCATGTTCACGTTCGCCGGGAAGACCGCGGCGAAGAGCAGGGCGGCAAGGCCGGCGGCCCGTCGTCGCAGTGACGGCACCAGCAGTGCGGCGCCGAGTCCGACCTCGGCGATGCCCGACGCATAGGTGTAGTGGCGCGGTTCGCCGGGCAGTTCCTCGGGCACGATCGAGTCGAACGGCTTGGGCGTCAGGAAGTGTAAGACCCCGGGCACGAGCAGGATCAGGGACAGGATTCTCGCCAGGCGGTCCGTCGACATGCCACCAGCGTATAGGTCAGAACTCGATCTTGAGGTTGTCGGCGGTGGGCCGCGACTGGCAGCCGAGGATGTAGCCGTCGGCGATGTCGTCCGGGTCGAGCGCCCCGGAGTTCTCCATGTCGACGGTGCCCTCCGAGAGCGTGCAGGCACAGGACCCGCACTCGCCCTCCAGGCAGGAGTACGGCGCGTCCAGGCCGGCGGCCAACATCACGTCGATGAGGGTGCGGTTGCGCGGCCAGACGAGGGTGTGGGTCTCGCCGTCGAGCTCCACTTCGACCTGTGCGGCGTCGGCGGCCTCCTCCTCGGAGACCTCCTCGTGCTCGACGTCGACGAACGGGTCGCCGGAGAGTGAGTTGTAGACCTCGCTGTGCACGTTGTGGTGGTCGAACTTGGCCTTGGCCAACCCCTCGTGGACGGCGTCCATGAACGGTCCGGGCCCGCAGATGTAAGCCGAGTGGGTGGTGGCCATCGGCTTGAAGAAGGTGGCGAGGGCGCGGATGCTGGGCAGCCCCTGCAGCGACTCGAGCCAGTGGACGAGGGTCAGCCGGCCGGGGTTGGCTTCGTGCAGGGCGCGCAGCTCGTCGGCGAAGATGACGTCGTTCTCGCCGCGGTTGGCGTAGAAGAACGTGATCGGTCCGGTGCCCATGCGCAGTGCCGTCTTGAGGATCGACATGACCGGGGTGACACCGGAGCCGGCCGCGATGAGGAGCAGCGGTGCGTGGATGTTGGCGGGGGTGAAGACGCCCGACGGGGGGAGGGCCTCGATCTGGGATCCGGCGGCGAGGTTGTCGCACACCCAGTTGGAGCCGTAGCCCTCCGGGGTGCGCTTGACGGTGACCTTGGGCTTGTCGTCGGTCGACGGCGACGAGGACAGCGAGTAGCACCGCGCGACCGACCCGGTCTGGTCGCTGGGGATGCGCAGGGTGAGGAACTGCCCGGGCTGGTAGTCGGTGAACTTCTCACCCATCGCCGCGGGGACGTCGAAGACGATGCTGCGCGCGTCAGGGGTCTCGTCGACGACCTGCGCCACCGTCAGGATGACGCTGCGCGAGCCGTGGGGGACCAAGTCGGTCATCAGCCGTCCTCTCAACCAACAACTAGAACGTGTTCTAATTTAGCGTATCGACCGGCGCCAGGGCGAGAGCGCCGTCGATACCGTTGGCGAGCACGCCGCTCCCCTCGAGGAGCAGGTCGCGCAGACGCTGTGCCGACGGGTCGTGGGAATCGTCGAGCCATTGCTCGTAGGCGGCCAGTGCGGTGCTGAGGGTGAGCCAGCTGATCAGCTGTGGCAGATAGCCGTCGGCCGGCACCCCCAGGCGTGCGCCGATGTAACCGGCGACCGTGTGGCGCCAGTCGGCGTACATGATCATCGAGTGCGCCTGCAGCGCCGGGATGGTGAGCAGCAGGCGCATGCGGCGCCGGTGGCGCGCGGTCTGCGCCGCGGGGACGTCGTTGAAGTCGATGAGGGCGGCGGCGAGCGCCTCGGTCAGCGGCATATCGCCGGGGAGGGTGTCGAGGAAGGTGCGCATGTCCTCGAGGTGGACGTCGAAGTCGCCCCAGGCGATGGCGTTCTTCGACGGGTAGTAGCGGAACAGGGTGCGGCGGGCGATGCCGGCCGCCGCGGCGATGTCGTCGACGCTGGTCTCGTCGAAGCCGTTGCGGTCGAAGAGGTCGATGGCGAGGTCGCAGATGCGCGTCTTGGTCGTCACGGGCCGACGGCTCACTGGTCACCTCTCCTTTTGGTCAGGTTTTGCGCAGACCCGTTGTGTTTCTGCACTCGGTGTCATTATAGTCAAACGTGATCCGCATCACTAGCCCATAGGAGGTTGGATCATGGCTGATCAGGAAACTGTCACCGACACCGAGCTCGTCAGCGAATCGCTGGTCGAGGAGGTCTCGATCGACGGGATGTGCGGGGTCTACTGATGAGTGCCCCCGCTTCGGCAACCAGTCCCGGTGACCGCGCATCGGTCACCGGGGCGGGTGCCGCCACCCCCGCCAGTACTCCGATCGACGGCCCGCGCGCCGACGCCGAGCCGGCCTTCCGGCTCGATGCCGCGTGGGTGCTCAACCCGAAGGTCGCCGTGCGCCCCGAGCCGTTCGGCGCGCTGCTCTACCACTTCGGCACCCGCAAGCTTTCGTTCCTCAAGAACCGGACCGTCGTCGGGATCGTGCAATCGCTGCACGACTACCCCGACGCCGACACCGCCCTCACCGCCGCCGGAATCGACCGTGCGTCGCGCCCGCTTTACGTCCAAGCGCTGGGCGCGCTCGCCGAATCCGGCATGATCATCCCGCGACAGGAGACTCCGTCATGACGACACTGGAACAGCCCCGGGTCGCCGCACCACCGGCCGTCGGCCGCCTGGTCGACCAGTTCGAGCGCGGCCTCGACGCCCCCATCTGCCTCACCTGGGAGCTGACCTACGCCTGCAACCTGGCATGCGTGCACTGCCTCTCGTCGTCGGGCAAGCGCGATCCGCGCGAACTGTCGACCGAGCAGTGCAAGGGCATCATCGACGAGCTGCAGCGCATGCAGGTCTTCTACGTCAACATCGGCGGCGGCGAGCCGACCGTGCGGCCGGACTTCTGGGAGCTCGTCGACTACGCGACCAGCCATCAGGTCGGCGTGAAGTTCTCCACCAACGGCTTGCGCATCACCCCCGAGGTGGCGCAGCGGCTGGCCGCGTCGGACTACGTCGACGTGCAGATCTCGCTCGACGGCGCGACCGCGGAGGTCAACGACGCGGTGCGCGGCCCCGGCTCCTTCGACATGGCGGTGCGCGCCCTGGAGAACCTGCGCGACGCGGGGTTCGGCGACGCCAAGATCAGCGTCGTCATGACCCGCGAGAACGTCGCCCAGCTCGACGAGTTCAAGGCGCTCGCCGACCGCTACAACGCGACGCTGCGCATCACCCGGCTGCGCCCGTCGGGCCGCGGCGCCGACGTGTGGGACGACCTGCACCCGCTGCCCGAGCAGCAGCGCGAGCTTTATGACTGGCTCGTCGCCCACGGCGACCGTGTGCTCACCGGCGACTCCTTCTTCCACTTGTCGGCGTTTTCGTCAGGCGGTGGCAGCGGCCTGCCAGGACTGAATCTGTGCGGTGCCGGGCGCGTCGTCTGCCTCATCGACCCGATCGGCGACGTGTACGCGTGCCCGTTTGCGATCCATGAAAACTTCCTGGCCGGCAACATCAGCACCGACGGCGGGTTCCAGGAGATCTGGCAGCGCTCGGACCTGTTCACCTCGCTGCGCGAGCCGCAGAGTGCGGGGGCGTGTGCGTCGTGCAACCACTTCGATGCCTGCCGCGGCGGCTGCATGGCGGCGAAGTTCTTCACCGGTCTGCCGATGGACGGCCCGGACCCCGAGTGCGTCCAGGGCTATGGCGAGTCGCTGCTGGCCGGCGACCGCACCAAACCGACCGCCAACAAGGACCACTCCCGCGGTGTTCCGCTGCAGCTCATGACCCGGCCGCCGTCGCGCGACTGCGACGAAAACCCGCTCGCGGGCTTCCTGCCCACCACGGCGACCGGCTGCTCGTCGTCGGGCTGTTCCACCTGCTGAGACCGTCCGACCCGGCTTCGGCCACCCTGTTCCACCCCCCATTCGAGGAGATACCCATGTCGAAATTCGCCGAGCTGATGGAGCGCAATCCGTGGCGCCGCAACCCGTGGTTCGAGACCATCGGGGAGGCGCAGCGACGGGCCCAGAAGCGGCTGCCCAAGACGGTCTACTCGTCGCTGGTCGCGGGGACCCAGGCCGGCATCACCGTGACCGACAACGTCGAGGCCTTCAAGGAGATCGGCTTCGCGCCGCACGTCGTCGGTGCGACGCCGGAGCGCAACCTCACCACCACGGTGATGGGGCAGGAGATCTCGTTCCCGGTCATGATCTCGCCGACCGGCGTGCAGGCCGTCGACCCCGACGGCGAGGTCGCCGTCGCGCGGGCCGCCGCCGCCCGCGGAACGGCGATGGGACTGTCGAGCTTTGCGAGCAAGCCGGTCGAAGAGGTCACCGCGGTCAACGACAAGATCTTCTTCCAGATCTACTGGCTCGGCAGCCGCGAGGAGATCCTCGCCCGCGCGCAGCGCGCCAAGGAGGCGGGCTGCAAGGGCCTGATCGTCACCACCGACTGGGTGTTCAACATCGGCCGCGACTGGGGCAGCCCGGAGATCCCCGAGCAGGTGGATCTGCGAGCGGTGGCCAAGCTGGCGCCGGAGATGATCACCAAGCCGCGCTACGCTTTGAGCTGGTTCCGCGACGGCAAGCTGATCATCCCGGACCTCTCCGCCCCGAACATCGCCCACAAGGACGAGCCGGGCCCCACCTTCTTCGACGTGTACGGCACCTGGATGAACACCCCGCCGCCCACCTGGGAGGACCTCAAGTGGCTGCGCGAGCAGTGGGACGGCCCGTTCATGGTCAAGGGCATCACCCGCATCGACGACGCAAAGCGGGCCGTCGACATCGGTGCGACGGCGATCTCGGTCTCCAATCACGGCGGCAACAACCTCGACGGCACCCCGGCGACGATCCGCGTTCTCGGGCCGATCGCCGACGAGGTCGGCAAGGACGTCGACGTGCTCCTCGACGGCGGGATCCGCCGGGGCAGCGACGTCGTGAAGGCACTCGCCCTGGGTGCCAAGGCCGTGATGATCGGCCGCGCCTACCTCTGGGGGCTCGCGGCCAACGGCCAGGCCGGTGTCGAGAACGTGCTGGACCTGCTGCGCATGGGTATCGACTCGGCCCTGATGGGACTGGGGCGCGACGACGTCGCCGACCTGTCGCGCAAGGACCTGATCATCCCCGAGGGCTTCGAACGGGTCTTCGGCGACTGAGCCGTTGCAATACCCGTGATCGCAACACTGGGGTAGCGGGGCGGGCGGCCCTAGCCTGAGGCGGAATCCAGCTCCCGTTGAAAGGCTTTGGCCGCCATGTCGTCTCGTCCACTCCTCCGCCTGTCCGCGTTCGTCATGAACACCACGTCGCACATCCTGCACGGGGCGTGGCGGCGGCCGGAGGCCCAGCAGCACAACTTCAACTCGCTCGAGCACTGGGTTTCCTTGGCCCGCAAGCTCGAAGAGGGCAAGTTCGACTTCATCTTCTTCGCCGACGTGGTGGGCCTCTACGACGACTACCGCGGCGGCTGGGACAAGTTCGTCGAGACCGGGTTGCAGATCCCCAGCAACGACCCCTCGGTGATCGCGTCGGCCATTGCCTACAACACCGAGAACCTGGGCATCGCGATTACCAGCTCGGTGCTGCAAGACCACCCGTTCAGCTTCGCCCGCCGCATCTCCACGCTCGACCACGCGTCGAACGGCCGGATCGCCTGGAACATCGTGACCAGCCCCAGCCAGAACCCGTCGCGCAACTTCGGCCTGCCCGGGTTGACCCCGCACGACGAGCGGTATGTGTGGGCCGACGAGTACGTCGATGTCGTCTACAAATTGTGGGAGGGGTCTTGGGACGACGGGGCGCTGATCCAGGACAAGACGTCCGGGCGCCACGGCGACCCGAGCAAGATCCACAAGATCAACCACGAGGGGAAGCGTTACCGCGTCGAGGGGCCGCACCTGGCGGCACCGTCGCCGCAGCGCACCCCGGTGCTCTTCCAGGCCGGCTCGTCGCCAGCCGGGCGCCGGTTCGCCGCGCGCAACGCCGAGGCCCAGTTCATCATCTCGCCGTCGCCGGAGGCCGCCGCGCCGTTGATCGCCGACACCGACCGCCTCGTCGTCGAGGCCGGCCGCCGGGCCGGTGACGTGACGTACTTCCAGGGGTTGAACTTCGTCATCGGGTCGACCGAGGAGGAGGCGCGCCGCAAGGAGGCCGAGCTCGAGGAGTCCATCGACATCGACACGATGGTGGCCCACCTCGCCGGCGGCACGGGACGTGACCTGGGCTTTCTGGACCTCGACACCCCGATCGGCGAGATCGAGTCGGAGGCGTCACGCAGCCTGCTGCAGTGGGTCGAGGAGGCCGTCCAGGGCCGCCCGGCGACGGTGCGCGACGTCGGCCTGCTGACCGGCCGGTCGTCGCGGGTGGTCGGCACCCCCGAGCAGATCGCCGACATCTTGGAGCGGTGGCAGGATGCCGGTGTCGGCGGCATCAACGTGGTGAACTCCACCATTCCGGGCAGCTACGTCGAGTTCATCGACCACGTGGTACCGGTGCTGCGCGAGCGCGGATTGGTGCAGCGCGACTACGCCGACGGCACGGTGCGGCGCAAGCTGACCGGTGACGATCTGCTGCCCGATCGGCACCCGGCCGCCGCCTATCGGGGGGCGTTCACGCCGGCGGTGGCCGCCGCCGACTGAGGCTGGCCGGACCGCGGAGCTGCGGCAGACTGAGGGGATGATCTGCCGCCGCCGTGCCGCGTTTGCGGCGTCCGGTCGGCTTGATGGAGCCACAATCAGTAGACTGCGGCGGATCATCCGGGCCACGCGTAGCGGACTACCCGATTCCGCGGCCGGCGACCGCTGCGGCGTCCGGCGTCGTCGACCGGGTCCAGGTAGTGGGGGTGTGGGGATCGGATACGGTGGCGACATGCGCTACCGAGATCAGCCCACCGTCGAGGTCGAGATCAGCGTCGGCGCCGAGCCGTCAGCGGTGTGGCCGGTGGTCACCGACATCGCTCTCCCGGTGGGCCTGCCGGGAGAGTTGCAGCGGGTCGAGTGGCTCGACGGTGCGACCGAACCGGTGGTCGGCGCGCGGTTCGTCGGGCACAACAACATTGAGGGTGTCGGCCGCACCGAGACGATCTGCACCGTCGTCGAGGTCGAACCGGAGCGCCGTTGGGTCTACGAGGTCACCACCGGCGACATGGTGCCGTGGGCGCAGTGGGGCTTCGAGGTCGATCCCTCGCGCACCGGGTCGGTGGTGCGCCAGTTCGCGCGCATCGGTCTGGCCCCCTCGCCACTGAAGGCCGCGATCGACGCCGCACCGGAGAAAGAGGGGCGGATCATCTCCCGCCGCCTGGCCGGCTTCCGGGCGGCGATCACGGCGAACCTGGACGAGGTTCGACGGCGGTGCGAGTCGTCGGGCTAGCGTTCGGCGTGTCGCCGGTCGCCTACGGGGAGGGAACGAGGCTGGAGCTGCCGGCGCCGTCAAGCGCCCGATAGATCCCGGCCATCGGGCCGACATAGATCGTCGTCGGTGTCGAGACGAAGTCTGTCGCCGCCTGCTGGGCGGGGTCATAGCAACGCACACCGACGCGGTACTTGCCGTCGGCCAACGGCGGTGAGGACACCGTCAGGTTCCCCGCACTGTATGACTTGTTGTCCGACAGCGTCTGAAAGTCGGTGCTGGTCCGATACTTCCGGAGGAAGCAGACCCAGAACGTCGACGGGGTCGACAACGTCGTGGTGATGGTCGCAACGTTTCCGGCGACGCTCACCTTGGTGGTCGGTGCTGCGCTCGCGGCACCGCTTCCAAGGCTGACTGAAATGAGGGCCGCCGCAGCCAGTATGCCGAGGCGGACGGTCGTTGGGGGCATGGTCTTCTCCTCTGGTCGGGGTGAGTCGATCTCATCGCGGACTCGAGGAGGTGGCGCGAGTAGACGACTACTCGAACTTTCCGACGGGCCGAACTCTCGACCCGATCACCAGGTTGGGAGGGCGCCGACGCCCCCGACCGCAAACTAGAACGTGTTACAGTTTGCGATATGGGACAGTTCGACGGCCAGGTCGTCTACATCACCGGTATCGCCCGAGGTCAGGGCCGTAACCACGCTGTGCGCTTCGCCGCCGAAGGCGCGTCGATCATCGGCCTCGACATCGCCGACCGGGTTGCCGATCACCAGACCTACCCGACGGCGACGGCCGACGATCTCGCCGAGACCGTCCGGTTGGTCGAGGAGGCCGGCGGCAAGATCCTGGCCCGCCAGGGCGACACCCGCGATCTTGCGGTGCAGCAGCAGCTCGTCGCCGACGGGATCGAGGCCTTCGGGCGCCTCGACCACGTCGTCGCCAACGCCGGCATCCTCACCTGGGGCCTGACGTGGGAGCTGACCGAGGCGCAGTTCACCGACGTCGTCGACGTGAATCTCGTCGGTACGTGGAAGACCCTCAAGGCGGTCATCCCGCCGATGATCGAGGCCCGCAACGGCGGCTCGATCACGATCATCTCGTCGACGGCGGGGTTGAAGGCGATGCCCGCCCAGGCCTCCTACTCGGCGTCAAAGTTCGGCTTGCGCGGCTTGGCGCAGTCGGCGGCAAAGGAGCTGGGCCCCAAGCGGATCCGGGTCAACACCGTGCACCCCTACGCGGTCAACACGCCGATGGGTGTGGAAGACCCGGAGGCGTTCAAGGCCTTTGAGACCTACGGCGAACACTTCCCGTCGATGATGAACCACTACCCGGTGGCGACCCTCGACGACCTGTCGGACGCGGTGCTCTACCTGGCCACCGCCCAGGCCGTGACCGGCGCGGAGTTCCAGATCGACATGGGGTCGTCGAAGGTCTGACCGCCGTCGGCGGCCTCAGCCCTCGCGGATCGTCATCGAGGCGATCTTGTCCCCGACGACGGCGAAGGTGAACCTGCTCAGCCCGTTGGCCCAGGTGCTGCGCCAGTCGGCGACCACTGCCGTCGAATCGCCGGTGGTCGTCGCCTCGGTGACCGTCATGGTGCCCTTGGCCCCGATGAACTCTTTGTCGCTCCAGCCCTTGATCGCGTCGCGGCCGGTGAAGATCCGGCCCCAGTCGTCGACGAAGCCGTCGTCGGTGAATGCGTCGAGGAACCCGGCCTCGTCGTGGCGGTTGACCGCGTCGATGAAGGCGGTGACGGGCGGGGGAGTGGTGGTGCTCATCGGATCGTCCTTTCGGTTGGTGTCGTCATTGTTGATTCTGGTGTCGATTCTGGTGGTCAGCGGGTGGTGTAGCCGCCATTGGCGAAGATCGTCTGGCCGGTGATCCACCATCCGTCGGTGGCCAGGAAGGTGACGATCGGCGCGATGTCCTCGATCTGCGTCAATTGTCCCGCCATTGCCTGCGACTTGTGGAACTCGACGCGCTCGGGCGTCTCCTGGCCGTAGAAGAACGGGGTGTCCATCGGGCCGGGTGCGATCGCGGTCACCGAGATGCCGCGCGGCGCAAACTCTTTCGCTGCGGCCCGGGTGAAGTGCTCGACCGGACTCTTGCCGCCGGCATAGGTCGAGTAGCCGTCGGTGAAGGCGCCGAGGAGGGACGTGACGATGGTGATGACCTTGCCGTCGTCGGCGAGGTTGCGTCCGGCCTCCTTGATGAAGAAGTAGGCGGCCTTGCTGTTGATGTCGAACATCGAGTCGTATTCGTCCTCCGAAGTCTCGACGATCGGCTTGCGCAGCACTTTCCCGACCGTGTTGACCGCAACGTCGACCGGGCCCAGGGCGGCCGCCGCGCCGGCGAACAACTGCTCGACGTTCTCCGGAACGGTCAGGTCGCCGGTCAGGACGACGGCCTCACCGCCTTGTGACCGCACGTAGTCGGCGGTCTCCTCGGCCTGGTCTGCCGATTGCGGCGAGTTGTAGTGGAGGGCGACGTTGGCGCCCTGGTCGGCGGCCAATCGGCTGACCAGGCCGCCGAGATTCTTGGCTCCGCCGGCGACGAGAACGTTCTTTCCAGCGAGTGTGTGGGTGCTCATCCATGCTCCTATATTGACGATACATATCGCTATATCAGCGATACAGCGATACTATAACGGACTGTGGAGAAGACGTCGAGTGATACCCGGACGCGCCTGCTGGACGCCGCGTCCGAGTTGATCGCGGCTGCGCCGGGCGAGGAGTTCTCGTTGCGCGAGGTCTGTGACCGGGCCGGAGTGAAGATGCCGACGCTCTACCATTTCTTCGGCAACAAGCAGGGGCTGACCGAGGCCGTCGTCGCCCGCGGTTTCGAGCAGTACGCCGCAGCGAAGGCCCAGGCGGAATCCAGTGGCGATCCGATACAGGACATCCGCGACGGGTGGGATTCCCACGTCGCATTCGGGCTGGCGAACCCGGGCGTCTACGCGCTCATGTACGGCGCGGTGCGGCCGGGGGACACCTCGCCGGCCCAGGCTGCGCCGACCGCGATGCTGCGCACACTGGTGCGGCGCGCCGACGAGCAGAACCGCCTTGTCGTGCCCCCCGAGCAGGCGGTGGGCCACATCCTGGCGACCAACGTCGGGGTGACCCTGCGCCAGATCGTGGCCGAACAACCCGACCCGGCGCTGTCGGCGGCCGTGCGCGACGCGGTGATCGGGGCGATCACCGGGACGGGTGTGGCCGCGGCCGATACCCGGCGGGAAGCGCTGCTCGGTGCGCTCGACTATGCCGTGCGCAATCCGGACGTCCTCGGCACGACCGAGACGTCGTTGCTGGCCGAGTGGTTACGACGATTGGCCGACGACCAGCGCTGACCGGTCGTGGTGCGCCGGGCGTCACCTCATATCGTCTAGCCGCGTCGCACCCGCAGTACGTACCCGGTTTCGGTGCCCACGACGACGCTGTGCCGATCCCGGGGATCGGCCGCAACCGAGGTGACGGGTTGGCCGACCGGGGCGGCGCATGCCGCACCGGTGCGGATGTCGACGAAATAGAGCGTTCCGGTCGTCGACGTGACGGCGAGCCGGTCGGTCCCGAGTGGCGTCAGGTCATCGAGGAGCCCGGGCAGCGGGGCGGTGAGGTCGGCCGCCGGCGTCGTCCGCGACGGCGCGTCGAGGGGCACCCGCAACACGCGGCCGGTCAGGCTGGTCGTCATCGTGACGTAGAGACTGCGGCCGACGACGGCGACGCCGTTGATGCTCGTGCCGTTGACGGTGAGCGTTGGGGAGAGGTTGTGCGGCGCGCGTGCCGACCAGCCGGCGTCGACGGTCCCGTTCCGGCGCAGCCGCACCACCCCGCGCCAGGTGTCGCCGACATGTCCCGCGCCGGCGGCGTCGAAGGCCAGGCCGTTGGGCAGGCCCAAGGCGCGGGCGAAGGGTCGGGCGGTCGGCTTCGGCGCCCGGGGGTCGAAGCGGTACACCGCACCGCTGCCCGTCAGCGTGGTCAACTCGCGGGTGAAAGAGGTGACGTACATCTGATCGCCCGGCCCGGACCGCACGGCGCCGGGGAAGGGCACGGCGACGCTCTTGACCACGCGACCGCGGGAGTCAAGCTGTTGCACAACGCTTTTCGCAATCCGGGAGACCCAGAGGCGGCCATCGGCGTCGTAACCGAGGTTCTCCGACCAGTCGACCGCCGGGGTCGACGGTGCGGTGACAGGGGTGACGCGCACCGGGGCGCACATCGTGGCGGCGTTGCTCGGCGTGGCCGTGACTGCGGAGGCCGCGGTCGCGCACAGTGCGACGACCGCCCAACTGATTGTCTTTCGCATACAGGTGCCGCCCTTCTTGTGGTTGGGGAACAGAGTAGGCGCGCAACCGGACTTACGCAACAAACTGTTGCATAATGGGTGGATGGTCGGGATGAACCACAACTCCACGGCGCCGCTGGGCCGGCCCCTGGCGGGAGACATCAGCCGCCGGGTCGATGAGGCGGTGCTGCGCCTGCTCGCCGAACGGGGATACCACGGGCTGTCGATCAGCGAAGTCGCCAAGCGTGCCGACGTCCCCCGGTCGACCCTCTACCGGCGAGGCGAGTCGACGGCGAGTCTCGCCGTCCACGCCATCAGCTCGGTGGTTCCGGAGGTCCACGACGTGGACACGGGTGCGCCGCTGGCGGACCTCGTCGCGTCGGTCACCGACTTCGTCCATCGGTTCACCGCCAGCGACCACACGCCGGTCGTCATGGAATTGCACGCGCTGGCGCTGCGCGACCCCCAACTCGCCGCGCTCACCGCCGAGTACCTCCGCCCGCGCGGAGCGATCCTCGACCAGATGATCGCGCGGGCCCAGGCCGACGGCGCCATCGACCGGGCAATCCCTGCCGGCGCCGTGCGCGACCTGTTGATCGGCCCACTCTTCTACCGGTGGTTGATTCCCAAGCAGACACTCGACGACCAGACGGTCGCGACCATCGTCGGCGCGGTGATCTGCGGGGTTGCCCCCGCCTGATCAGTCGTTCCAGAGCGACGCCGGATCCGTGGCGGTGCGCTGCGGTCCGGTCGGGGTGTCGGGCTGGGTGCGCGAGAAGCGAGGGGCCACCTGCGCCTGCATCACCCCGTCGATCTCGACGAGGGTGCCGCGGGCGGCGAGGTGCGGGTCCTGCGGGGCCTCGAGGAAGTCGAGGATCGGCGAGACACACGCGTCGGTGCCGTCGAAGACCGCGGCCCATTCGTCGCGCGTCTTGGTCTTGAAGACCTCGGTGAACTTGTCCTTGAGCTCGCCCCAGCGGCCCATGTCCAGCTGATGGGGCAGATCCTCGCCCTCGAGGCCCAGCCCCTTGAGGAGCTCGGCGTAGAACTGCGGCTCGATCGAGCCGACGGCCATCCACTTGCCGTCGGAGGTCTCGTACACCTCGTAGAACGGGGCGCCGGTGTCGAGGAGGTTGGCACCGCGGCGGTCCTGCCACAGGCCCGTGCCGCGGAAGGCCCACATCATCTGGCCCAGGACCGAGGCGCCGTCCACCATGGCCGCGTCGATGACCTGCCCCTTGCCGGAGACGCTGCGCTCCACCAGGGCCGAGAGGATGCCGATGACGAGGAACATCGAGCCGCCGCCGAAGTCGCCGACGAGGTTCAACGGCGGGGTCGGCTTCTCGTCGGCGCGGCCGATCGCGTGCAGCATGCCGGTCAGCGAGATGTAGTTCATGTCGTGCCCGGCCAACTCGGCACGCGGTCCGTCCTGGCCCCAGCCGGTCATCCGGCCGTACACCAGACCGGGGTTGACCGCGGCGAGGTCCTCGGGGCCGAAGCCGAGGCGCTCCATGACGCCGGGGCGGAAGCCCTCGATGATCGCGTCGGCCTTGGCGACCAGGTTGAGGATGGTCTCGCGGTCGGCCGGGTTCTTCAGGTTGGCCTCGACGACGCGCCGGCCGCGCAGCAGCGCGTCGGCGTTGCGACCCTCCTTGGGGAGTTCGCCCGGCCGCTGGACGCGGATCACGTCGGCGCCGAGGTCGGCGAGCAGCATCGCGGCGTGCGGGCCGGGGCCGATGCCGGCGAACTCGATGACGCGGACGGAGCTCAGAGGGCCGGGGCGGCCGGAGTCGTGAGTCGTCATGGCGGGGTGCCTCCACAGGGTCGCTGGCGCGTGTGAGCACGCGCGCTTTCAGTTGATGTCTGCCGTCCAGCATTTCATACCGAGCAAGCGCTCGGCAGAGGGCCGGCCGACCTTGCCCGACACCGTATCGCCGAAGCCCTCGCGCGACTACACTCGGCGCAATGACGCAGGCGCAGTTGGGGGCGCAGACGTCGGCCGCGATCGACGGTCTCGCCGCCCTCGTCTTGGTGCCGCTCGGTGCCACCGAACAGCACGGGCCGCACTTGCCGCTGGACACCGACACGCGGGTCGCCGTGGAGGTGGCCACCCGTGCCGCGCAGCGGTGCGATGCGCTGGTGGCGCCCGCGATCGGGTACGGCGCCAGCGGCGAGCACGAGGGCTTCCCCGGCACCATCTCCATCGGTTCGCAGGTGCTGCGCGATCTGTTGGTCGAGTTCGGCCGCAGCGCGTGCCGGTGGGCGCCGCGGATCTTGTTCGTCAACGGCCATGGCGGCAACCTGTCCGCACTTGCCGATGCGGTTTCGCTTCTGCGCTACGAGGGCCGCGACGCGGCCTGGTTCGCCTGCGCCCCGACGGGCGGCGACGCTCATGCCGGGCACACCGAGACCTCGATGCTGCTGTCCTTTGCGCCGCAGGCGGTCGACACCGACGCCGCCGTTCCCGGGGTCACCGCGCCGTTGCCCCACATCATCGACGACCTGCGGCGGGGCGGAACCGTCGCGGTGTCTCCCACCGGAATCCTCGGCGACCCCACCACCGCCACCGCCGAAGACGGCGAGCAGATCATGGCGGCATTGGTCGACGACCTCGCTGCGGCGGCGGTTGGGTGGACTCCCGACGAGAGAGGTCGGGTGCGGTGACCGAACCGAATACCGTGCTGCCCAGCGGTTTCCAGGTACAGATTGACCGCCGGTCCGCTCGCGGGGACTGGACGCACATTGTCGGCGGATCGCCGACGCGCCTATTGCGGATGTCGGCGCGCGCCGTCTCGATGATCGACGAAGACGGTCGGATCACCGTGCGCGACAATGACTCTGGGGCACTGGCCCGCAAGCTCCTCGACTCCGACGTGGCCCACCCAAGGCCCATGTTCGGCCCGCACATCGACGAGGTCACCGTCGTGATTCCGGTGCGGGACAACCAGTCTGGCATCGACCGACTGCTCGCGGCGCTGCCCGACGACGTGCCGGTGGTGGTCGTCGACGACGGTTCGGCGGTTCCCGTCCACGTGCCCGAAGGGGTCGTCGTCGCCCGGTTCGAGACCAGTCGGGGGCCAGCCGCAGCGCGCAATCATGGTGCGGCACTGGTGGAATCGGAGTTTGTCGCCTTCCTCGACTCCGACGTCGTACCCCACCACACCGGAGACCCGAAGTCGGCCTCGGCCGAGCAGGGCCCGTGTGGCGAATGGCTGGCGGCGTTGATGGCCCACTTCTCCGATCCCGCCGTCGGTTTGGTGGCGCCGCGCATCGTCGGGCTGCCGGTGTCGCGGCCGAGTGTCGTCGAACGGTATGAAGCCGGGTTCTCCTCCCTCGACATGGGTCCGCGGGAGGCGTCGGTGCGGCCGGGTAGTCGGGTCGCCTACGTCCCGAGTGCGGCAATGGTGGTGCGGCGCAGTGCTTTTCCCGGATTCGACGAGGATCTTCGCGTCGCCGAGGACGTCGACTTGTGCTGGCGGATGTCGGCGGCCGGATGGCGGTTGCGCTACGACCCGATTGTGCGGGTGGCCCACGAGCACCGCTCGACGCTGCCCGCGCTGCTGGGGCGACGCCGCTTCTACGGCACCGGGGCGGCACTGCTGGCGGACCGGCACGACCGCAAGGCGGCGCCGCTGGCGATGCGGATCCCGACTGCGCTGGCCGTCGTGGCGCTGTTGACGCGCACCCGGCTGGGTTTGATCGTCGCGGTCGCCTGTGCGGGTTTCGCCGGGTGGACGGTCCGGCAGCGGCTGGGGGCGATGCCTCAGCGTGAACGGGTGGCCGCCGAACTCACCGCGGCATCGGTGGGGCACGGACTGATCCAGGCCGGCGGTGCGGTGTGTCGGCACTACTGGCCGGTGGCGCTGATCGCCGCCTTGCTGTCGGGGCGGCTGCGGCTGCTGTGGCTGCAGATGGCCGTGGCCGATGCCCTGGTGGCCTGGTTGCGGACGGCGTTTGCCGAACGGCGCATCCCCGACGTCGACCCGATGTCGTTCTTCGTCCTGAGGCGCCTGGACGACTTGGCCTACGGCACCGGCCTGTGGCAGGGCGCTTTGCGCGACCATGACGCCACTGCGTTGATGCCGGTCCTGGCCTGATGGTTTCCGACGTCCTCGTCGTCGGGGCCGGCAGTGCGGGCTGTGTTGTGGCCGAACGGCTCTCCCGCAATCGTTCGGTGGTCCTGCTCGAGGCCGGCGGGTGGCCGACCGGTGACGCGCTGCGCGCCGACCGGATGGTTCTCGGCTCGCCGGGATCGCCGTCGGGGCTGGCTCGCTGGTACGGCGCGGCACCGCCGGTGGTGCGGGGCCGCGCGGTCGGGGGGTCGTCGGTGGTCAACGGCGGGTACTTTCTGCGGACCCGGCGCTCCGACTTCGACGGCTGGGGCGCTCCGTTTACCGCGTTAGCCATCGAGGCGGCCTACGACGAGCTCGACGGCGGTGCCCGCGGCGGCACCATGACGGTGCGCCGGCTCGACGACGAGGAGGTGCCGCCGGTGACGTGCGCGCTGGAATCGTATTGGGACACTGTGGATTTGGATCCGTGGCCGGGAATCGGGGCGCAGCGGGTGCCGGTGAACGGCGGGGGTGTGACGCGTCGGACCGCGGCACAGGCCTATCTGGAGCCGGCCCGTGGGCGGGCGTCGTTGACGGTTCGGGCGCAGTCACCCGTCGCCGGTCTGGTCGTCGAGCGGGGGAGGGTCGTCGGGGTGGTGGCGGCAGACGGTGAGGAATTGCGGGCCGGCGAGGTCGTCGTGTGTGCCGGGACGCTGGGTACCGCGGAGCTGTTGATGGCCGCCGGTGTGGTTCGCACGCCGCTACCGGTGTACGAACACCGGGAGGTGCTGGTGCGCTATGCGGCGCGCGAGAACAGCCACTGCCCGGTGCTGCTGCCGAGCGTCGTTCACCACGACGACGTCGAAATTCGTTGCTACGCCGATGATTTCGCCGCCTTCATCACCGGTCTGGCGGCGACGGGGCCGGCCGTCGGGGTGGCCGAGATGGTGCCGGCGCAGGCCGGGTCGCTGAGTCTCGGCGATGGTGGGCTGCAGGTCGAGCTGGCACCGATCGGAGAGGTCGGTGGCGCGGTCGACGGCGTCGTCGCGGCCCTCTCGTCGTCGGGGTTGGCAGACCTGGTGGTCGACGGATCGGTCCGGGTCGACCCCGTCGTCGGCACCTCTCAGCATGCGTGGGGGAGTCTCCCGATGGGGCAACGCACCGATTGGCTCGGCGCCGTTGACGGCGTGCCCGGCCTGCGCGTCGTCGACGGGTCGATCCTGCCGAAGGTCAGCAGCGGGCCGCACGCAACCATCATGATGGCGGCGATCGTCATCGCCGATGCGCTGCGCTGATTGGCAACTAGGCCGGCGTGACCCAGGTGGTGATGTCGCAGTGGACCACCTCGACGCCCTCGGTGTCGCGGATCGACACGTTGACCACGACGTCGCGGCCCTCGGTGACGGTGTCCCACTCGATCGGCTCGGCCAGACGTGCCTCGGCGGTCAACCGCGTCGTAGCCTTGGTGAGGTACTGGGTGGTCATGGCCTTGGGGATCCACCGGTGCGAGGTGGGGGTGGTGGCCTCCATCAACATGCCCATGGCGGTCTCGGCCAAGTTGCACGCGGCGATCGCATGGAAGGTGCCGAGGTGGTTGTGGACGCCGATCCATTTGGGGGCGGTCACCTTGCAGAAGCCGGGCTCCATCTCGGTGACGAACGGCAGGATGGTGCCGAAGTAGGGGACCTTGGCGACCATCCCCGCTGAGAACAGGGCATTGCCGAGGGCGTTGCGGGGCAGGCGCTTGCGCAGGGCGTAGGTCGCGCTGGGGCGCGCGGTGGAATCTGACATACCACTTACCTTACTGCAAAGTAAGTTAGCTTGGCCATGGGCCGGTTTCGTGATTCCGGCGCGCCCCAGGCGGCCTCGTCGCTAGGGGTCGTAGCGGAACTCACCGCAGTGGGCGGGTCGGTCGGCCTGGGTCACCGCGCCGGCGGGCAAGCGCGCGCGGGAGATGTTGGCATCCCGCCACGAGGCGTCGGCGGCGCGGTTGAAGCGGATCCGCCACTGGGCGCACTGCCGACCGGGTTCGGGAAGCCGGTCCAGTTGGCCGTAGGCGTCGGCGGACAGACTTCCCAGATACCAGGAATCCACCTTGTCCGGTGCGGCGGCGGAGCGGTCGACATTCGTCTTGGCGATGAGGGCATCGGGGTTGAGCAGCGCGAAGCCGAGCGCGCTGAACACCGTCAACAGGATGACCCGGCGGACCAGGGGTCCCGCGTCGAAGCGATGTCCCACCGCCATGATCGCGATGATCACCGCGGCCAGGAACACCTCGAAGTAGAGCCCGAAGACGCGGTCGCGCGTGGCCCCGTAGGCGTTGATGTAGCGCTCCATCCGCACGAATGCGGAAACGACGACGAGCAAGGTCGCCAGACACAGTCCACCCAGGAGCAGGCGGGCGGTGCGTCGCTGGCCGGCATCGTCGGCGTCGATGAACCACCAGGCGGCCGTGGCCACGAGGATGACGAGCAGGGTGACGACGAGCAGCTGCCAGAATCCCTGCACGGCGTACTGGGAGTAGGTGAGGTTGGCGGTGCGCTGGACGTAGTCGTCGCCGCCGAACAGCGCCCGGGCCTGCATTGCCAGGAACAAGAGGAACAGCGCCAGGAGCGCACCGATGGGGACCGCCCAGGCCCACGACGGCGGATAGCGGCGCGTGCCGGCCGTCGAAGCGCTGATCCGGACGTTGGCCAACAGGGATCCGGTCAGGGTCACCCATGCGATGAACACGCCCGCGACGAGGGCGGCCATGACGTCGGCGGATAACGGGTTGGACAGGTCGATGTCGAAGAGCTTGCCGAACGTCGGGTCGGCCCCGGCGAAGAGCGCGCCGAAGACGAGGAGCAACAGGACGGTCACCGCGCCGACGGCCGTGGCCACCAGCGCGATCCGGGCGCGCGGTGCCGCACCGGCCCCGTCGGTCACCGGCTTCGGCGAGGCCGGCCGGCGCCTGCGGAACGGCTCGGCGAGAGCGAAGAACGGGGCGATCAAGGGCGCGATCGCCGCGATCCACACCTCGGCCAGATTGTGGGCGCGCACCAGCAGGAGCAGGGTGGCGCAGGTCGCGACGAAGACGCAGATGCCACCCACCCAGTCGGCGTCGAGGACGGTCGGGACGAGGAGCAGTCCGGCAATCCCGACGGTCAGCGGGATCCAATAGCCGCGATCCCGGCGGCGGAAGTCATCCGGAGCCGTGGCGATGATGAGCCCCACGACCGCCAAACCGGTGATCGTCGTGCCCAGACCCGACTCGTCGATGCGCCAGAAGATTGCGCCGATGACACCCCCGACGACGGCGGCGAGCAAAGCCGTCACCGGCAGTGGTGGTGCACTGACCGGATTCGGCCGCGGCGGCGGCGCGTGGACAGGGATGTTGGGCCCCACGGGCGGAGCTGAAGTGAAAGACATCGAGGGTTCCTCTCATCAAAGAACATTCAAAAGCCCGAACTCGGACAACGATGGGCCGGCGTGATTGGTTCCCGCCCCCGCCGAGTGGGCCCTCAATCTCGCCGAGTGGGCCCTCAATCTCGCCGAGTGGGCCCTTAAATCCGTCGACTGGGCACCACGCCTTCGTCGTTGCGCTTATGCGGTGGATCGTGGCCAGCATCATGTGGTCACGATCCACCGCGTAAGCCGGTTGAGGGGAGGGCCCAGTCGGCGAAGATCAGGGCCCAGTCGGCGAAGATCAGGGCCCAGTCGGCGAAGATCAGGGCCCAGTCGGCGGTTAGACGGGGGTGACGAGGAAGCGGGAGCGCAATTCTCGCTGGGCCTCGGCGTCGACGCCCAAGGCTTCGCCGAAGTACCGCTCCAGCGTCCCGTATTCCACCCGGACCTGATCGAAAGCGGCATCGAGATACGCGGTGTCGACGCCGAGCAGGGGGAGTAAGAGCCGGCGATCGCCGCCGGCCGCGGTGAAGCGGTCAACCATCGGCTGCATCGCGGGGAGCAGTCGATCATTGGTCAGCAGGTAGTCGCGGTAGACATCCTCGGTGCGGACACCCATCAGGCTCAGGAAGGTCGCAGCGGCCCAGCCGGTGCGGTCCTTGCCGTTGGTGCAGTGGAACAGCGCCGGCGTGCGACCGCCGTCGAGCAGGCCGGTGTAGAAGTCGCCGAACCCCCGTTTCGCGCTGTCGAGGGTGACGAAGTCGCGGTAGGTGGAAGCCATGAGCGAGTGCGCCTTGTCGACGGTCAGCTCCGCCGACATCTGCGCGACGACGGCCGGGTCGGCCAGCAGTTCGGCAATATTGGCCGGCAGTGCGATCGACGTCGTGTCGGCGAGGACGTCGAGGGCGAGCTCGGTCACGCCGGGGAACTGGGGATCCGGTGCGCCCTCGCGCTCGGTATCGGTGCGCAGGTCGACGATCGTCTTCAGGCCGATATCGGCCAGACCGGTTCGGTCGGCCGTCACTGATCCGCTCGAAGTCGTTGGCGCGGTAGATCGTGGACGGGCGGATGATCAGGCCGTCGTGCCCGGTCCAATAGCCGAGATCGCGGAAATTGGCGATCGACGGGAAGGGGCTGAGCGCTCCGGGGGATGTCTGCGGCACGTCAGCAACGGTAGAGGAGGCGTCGGACAGGTCTATCCGGTGGTCCGCAGCAAGCTCCGGAGCAGGTGGTAGAGCGATTTGGACTGCACGGGTCGGGTGGTGCATACTTGTCGGGTTGCCTTGATCGGGTGGCACGGATTCGTGCGGCCCGATCCTGGGAGCCGACACCCGCGTCCCGCGGGGATCGCGCGTGTACCGCGTGGAGCATCAGCCCCACGGACTCGACACGCCCGACCGCGTGGACCGGAGGCAAGACCCGCCGCCGATCTCACCGGCGGCACGTACAACGACAGATGAACAGCGTCGATCCGCGGCCGTGTCCGTGGACAGTGATCGCCGAGTTGCCGGTGCCCACATGCGTGCGTTCGTCTGTCGAGAACAACTGACGGAAGAGGACCAGCGTGGCGGGACAGAAGATCCGCATCAGGCTCAAGGCCTACGACCACGAGGCGATCGACGCTTCGGCGCGCAAGATCGTGGAGACCGTGACCCGTACGGGTGCACGGATTGTCGGCCCGGTGCCGTTGCCCACCGAGAAGAACGTGTACTGCGTCATCCGCTCGCCGCACAAGTACAAGGACAGCCGCGAGCACTTCGAGATGCGTACCCACAAGCGACTCATCGACATCCTCGACCCGACGCCGAAGACGGTTGACGCGCTCATGCGCATCGACCTGCCGGCGAGCGTCGACGTGAACATCCAGTAAGCGGGGGTGGCTAATCAATGAGTAACCAGAGCAGCACGAAGGGCCTGTTGGGCACCAAGCTCGGCATGACCCAGGTGTTCGACGAGAACAACCGCGTCGTCCCGGTGACCGTGGTCCAGGCCGGACCCAACGTCATCACCCAGATCCGCACCGCGGAGCGCGACGGCTACACCGCCGTCCAGCTCGCCTACGGGGCCATCGACCCCCGCAAGGTCAACAAGCCGGTGACCGGACAGTTCGCCAAGGCCGGTGTCACGCCGCGCCGCCACGTCGCGGAGATCCGCGTCGCGGACACCAGCGAGTTCGAGGTCGGCCAGGAGCTGACCGCCGAGCTCTTCGCCGAGGGCGCGCTGGTCGACGTGACCGGCACCTCCAAGGGCAAGGGCTTCGCCGGCGTCATGAAGCGCCACGGCTTCGCCGGTCTGGGCGCCAGCCACGGTGCCCACCGCGTGCACCGCGCACCCGGCTCGATCGGTGGCTGTGCCACCCCGGGTCGCGTGTTCAAGGGCATGCGCATGGCCGGCCGCATGGGTAACGACAAGGTGACCACGCAGAACCTCACCGTCCACAAGGTGGACACCGAGGCCGGTCTGCTGTTGATCAAGGGCGCGATCCCCGGCCGCAAGGGCGGCATCGTGGTCGTGCGCGACGCAGTGAAGGGTGGTGCGACCAAGTGAGCACCGAGACGAAGACCAACTTGAAGTTGGACGTCAAGACCACCGATGGCAAGACCGACGGAACCGTCGAGCTGCCCGCGGAGATCTTCGACGCCCCGGCCAACATCGCGCTCCTGCACCAGGTCGTCGTGGCCCAGCAGGCCGCGGCCCGCCAGGGCACGCACGCGACCAAGACCCGCGGCGAGGTCCGCGGCGGTGGCGCCAAGCCGTACCGCCAGAAGGGCACCGGCCGTGCACGTCAGGGCTCGACCCGTGCGCCGCAGTTCACCGGTGGTGGCACCGTCCACGGCCCGCAGCCGCGCGACTACAGCCAGCGCACCCCCAAGAAGATGAAGGCCGCCGCCCTGCGCGGAGCCCTCTCCGACCGGGCGCGCAACGACCGCATCCACGTCGTCACCGAGCTGGTTGCCGGGCAGACCCCGTCGACCAAGTCGGCGCGCAAGTTCCTGGAGCTGCTCAGCGACCGTCGCAACTTCCTCGTCGTGCTCTCGCGCGAGGACGAGGCGGCTTGGCGCAGTGTGGCCAACCTCGGCAACGTCAACCCGATCGCGCCGGACCAGCTGAACACCTACGACGTTCTGTACTCCGACGATGTCGTGTTCACCGTCGAGACGCTGAACGCCTTCATCGAGGGCAATCAGAGCAAGAAAGAGGAGGCCTAGGTATGGCTACGCACGCTGATCCGCGTGACATCATCCTGGCGCCGGTGATCTCGGAGAAGGCCTACGGGCTGATCGAGGACAACGTCTACACGTTCATCGTGGCGCCGTCGTCGAACAAGACCGAGATCAAGATCGCGGTCGAGAAGATCTTCGACGTGAAGGTGGCGAGCGTCAACACCGCCAACCGCCAGGGCAAGCGCAAGCGCTCCCGCGGTGGTTTCGGGCAGCGTCGCTCGACCAAGCGCGCGATTGTGACCCTGGCCGAAGGCAGCAAGCCGATCGAGATCTTCGGGAACCCGGGCGCGTAAGCGCCGGCACCGGAGACGAGTAGAGGACTTTGACTCATGGCAATTCGTAAGTACAAGCCGACGACCCCGGGTCGTCGCGGTGCGAGCGGTTCGGACTTCTCGGAGATCACCCGTGATCACCCGGAGAAGTCGCTGGTCCGCCCGCTGCACGGCCGTGGCGGCCGCAACGCGCACGGACGCATCACCACCCGTCACAAGGGTGGCGGGCACAAGCGCGCCTACCGCGTCATCGACTTCCGTCGTAACGACAAGGACGGCATCAACGCCAAGGTCGCTCACATCGAGTACGACCCCAACCGCACCGCGCGCATCGCGCTGCTGCACTTCTTCGACGGCGAGAAGCGATACATCATCGCGCCGAAGGGGCTGTCGCAGGGCGACATCGTCGAGACCGGCCCCAACGCCGACATCAAGCCGGGCAACAACCTGCCGCTGCGCAACATCCCGACCGGTACGGTCATCCACGCGGTGGAGCTCCGTCCGGGTGGCGGTGCCAAGATGGCCCGCAGCGCCGGCGCGTCGATCCAGCTCCTCGGCAAGGAGGGCACGTACGCGACCCTCCGCATGCCGTCGGGTGAAATCCGCCGCGTCGACGTGCGCTGCCGCGCCTCCGTCGGCGAGGTCGGCAACGCCGAGCAGAGCAACATCAACTGGGGCAAGGCCGGCCGCATGCGGTGGAAGGGCAAGCGCCCGACCGTCCGCGGTGTGGTCATGAACCCGGTCGACCACCCGCACGGTGGTGGCGAGGGCAAGACCTCCGGTGGTCGCCACCCGGTCAGCCCGTGGGGCAAGCCCGAGGGCCGCACCCGCAAGAACAAGCCGAGCGACAAGCTCATCGTCCGACGCCGCCGCACCGGCAAGAACAAGCGATAAACAGGAGGGAGTTAGAGAATGCCACGCAGCCTCAAGAAGGGCCCGTTCGTCGACGACCACCTCCTCGCGAAGGTGGACGCTCAGAACGAAAAGGGCACCAAGCAGGTCATCAAGACCTGGTCGCGCCGCTCGACCATCATCCCCGACTTCATCGGTCACACCTTCGCCGTCCACGACGGTCGCAAGCACGTGCCGGTGTTCGTCTCGGACAACATGGTCGGCCACAAGCTGGGCGAGTTCGCCCCGACCCGTACGTTCAAAGGTCACATCAAGGATGACCGGAAAGCGAAGCGCCGGTAATCATGAGTACTAAGACTGACAACCCGCAGGCCCGGGCCACCGCCCGGTTCGTGCGCACGACGCCGATGAAGGCCCGTCGCGTGCTCGCGCTGGTTCGCGGCAAGAAGGTCGACGAGGCGCTGGACATCCTGCGCTTCGCGCCCCAGGCCGCGAGCGAGCCGGTGTACAAGGTTCTCCAGTCGGCCATCGCCAACGCGGAGAACAACCTGGATCTGGATCGCCGGACCCTGGTCGTCGCCGAGGCGTTCGCCGATGAGGGCCCGACCATGAAGCGGTTCCAGCCGCGTGCCCAGGGCCGTGCGTTCCGCATCCGCAAGCGCACCAGCCACATCACCGTGATCGTCGAGAGCGTCGCCGACGCGTCGGCCGAGCGGGGCCGCGGCCGGTCGCGCCAGGCTAAGAAGGGAGCCCAGTAGTGGGTCAGAAAATCAACCCGCACGGCTTCCGTCTGGGCATCACCACGGACTGGAGTTCGCGGTGGTACGCCGACAAGCAGTACGCGGACTACGTGAAAGAGGATGTCGCCATCCGCAAGCTCCTCTCGCAGGGGCTGGAGCGCGCCGGCATCGCCAAGGTGGAGATCGAGCGCACGCGTGACCGCGTCCGCGTCGACATCCACACCGCGCGACCGGGCATCGTCATCGGCCGGCGTGGCGCCGAGGCCGACCGCATCCGCGGCGACCTGGAGAAGCTCACCGGTAAGCAGGTGCAGCTGAACATCCTCGAGGTCAAGAACGCCGAGTCGTCGGCGCAGCTGGTGGCCCAGGGCATCGCCGAGCAGTTGAGTAACCGTGTGGCGTTCCGCCGCGCGATGCGCAAGGCGATCCAGTCGGCCATGCGGCAGCCGAACGTCAAGGGAATCCGGGTCCAGTGCTCGGGTCGTCTGGGCGGGGCCGAGATGAGCCGCAGCGAGTTCTACCGCGAGGGCCGCGTGCCCCTGCACACGCTGCGCGCCGACATCGACTACGGCCTGTACGAGGCCAAGACCACCTTCGGCCGTATCGGCGTGAAGGTCTGGATTTACAAGGGCGACGTCGTCGGTGGCCGCCGCGAGCAGGCAGCTGTTGCCGCTCCCGCCGGTGACGACCGTCGTTCGCGCCGCCCCAGCCGTCCGCGTCGCAGTGGTGCCTCGGGCACCACGGCGACCAGCACCGAGGCAGGTCGTGCGGCTGACGCCGCCGCCGACACCGGTGCGGTGGCGGTCGAGGCTGCGCCCGCGACCGAGCCTGCGTCCGCGCAGGAGAACCAGGAGAGCTAGCCATGTTGATCCCACGTCGGGTTAAACACCGCAAGCAGCACCACCCCAGCCTGAAGGGCCGGGCGTCCGGTGGCACCAAGGTGACCTTCGGTGACTACGGCATCCAGGCGCTCGAGGGTGCCTACATCACCAACCGGCAGATCGAGTCCGCTCGTATCGCCATCAACCGGCACATCAAGCGTGGCGGCAAGGTGTGGATCAACATCTTCCCGGACCGTCCGCTGACGAAGAAGCCCGCCGAGACCCGCATGGGTTCCGGCAAGGGTTCGCCGGAGTGGTGGGTGGCCCCGGTGAAGCCGGGCCGCGTGCTGTTCGAGATGACCTACCCCAACGAGGAGATTGCTCGCGAGGCCCTGCGCCGCGCGCAGCACAAGCTCCCGATCAAGACCCGGATCGTGACGCGAGAGGAGCGCTTCTGATGGCACTGGGAGTTGCTGCTACAGAGCTGCGCGAGCTCGGCGACGACGAGTTGATCGCTCGCCTGAAGGAATCGAAGGAAGAGCTGTTCAACCTTCGCTTCCAGACGGCGACCGGTTCGCTGGACAACAACCGGCGGCTGCGCGTCGTGCGTCGCGAGATCGCCCGTATCTACACCGTGATGCGCGAGCGCGAGCTCGGCCTCGCGGGTGGGCCGGAGGCTGACGCATGAGTGAGGACAAGAACGTGAGCACGACCGAGGAGACCCGTGGCCGCCGCAAGGAGCGGATCGGCTATGTGGTCAGCG
The DNA here is from genome assembly GCF_009932435.1 of Gordonia crocea. Classification (NCBI taxonomy): domain Bacteria; kingdom Bacillati; phylum Actinomycetota; class Actinomycetes; order Mycobacteriales; family Gordoniaceae; genus Gordonia; species Gordonia crocea. The sequence continues at coordinate 81,393 of NZ_BJOU01000019.1, forward strand.
ACAAGATGCAGAAGACGATCGTCGTCGAGCTGGAGGATCGCAAGAGCCACCCGCTGTACGGCAAGATCATCCGCACCACCAGCAAGGTGAAGGCCCACGACGAGAATGGCGACGCCGGCATTGGCGACCGCGTTCTCCTCATGGAGACCCGCCCGACCAGCGCCACCAAGCGCTGGCGCCTGGTGGAGGTGCTGGAGAAGGCCAAGTAATCGGCCCCTCCGGCTCCGCCGAGACCACGACGGCCCGCTTCCCGACAGGGAGGCGGGCCGTCGTCGGTCGGGTCCGACAACGCCGCGTGCCGCGACGGGTCTAGCGGGTGCGGTCGCCGGCGGCGAGCAGGGCGCTGGGCAGCTCATGCCCGACGACCCGCCGGGCGACGCGGGCGGCCTCGATCGCCCGGTCGACGTCGACGTCGACGTCGATCCCGCTGTCGCGCAACAGGTAGACGAGGTCTTCGGTGGCGATGTTGCCGGTGGCGCCCGGTGCGAACGGGCAGCCGCCCAGCCCGCCGGCCGACGAGTCCAGCCGGGTCACGCCCGCCTCGACGGCGGCATAGGCGCTGGCCAGCCCGGCGCCGCGGGTGTTGTGGAAGTGGCAGCTCAGCGGTAGGTCGCCGATCAGCGGACGGATCCGGTCCAGCACCGTGGTCACGCGCGCGGGCACGGCGGTCCCGATGGTGTCGGCGACCATGATCCGGTCGACGCCGGCGGCGACGGCCGCGTCGACCACCGAGCGCACCCGATCGACCGGGGTGGGGCCGTCGAAGGGGCAGTCCCACACGGTGGCGACGGCGATTTCGACCGTCGCCCCGCCGTCGGCCGCAATCGACACGATCTCCGGGATGAGGCCGACCGCCTCGGCAGTGCCACGGCCGACGTTGGCGCGGCTGAACCCGTCGGACGCCGCCACGACGTACTCGATGGAATCGATCCCGGCCGCCACGGCCCGCTTGGCCCCGTTGGGACTGGCGACCAGGGCGGAGAACGCGACCCCGGGGTAGCGGGCCAGCTCGGCGGCGAGGTCGGGGGCGTCGGCGAGCGCCGGCACCTTGGTCGGGGACACGAAAGCGGTCGCCTCGACCTCGGTGACGCCGGTGGCGACGATCGCCTCGAGCAGGGCGAGCTTCGCGTCGAGGGGGATCGGTACCTCGATCTGCAAGCCGTCGCGCATCGCGACGTCGCGGATGGTCACATGCGTCATAGGATTCCCCTGTCGCGCAGTTCGGCGATCTTCTCGTCGGGGTAGCCGAGCAACTCGCCGAACACCTGCGCGTTGTCCTGGCCCGGCCGCGCAGGGCCGGCGCGGCGGATCGATCCCGGTGTCTCGGAGAGTTTCGGGACGATCCCCGGTCCCTTCACCGCCCGTCCGATCCGTTCGTCGTAGTGATCGACGATCATGTCGCGCGCCAGCAACTGGGGGTCGCGCACCACCTGGGCGACGGTGTTGATCGGCCCGCACACCACGCCGGCCTCGGTCAACCGGTCGGTGATCTCGCCGGGGGAGAGCTGCGCCGCCCACGCGCCGATGATCGCGTCGAGTTCGTCTTGGTGGGCACCCCGGGCGTTGTGGTCGGCGTAGTCGGGGTCGTGTGCCAGTTCGGGGCGGCCCATCGCCGCGCACAGCCGTGCGAACACGGTGTCCTGGTTGGCGGCGATGACCAGCCAGGTGCCGTCGGAGGCCTGGTAGATGTTGGACGGTGCGAGCCCGTCGAGTCGGGTGCCCGACGGTCCGCGGACGACACCGCCGACGTCGTAGTCGGGGATGGTGGACTCTTGGACGGCCAGGCAGGCCTCGATCAGGGCGGCGTCGACGACCTGCCCGCGGCCGGTGACGGTGCGCCGGTACAGCGCCGCCAACGCCCCCTGTGCGGCGAACATGCCCGCCAGGCTGTCGCCGAGCGAGATCGCCAATCGCGGCGGCGGCCCGCCGGGGAAGCCGTTCATGTGGCGCAACCCGCTGGCCGCCTCGGCGACCGACGCATAGCCCGCCTTGCCCGCGTCGGGTCCGGTCTGCCCGTAGCCGGACACCCGGACCAGGATGATGCCGGGGTTGGCCGCCGACAGCACCTCGTAGCCCAAGCCCCACTTCTCCAACGTGCCCGGCCGGAAGTTCTCGACGATGATGTCCGAGCGCCCGACCAGGTCCAGGAAGACCTCCCGGCCCTCGGGCCGGCGCAGGTCGAGCGTCACCGCGGACTTGTTGCGGGCGTGGACGGTCCACAGCAGACGGTGCCCGTCCACGTCGACCTGGCCCCACCCCCGGATCGGGTCGGGGTGTCCGGGCGGCTCGATCTTGATCACCTCGGCACCCATGTCGCCGAGCAGTCGACCGGCGAACGGGCCGGAGATCAGCGTGCCGATTTCGAGTACGCGGATCCCGTCGAGGGCGCCGGTCACCACGCCACCATCTTCATCGATGTCACAGTCGACGATTATCCCTTGCCGGGCGTGCCGGCGGCCACGGACCGCGCGCTAGAGCTGGTCGCCGGTCCCGGTGGACTGGTGGTTGAGCGCTGCGGCCTTCGCCGAGATCCAGTCGACGTAGGCCAAGCCGATCGCCGACGCGATGAACGCCATGTGGATCAGGGTCTGCCACATCAGCTTGTCGGCGCCGTTGGGTTGGTTGACCGTCGCACCCGCCTCGATGAACGACTTGAGCAGGTGGATCGACGAGATGCCGATGATCGACATCGCCAGCTTCACCTTTAGCACGTTCGGGTTAACATGCGACAGCCATTCCGGCTTGTCCGGATGGCTCTCCATCCCGATCCGTGAAACGAAGGTCTCATAGCCGCCGATGATCACCATGATCAACAGGTTGGCGATCATCACGACGTCGACGAGGCCGAGGACGATCAGCATGACGTCTTCTTCGGAGAGCTCGCCGAAGTCGCGGATGAGGTGGACCAATTCCTTCCAGAACACCACCACATAGACGGCCTGCGCGGCGATCAGCCCGATGTAGAGCGGGGCCTGCAGCCAGCGGCTGACGAAGATCGACGAGCCGACGAATCGGACAAATGTCTCCTGCGCGGGATGCCGCGGGGAGATCTGGCGAGTAGCTGATTCCATAATGTCGACCAGATTAACCGACGACGGGCCGAGCGGCCCGGGGACGTCATCCGTGCAGTTCAATCCCTATGTTGTTGGCCATCCCGCCGCGCAGTTTCGAGAAGAAGGTGAAGCCGCGGCCGAGGAGTCCGTACCGGCGGTTGATCGCCGCATAGACATCACCGGTCTGGGCCGGGTCGAGGAGGCGTGCGGTGGCCGGGACCGCGTCGCCCTTGACGTTGCCCCGGACGTCGCACGGCGCGATCGTCACGCCCGGGGTGTTGCGGATCCGCTTGACCTTCCACGCCGACGACTGCGAGATCACCCACAGCGTCCCGTCGCCGGCCGGCGAGGGGGCCGCCCACACCGGGGTCGGCTTGGGTCGGCCGTCCTTGGTGAAGGTGGTCAGACTGATGTAGTCCGAACGGGCGACATCGGCGAACGCGTTCATGCTCCGTTTATACCGGAACCGGCCGTCAACCGGCCGTCACCGATTCGAAACACCAGTAACGGCATGACACAATCGAAACGATAGAACCAAGGGCGCACCACAACCCGGAGCGGGATGTTCTGTGCCCTTCCGGCATGCGCAACACACCGCCAGTGGACGCGCCTGTAGGAGAATGAGACGTTGGGTTCAGCGCGCGATCGGCGGGAGGGAGCGAGGAAGTCAAGTTGGGTCGGGAGAACAGCGCGGCGAACCGCTTCGGCGGTGCCGCCGGGAGTCGCGCCGTGCCGCAGCCTGACGCGCTCTTGCCGCTGACCGCCCCCCAGCGCGGAATCTGGTTCGCCGAGGACCTGACCTCGGACTATTCGGTCAACATCGCGCACTTCGTCGATATCCACCACGGCCCCGGAGACCTCGACATCGATCTGCTCCTCGAATGCTCGCAGGACGTGATCGACCTGATGGGCGCGTTCAAGGTCCGCTTCACCCTGGTCGACGGCGTGCCGATGCAGTACGCAGATCCCGACTATCCGCCGGTGACGGTCGTCCACGACTTCCGCGACCGCGACGACGCCGATGCCGCCGCGCGCGCGTGGATGGAAGCCGACTACCGGCGGCCGGTAGACATCCTGGCCGATCCGCTGCTGATCGTCGCCTGCCTGCGGATCTCCGACGAGCGCACCATCTGGTACCAGCGCGGGCACCACATCCTCTGCGACGGCCTCGCCGCCAACACGTCGATGCGGCGCGCTCTGGCCCGCTATGCGGCATTGCGTGCCGGCGACGAGGTCGACGACACGGCCGGGGCGACGCTCGACGAGGTCGTCGCCTACGACGCGGACTACGTCGGCAGCGAGCTGTACGAGTTGGACCGGGACCACTGGTCGACCCGTATCACCGACATGCCCGAGGCGGCGAGCCTGTCCCGCGTCTCGGGCGGCGGCAGCGCCTCGGCGGCGACCCTGCATGCGCGGCGGCCGCTGGGGCCGGGGCTGCAGCGGCGGCTCGACAAGCTGTCCGAGGAATTGGGCACGCTGCCGCCGGCCTTGCTGACCGCGGCGGTTGCGGCCTTCGTGGCGCGCATGACCGGCTCGGACGACATCGTGCTCAGCCTGCCCGTGCACGCCCGGACGACGACGGCGATCCGGCGCACCGCCGGGATGTTGTCGAACATCGTGCCGGTCCGCATCCGACGGATCGACAGTCTGACGGTGCGCGACCTGGCCGGCCAGGCCAAAGACGAACTCCTCGGGGCGCTGGCCCATCAGCGGTACCGCTCCGAGGACATCCGCCGTGAGGCCGGGTTGGACCCGCGCAAGCTCTATTTCGGCCCGCTGATCAACATGATGTTCTTCCGCGAGCTGGTGATCGAGGGTGCGCAACTCGACTACGAGGTGCTGACCACCGGCATCATCGAGGATCTCGCGGTGAACCTGTACCAGTCGGTGCCCGGTGCGCCGGTGTCGCTGGACATCCTCGCCAACGCGAGCCTGTACACCCGCGAGGAGGTCGACGAGCACATCGACCGCCTGCTGGTCTTCACCGAGCGACTCCTGGCCGATCTGGACCAGCGCGTGAGCGACGTCGATCTGCTGAACGCCGGCGAGGAGTCGCAGCTCGGCGCACTCGAGCGCGGACCCGAACTGACCGTGCCGGTCGCCGACCACGTGCTCGCGCCGTTCACCGCCGCGGCGCAGGAGCACCCCGACGCGGTGGCGCTCGTCGACGACGAGCACTCCTGGACCTACCGCGACGTCGACCGGTTGCGCCGGGTCCTGGCCCGCCGCCTCGTCGACGACGGGGTCGCGCCGGGTCATCGCGTCGCGATCGCACTGCCGCGCTCGGTCGACCAGGTCCTCGCCATCTATGCGGTGTGGACCGTCGGTGCGGCGTACGTGCCGATCGACGTCGAGCTGCCGGCGCTGCGCCGCGAACACATCTTGTCGGTGTCGCGCCCGAGGCTGGTCGTCGACGAGGAATACCTGCGCGGAGTCGGCTTCTCGGCCACAGCGGCCGTCGACGACGAGTTGCTGCCGCTGCCGGCCCCGCCGTCGCCGGCGATGCCGGCCTACGTGCTGTTCACCTCCGGGTCGACCGGCACCCCCAAGGGGGTCGAGGTCAGCCACGAGGCCATCAGCCGCCGGATGGCCTGGGGGCAGCAGCGGTATCCGCTGACCCCCGACGACGTGGTCATGTACAAGACGCCGTTCACCTTCGACGTCTCCCTGCCGGAACTGGTGGCCCCGCTGCAGGTGGGCGCCCGGATGTTCGTGGCCCGCTCCGACGGGCACCGCGACCCGGCCTACCTGCGCGAGGCCATCGAGGCCGCCTCGGTCACCAGCGTGCACTTCGTGCCGTCCATGCTCGACGTCTTCATCGCGACCGAGACGGCCCACGGCAACCCGGTCTTGGCTCCCAGCGTGCGCCGCGTCGTCGCGTCGGGGGAGGCGCTGCCGGCGACCACCGCCGCGCAGGTCGTGGACAACACGAAAGCCGAGATGGTCAACCTGTACGGCCCGACCGAGGCCGCGGTCGAGGTCACCGAGTACGTCGCCAAGCGCGGCGACCGGTCGATCCCCATCGGCCACCCGGTACCGGGCATGTCCGTGCGCGTTCTCGACTCCCGCCTGCGGCGGGTGCCGGTCGGCGTGGCCGGCGAGCTGTACCTCGTGGGACGGCAATTGGCGTATGGCTACTTCAGTGCCACCGGGCGCACCTCGCACCGCTTCGTCGCCGACCCGTTCGGCCGCTCCGAGCGGATGTACCGCACCGGCGACGTCGTGCGGTGGAATGCCGAGGGCGATCTGGAATACCTGGGTCGCACCGACCACCAGGTGAAGATCCGCGGGCAGCGGGTCGAACTGGGCGAGATCGAGGCGGTGCTCCTCGACCAGCCCGACGTCGACGGCGCCGTCGTCGTCGTCCGCACCGACGGGCCCGCCCCCCTCCTGGTCGCGTACGTGAAAGCAGACACCGCGAAAGCGGACACCCGCGGCAACGACGATGAATTCGCCAAGCGGCTCCTCGATGAAAGCCGCCGGACCCTGCCGGCCCACATGGTGCCGGTCGCGATCGTGCTGGTCGAGGAGTTCCCGACGAACTCGGCCGGCAAACTGGACCGGGCCGCACTGCCCGAACCCGATCTCGAGGAGTTCGCGCCGGAGTACGTCGCGCCCACTACGGCCGCCGAACTCGCGACCGCCGAGGTGTTCGCCCACGTGCTGGGGCTCGAGCGCGTCGGGGTGACCGAGTCGTTCTTCGACGCCGGGGGCGACTCGCTCTCGGCGATGCGCGCGGTGACCCGGCTCGGCGACGCGCTCGGCGTGAATCTAACGGTCCGCGACCTGTTCGCCCATCCTTCGGTGCGCGACCTGGTCGCCGCCGCCGACGCGATGGGCTCGGATGCGCAGCCGCTGGTCAAGGTGGAGCCCCGTCCCGCCGTCGTCCCGGTCTCGGAAGTCCAACGCGGCATGTGGCTGCTCAACCAGGCCGATCCGCAGTCGCCGGTCTACAACATGCCGTTCGCCTTCCGCATCACCGGCGCGCTCGACCTGTCGGCGCTGCAGCGCGCGGTCGCCGACCTGTTGGAGCGGCAGGAGGCATTGCGAACCTATTACCCGATGGCCGACGGCGACCCCGTCCAGACGGTCAGCGGCGTCGAGGACGTGTTGGCGCGGTTGTCGATGGCTCCGCAGCCGGTGGCCGGCGCGGCGGCCGAGGCGGTCGTGTCGGCGGCCGCCCAGGGCTTCGACGTCACCGAGGCGCCGCCCTTCCGCTTCGCGGTGTTCGCCACTGCGCCCGATGAGCACGTGCTCGTGATCGTCGTCCACCACATCAACGCCGACGGTGTCTCCCTGTTGCCCCTGGCGGCGGACTTCATGACCGCCTACGCGGCCCGGGCCCGGGGAGCGGCCCCGGATTGGCAGCCGTTGGGCGTCGCCTACGCCGACTTCGCCCTCTGGCAGCAGCGGCGCCTGGAGAACGCCGAACGCGAGCGTCAGCTGGCCTACTGGGCCGACCGGTTGGCCGGGGCGCCGGCGGTCCTCGGGTTGCCCACCGACTTCCCCCGGCGGCTGACCACCTCGTTCGACGGCGAGGTCGTCGCCTTCGACATCCCGCGCGGAGTCGTCGAGCGGTTGGAGGCACTGGCCCACGCCCACCAGGCGACGCTGTTCATGGTCGTGCACGCCGCCTACGCGGCGCTGCTCACCCGGCTGAGCGGGCAGCACGACGTCGTCGTCGGCATCCCCTTCGCGGGGCGCACGGCGCGCGACCTCGAAGGCGTCGTCGGCATGTTCGTGAACTCCTTGGCGCTGCGCACGACGGTAGACCCGGGGGAGCGCTTCGTGGACCTGCTGGAGCGGGTGCGCGAGGAAGACCTCGCCGACATGGCGAACGCCGACGTCGCCTTCGAATCGGTGGTCGACGCCACCGGGACCCGGCGCCGTGCCGGAACCAACCCGGTCTTCCAGACGATGCTCTGGTTCCAGAACATCGACTTCCCCGACGTCGACCTGGACGGCCTGACGGTGGAACCGGTCGATCCCGGGGTGAACCCGGCCAAGGTCGACCTGCAACTGACCGTCTTCCCCAACGGGCACCCGTTCACCGGCCGCGACTCCGACGGGATGCGCGCCGAATTCATCTACTCGACGGCCTTGTTCGAGCGGCACAGCGTCGAGGTGTTCGCCGACCGGCTGCAGCGGTTGCTCGAGGCCGTCGTCGACGCACCGGAGAAGGCGGTCGCCGACCTGTCGATCTCGTCGGGCACCGAGGGCCTCTCGGTCGTCGAGTCCCCGGTCGAGGTACCGCTGCCCGAACTCGTCGACACCGCCGGTCGCGACATCCCGGACGTGCTCGCCGTGGACGGTCACGGCGCGTCGGTCGCGTTCGGCGAACTCGCCGGCACCGCCGCGGCAATGGCGATCACCATCCCCGACGCGGATTCGGCGCTGATCACGGCCCTGTTCGCCTTGGTCCCGGACTTGCCGGCGGCAGGTCCGGAGGCGCTGGGCGAGGTCCTCGCGGGAATCCGGGTGCGCGCCCGGGACGGAATGACCATCGGATCGGCGGAGGCCTGATTGATGGTCGACCCAATCCAGTTCGCCGCTGCTGTCTCGCGCGTGTGGTCGGCCCGCCCCGGCACCGCGGATCTGGTGGCGCTGGCCGCCGTCGTCGACCCGGACCGCGAGGTGCTCGCCGGTGCCGCCGGACCGATCACCGTCGGCGCGCTGAACTCCCAGGTCCAGGTCATGGCCCGGGCCCTGGCCGCCCAGGGCGTCGACGCCGAGGCGGCGGTGGGGGCCGCGGTGGCCGGGGCATTGCGTGCGCCCGGAGTGCCCGCCCAGGAACTGGCCGCGGCCGCGGGAACCGCCGTCGAACGGATCCGGGCCGCCGCCCTCGACCTCATCGGGTCGGCCGACCTCGGGTCGCTGCCCGGGCTGTTCCGGGTGTCGGTGACCCACTTCGCCGACCGTGTGGCCGTCACCGACACCGCCGGCGCCAGTCTGACCTATCGGGAGCTCGACGCCCGCTCGGACGCCGTCGCCGCCGCCCTGCTCGCGGCCGGCGCCGGCCCCGAACGCCTTGTCGGCGTCGCACTCGACCGCGATGCCGAGTTGATCGTCGCACTCCTCGGCGTTGCCAAGACGGGGGCGGCCTACCTGCCGCTGGACCGGTCGCACCCGGTGAACCGCCTCGCGTCCATCATCGACGATGCGCGCCCGGTCGTCGTCATCGCCGACGAGCAGACGGCGGCGGCGTGGGTCGATCTGGACACGTCCTTCACCACCGTGGCGGCGTGCGAGGCGAGCGGTGCGCCGACCGACGCGATCCCGGCCCGTATCGACGATCGCCACCCGGCCTACGTGATGTACACCTCGGGGTCCACCGGCAAACCCAAGGGCGTCGTCGTCACCCACGCCGACGTGATCACCCTGTTCGCCGCGATGGGGCAGGAGTATGACTACACCGCGCAGGACGTCTGGACCATGTTCCAGTCCTATGCGTTCGACGTGTCCGTCGGCGAGATCTGGGTGGCGCTCGCGTTCGCCGGGCGGCTGCACGTGCTGGACTACCTGACCACGCGCGAGCCGGTCCGGTTCGCCGAGGTCCTCGACGAGCAGCGCGTCACCATCGTCAACCTGACCCCGTCGGCCTTCTACCAGCTCGCCGGCGCGGTCCGTCCGCCCGCCCACGGGCGCCTGGCCCCCAGCGTCCGGTCGATCATCCTCGTCGGCGAGGCCCTCGACTTCGAGCAGACGCGGCGCTGGTTCGCCGACCGGCGCGAGTTCGACGGCAACGACGGTCCGCAACTCAACAACATGTACGGCCCGACCGAGGCCACGGTGTACCTCACCCGCCGTCACCTGACCCCGGAGTTCGTGGCCGCCACCCAGGCCAGCGATGTCGGCACGGCGCTGACCGGCTCCGCGCTGTACGTGCTGAACTCCCGGTTGGCGCCGGTCGAGGACGGCATCCCCGGCGACCTGTACCTCGCCGGCGAGCAACTGGCCCGCGGCTATGCCGGGCGCTTCGAGCTCAACGCCACCCGGTTCGTCGCCAACCCGTTCGGCGGGCCCGGCGAACGGATGTATCAGTCCGGCGACGTCGCCGTCTTCCGCAACGGCAGCCTGGAGTTCTTGGGGCGCGCCGACAACCAGGTCAAACTGCGCGGGTTCCGGATCGAACTCGGCGAGGTCGAGGCGGCCCTGCTCGCCGCGGACGGCGTCAACGAGGCGGCCGCCGCGGTCAAGGCGCGCCCCGGGATCGGCGACGTGCTCGTCGGATACGTGGTGGGCGCCCGCGCCGACGGCACCGCCCTCGACGTCGCCGAGATCAAGCGCGTCGTCGCCACCAAGGTGCCCGATTACATGGTCCCCGACGTGATCATGGCGATCGAGCACCTCCCGCTCAACGTGAACAGCAAGCTGGACCGCCCGCGGCTGCCGGAACCGGTGTTGACCGCCACCGTCGAGTACGTGGCGCCGGCCACCGACACCGAGCGGGTGTTGGCCGAGATCTTCGCCGATGTCGTCGGTGTCGACGAGATCAGCGTCGTCGAGTCGTTCTTCGACTTCGGCGGCAACTCGTTGCTCGCCGCGCGGGTCGTCGCCCGCGCCGGCGCCGCGCTGCAGGTCGACCTGACCATGCGCGACCTCTTCGAGGCGCCGTCGGTGCGCGACCTCGCCGAGCGGGCCGCCCACCACGCCCCCGGACTCCCGCCGATCGTGCCGGTGCAGCCGCGCCCCGACCGCATCCCGCTGTCTTTCGCGCAGCAGGGGATGTGGTTCCTCAACCAGTTCGATCCCGACTCGGCGATCTACAACATCGTCATGGCGGTCCGCCTGACCGGCGCGGTGGACACGGGCGCGCTGCGCGGCGCGGTCGACGACGTGATCGCCCGTCACGAAGTCCTGCGGACGGTCTATCCGGCCCTCGACGGTGTGCCGTACCAGCGGATCCTGCCGGTCGACGAGGCCGTGGCGATGCTCGATTGGGCGCCCGCGGCGACCTTCGCCGATCTCACTGCCGCGGCCGACGGCGGCTTCGACGTCGCCGCGGACCTGCCGCTGCGCGGTCGGCTCCGCGCCGTCGACGACGGAACCGTCGAACTGCTCCTGGTGGTCCACCATGTCGCCTTCGACGGTGAATCCATCGGGGTGCTGCTGTCCGACGTCCTGGCGGCGTATTCGGTTCGGACCGGCGTCGACGGGGCGGCGGGCCGCCCGGGGCCGGCGGTGCAGTATGCCGACTACGCGATGTGGCAGCGGGCCGAACTCGGCAGCACCGCCGACCCCACCACCGTCCTGGGCCGCCAACTCGAGTATTGGCGCATCAAGCTCGACGGCATGCCCGTCCTGACCGAACTGCCGATGGACCGCCCGCGCCCACCGGCGTTCGACAGCACCGGCGACCTGGTCCGGATCGAGATCGAGGACGCGCTGACCGAGCGCATCGCCGACATCTGCCGGACCTACGAGGTCACCCCGTTCATGGTCACCTATGCCGCGCTGGCGATCCTGGTGGCGCGGTTGGGCGCCACCTCGGATGCGGTCATCGCCAGCCCGGCCGCCGGCCGGTTGTCACCGGCCGTCGACGACCTCGTCGGCATGTTCGTCAACACCCTGGTGTTGCGCGCCGACACCTCGCCGGGACGCACAGTCGACGAATTGCTGCATGCCGTGCGCGGCGATGTCCTCGACGCGTTCGACAATGTGGCGGTCCAGTTCGACGACCTCGTGGAGGCGTTGTCCCCGCCACGGTCGAACGCCTACTCCCCGCTGGCCCAAATCGCCTTCACCTACGCCGAGGCCGGGCCCGCCGACCAGCCCATCGACGTCGCCGGGATGCGGGTGGAGCCCATCGACGTCACCGGGCACGAGGCGAAGTTCGACCTGATGGTGCTCGCGCACGGCCGAACCGATACCGCACCGCTGCACATCGACTTCCTGTACGCCACCGCGTTGTACGACCGGGCCACCGTCGAGCGGTTCGCCGCCGTCTACCGGACGATCCTCGACCAGTTGGTGGCCGACCAGTCGGTGGCCATCGGCGACATCGACATCGTCGGGGCCGCCGCGCCGACCGATGCACCCGCACCGACCGATGCGGCCGGGCCGGTCGAGGAGCTCGAAGTCGCCGATCGCGGACCCGTGCGCGGCGGCGAGGCCGGGACCGGCACGCTGATCGACGTCCTGGCCCGCCGCGACCTCGACCCCGACCATCCGGCCTTGGTCTACGGCGACGAGGTGCTGTCCTACGCCGAGTTCGAGGCGCGGACCAATGCCGTCGCCCGGGCACTGTTGCGCCGCGGGGTGCGCCCCGACGACGTCGTCGCCGTCGGGCTGGAACGCTCGGTGGCGTCGGTGGTCGCGGTGTGGGGCATCATCAAGTCCGGGGCCGCTTACCTGTCGATCGACCCGGCCTACCCGCGCAAACGCATCGCGCACATGCTGACCGACTCGGCCGTCGCCCTCGGCATCACCGCCCTCGGCATCACCGCGTCCAACACCCACGGCGCGCTGCCGGAGGCGCAGTGCCGGTGGCTCGACCTCGACGAGTTGCTCGCCGAGGCCGGCGACGATTCGCCCATCACCGATGCCGAGCGCAACGGCCCGGTGCGCCTGGACAACCTGGCCTACGTCATCTACACCTCCGGCTCCACCGGGCAGCCCAAGGGTGTCGCGGTATCCAACGCGGGGATCGTCGACCTCACCGAGAACTACCAAAAGATGACCGGTTCGCGCGAGGACGATCCGGACACCCGGGTGCTGCACGTCGCCTCGCCCAGCTTCGACGCCTCCTTCTTCGAGATGGCCTGGGCGATCACCGCGGGGCACACCCTCGTCATCGCCCCGCACGCGGACTTCGCCGGCGACGCCCTCGACGCGGTCCTTGAGCACGGCGAGGTCACCGACATGGTCATCACCCCGTCGGTGCTGGCCACCCTCGACCCCGACCGGGCCGAGTTCGTGCGCACCCTGGCGACGGCGGGGGAGGCGTGCCCACCCGACCTGGTCGAGCGGTGGACCGCACGGGGGCGCCGGCTGGTGAACCTGTACGGGCCGTCCGAGACGACGGTGTGGGCCACCCGCGCCCGCATGATGCCGGGCAAGCCGGTCACCATCGGCAAGGCCGTCGGTGGCTTCACCGCCCGCGTGCTCGACCCGCGGCTGCACGAGGTGCCCCGCGGCGTGGTGGGCGAGCTGTACCTGAGCGCGGCCGGCCTGGCCCGCGGCTACCTGCACCGGGCCACATTGACCGCGACCACCTTCGTGGCCGACCCCGCCGGGGCCCCCGGCGCCCGGATGTACGCCACCGGGGACATGGTGCGCATCACCGCGGCCGGCGACCTCGAGTTCGCGGGGCGCGCCGACCACCAGGTCAAGATCAACGGCCAGCGCGTCGAGCTCGGCGAGATCGAAGCCGTCTTCGTCGCGCAGCCCTCGGTTGCGCAGGCGGTCGTCATCGGCCGCAAGACAGACCAAGGTGGACGCGAGCACACCCAGGTCGTCGCCTACCTGGTCGCCGAGTCCGGCGAGACGATCGACCGGGACGCGGTGGTCGCCGGCGCCGCGGCGATGCTGGCCGCGCACATGGTGCCGACGCACGTGGTGATCCTGGACGAACTGCCGATGACCCCGGCCGGCAAGACCGACCGCCGCGCGCTGCCCGAACCGGTCGTCGACCTCGGCGAGTACGTCGAACCGGCCACCCCGGGCGAGCGTGCGGTCGCCGCCGTGATCGGCGAGATCCTCGACCTCGACGAGGTGTCGGCGACGGCCGGTTTCTTCGACCTCGGCGGCAACTCGCTGTTGGCCACCCGCCTGGCCGCCCGCGCCGGGGCGGCGCTCGGCGCCGCGATCACCGTCCGCGACGTCTTCGACGCCCCGACGGTGCGCGAGCTCGCGGCCCTGGCCGGCGACCGCGCCCCGGCGCTGCCCCCGATCACCGCGGTCGCGCCGCGCCCCGACCGGGTGCCGCTGTCCTTCGCCCAGCAGCGGATCTGGTTCATCAACCGGTTTGAGGGCGGTTCGGCGGCCAGGGTTGATTCGGCCCGCTCGCGGGCGCTCCCGGCGCCGTACAACATCCCGACGCTGCTGCGCCTGTCCGGGCCGCTGGACGTCGATGCGCTGCACGCCGCCCTGGTCGACGTCGTGGCGCGCCACGAGGTCCTGCGCACCACCTTCCCCGCCGACGAGGATGGAACCCCGTTCCAGCTCGTCGGCCCGGCCGACTCGGCCGACGAGGGGTTGGACTGGGCGGTCGTCGCGACGCGGGAGGAACTCGACGCCGCCGTCGCCGCCGGCTTCGACCTCACCGTGGCGCGGCCGTTGCGCGTCCGGCTGCTTTCCGCGGGCCCGGCCGACCACCTGCTGGCGCTGGTCGTCCAGCACATCGCCGCCGACGGCGAATCGTTGGTGCCGTTGGTCGCCGACCTCGTCACCGCCTACGAGGCGCGCACGGGCGGCCGCGCACCGGCCTTCGCGCCACTGGCGGTGCAGTTCGCCGACGTGGCGATCTGGCAGCACGACGTCCTGGGATCCCCCGACGACGAGTCGTCGGTCGTCGGCGCCCAGGCCCGGTTCTGGCGCGACAAGCTCAACGGTGCGCCGCCCCTGCTGGAACTGCCGACCGATCGGCCCCGGCCGCCGGTCGCCTCGCAGCGCGGCGCGCAGATCCGGCTGGCCATCCCGGCCCGCGTCGGCGCGCAGGTGCGGGCCCTGGCGCGGCGCACCGGGGCCACCCCGTTCATGGTCACGCACGCGGCGCTGGCCGCGCTCCTGCACCGCCTGGCCGGTGCCGACGACATCGTGGTGTCCACCCCGATCGCCGGCCGCGGCCAGGAGGTCCTCGATCCGCTGGTCGGGATGTTCGTCAACACCCTGCTGCTGCGGACCCCCGTCGACGGGGCCGAGGCTTTCGAGTCGCTGGTCGAGCGGGTCCGACGGGTCGACCTGGAAGCCTTCGGCCACGCCGACATCCCGTTCGAAGCGGTGATCGACGCGGTCAACCCGGTGCGGTCCGAGGCCTTCGCGACGCTGTCGCAGGTGATGCTCTCCTTCGACCCGGGTGCCGCGGTGGACGCGCTGTCGGTGACCGCCGCCGGACTCTCGGTCTCCGGTGTGGAGGCCGTGGACCTGCCCGAGCAACTCGACCTCACGGTCACCGTGACCACCGCCGAGGACGGCGATTGGGCGGTCGGGCTGTCCTACGCGGTCGACCTGTTCGACGACTCCACCGCGGCGGCGATCGGCCGGCGCTTCGTCACGCTGCTCGACACCTGGACCGCCGACCCGGCACTCGCCGTCGGCGCCGTGCCCCTCGTCGTCGGAGGGGAGCGGACCGCGGTGCTCGACGCCTCCCAGGGCACGACCGCGCCGATCCCCGACACCACCGTCGCCGACCAGGTCGTCGAGCAGATCGAGCGGACACCCGACGCGACTGCGATCAGCTTCTCCGGTCGCGCCATGTCCTACCGCGAGTTCGGCGCGCGGGTGGCCGCCTTGGGTCGCGAGCTCATCGCCGCCGGAGTCGGGCCGGAGTCGGCCGTCGCGGTCTGCATCGAACGCTCCCCGGAGCTGATGGTGGCGCTGCACGCGGTCGTCGCCGCCGGCGGCCAATACGTGCCGATCGACCTGGAGACCCCCGCCGAGCGCGTCGAATACATGACCTCGATCGCGTCGGCGGAGGTCCTGCTCGTCGGCCCCGGCGACCTCCCGCCGGCCGCCGAGGCGATCGCCGGTCGGATGCGGATCGTGCGCGCGGACACCGCCGCCCCGGCCGACCCGGCCGCCGGTCCGATCACCCAGGCGCAGCGGCGCTCGCCGCTGCACCCCGACCACGCGATCTACACCATGTTCACGTCGGGTTCGACCGGTCAGCCCAAGGGGGTCACCGTCACCCACCGGGCCCTGGTCGCCCACATGGCCTACATCAGCTCGACCCGCGTCCAGGGATCGGCCGAGCGCACGCTGGTGAAGACCCCCTACACCTTCGACCCGAGCGTCGTCGAGATCTTCTGGGGACCGTCGGTCGGGGCCCGCGTCACCATCGCCGCCCCGGGCGGTCACCGCGACGTCGGCTACCTCGCCCGGCTGATCCGCGACGAGGCCGTCGAAGCCGTCGACGCGGTGCCGGTGGTCTGGTCGATGATGCTGGACGACCCCGAGTTGACCGAGGTGCTGGCCCAATCGCAGCTGCGCGGGATGCTCACCGGTGGCGAGGCGCTGCCGGTCGCGATGGCCGAGCGGGTCGTCGCCGAACTCCCCGGCGTCCGGCTGGTCAACCAGTACGGGCCCACCGAGGCCACCAACTTCGTCATCGACCACCTGGTCACCAATCCGGCCGAGCCGTTCATCGGCCACCCGGTGTGGAACACCACCGCACTGGTCCTCGACGCCCGGCTCGGGCTGGTCCCCGACGGCGTCGTCGGAGAGCTGTACCTGGGCGGGGCGCAGTTGGCCCGCGGCTACACCGCGCAATCCCGGCTCACCGCGGAACGGTTCGTCGCCGACCCGTACGGCGAACCGGGATCGCGGCTGTACCGGACCGGCGACCTGGTGCGACGCACCTCCTCCGGTGCGATCGACTACGTGGGCCGCGTGGACTACCAGGTGAAGCTGCGCGGACAACGCATCGAACTCGGCGAGATCGAGGAAGTGCTCTCGCAGGCGCCCGGGGTGGTACTCGCGGCGGCCGCAGTCGTCGACGGTCCCGGCGGCGACGTCCTCGTCGCGTACCTCTCCGGTGGTGCGGCGCCGCTGGACCTCCCCGCGGTCAAGGCGTTCGCGGCGCAGCGGCTCATGGCCTACATGTGCCCGACGGTGTGGGTCGAGGTCGCCCAGATGCCGCTCGGCTCGGCCGGCAAGATCAACCGCAGGGCCTTGCCGGAACCGGATTTCGAGGCACTCGCCGGCGAGTATGTGGCGCCGGTCGGCGACGACGAGGCGGCGGTGGCCGCGGTGTTCGCCGAGGTCCTCGGCGTCGACCGCGTGTCGGTGACCGAATCCTTCTTCGACCTCGGCGGCAACTCGCTCTCGGCGATGCGCCTCGCCGCACGGGCCGGGGCCGCGCTGGGCGTCGAGGTGTCGGTGCGCGAACTCTTCGACGCCCCGACGGTCCGCGAATTGGCCGCGTCCGCCCATCGCCCCGCGTCGCTCGAGCCGGTGAGCGCGGTGGTGCCGCGGCCGGAGTCGGTCCCGCTGTCCTACGCCCAGCAGCGCATGTGGTTCATCAACCAGCTGGAACCGGAGCTGCCGACCTACAACATCCCGATTGCGCTGCGCATGACCGGAGCGGTGGACGTCGACGCCCTGCGGGCGGCGGTCGGCGACGTGGTGGCCCGCCACGAAAGCCTGCGGACCACCTTCGACGACCGGGACGGCCGAGCGGTTCAGATCATCCACGATGCCGAGTCGGTGCAGGCCGAACCCGACTTCGCGGTCGTCGGCGACGAGGCGCAGCTCGCCGTCGCCGCCGGGACCGGATTCGACGTCCGGACCGCGCCGCCGTTCCGGGTCCGCCTGTGGCGCGCCGGCGACGACGAATGGGTCCTGGTCGCGGTGATCCACCACATCATCGGCGACGGCGAATCGATGACCCCGCTGCTGGCCGACATGATCACCGCCTATGGCGCCCGCGCCGCGGGGCTGCCCCCGGCATTCGCGCCGCTGGCGGTCCAGTTCGCCGACTACGCACTCTGGCAGCACCGGGTCCTCGGCGACCCGGCCGATCCCGACTCCCTCGTCGGCGGACAGCTCGCGCGCTGGGAGACCGTCCTGCGCGACCTGCCCGAACTGGTCGAGATCCCGACCGATCGGCCGCGGCCACCGGTCGCCTCCCACCGCGGGGCGATCGTGGCGCAGGAACTGCCGGCCGATCTCGGCGCCCGGATCGTCGCGGTGGCGCGGGCCCGCGGGGTCACCCCGTTCATGGTCGTCCACGCCGCCCTCGCGGTCCTGGTCGCCCGGCGCAGCGCGACATCCGACGTGGCGATCGCGACGCCGACCGCCGGGCGCGGCCAGCGCATCCTCGACCCGATCATCGGCATGTTCGTCAACACGCTGGTGCTGCGGACCGCGGTCGAGTCGGGAATGAGCTTCGACGAGCTCCTCGACACGGTGCGCGAGACGGACCTGGAGGCCTTCGCGCATGCCGATGTGCCGTTCGAGGCCCTCGTGGAGCGGCTCAACCCGACCCGATCGCAATCTTTCACCCCGCTCACCCAGGTGATGCTGACCGTCGACTACGCACCCACCGACGAGGTCGGGCTGGGCGTGGAGGGATTGACGGTCACGCCGATCGACCCGCCCGTCGTTCCCGCCCAGGTGGATCTGACATTTGACGTGCGCATCCGTGACGGGCAGCCGTGGTCGGTGGCAATCGCCTACGCCACCGACCTCTACGACGAGGCGACCATCTCTACACTGGGTGGTCGGTTCGCGGCCGTCCTCGACGCCGTGACCGGTGCGCCCGACCGGCCGGTGGCGCTCGCCCCGCTCGTCGACGATGGGCAACGCGCACGGCTCGCCGAGTGGTCGGCCGGCCCGGTGCGCCCATGTGGGGCCACGACCATCCCGGAGATCATCGAGTGACGGCACAGGAGGGGGAATCGGTGAGCCAGCCCGTAGCGCCGCCCGCCCTGGTCTTCGGCGACCGGCGGGTGTCGTACCCGGAATTCGACGCGCGGGTGGCGGTCCTTGCCCGGGAACTGATCGGGCGCGGCGTCGGACCCGAGGTCGCGGTCGCCGTCGTGATCCCGCGGTCGGTGGAACTGCTCGTCGCGCTGCACGCGGTCGTCGCCGCCGGCGGCCAGTTCGTCCCGATCGCCGGCGATGCGCCCGCCGATCGCACGGCCAAGATGCTGGCCACCGCGCAGGTCGCGCTGGCCCTGGTCCCCGACGGGCCGGTGCCCCCCGCGCTGGCCGGTATCGAGGGCCTCGAGGTGCAGGCCGTGCGGACCGACGAGCCGGCCGACCTCACCGCGGCACCGGTCACCGACGCCGATCGCCGCCGCCCGCTGCGCCCGACCGATGCCGCCTACACGCTGTTCACCTCCGGTTCCACCGGCGAACCCAAGGGGGTGACGGTCGAGCATGCCGCGATCGTCAATCGCTTGGCCTGGATGCGCGATTGGCGCTCGCTCGACGGTTCCGACGTCTTCGTGCAGAAGACGCCGATCACCTTCGACGTGTCGGTGCCCGAACTCTTCCTGCCGGCCATCCTGCGGGCCACCCTGGTGATCGCCGAACCCGGACGCCACGGCGACCCGGGCTACCTGCACGAGTTGATCCGCCGCGAGCAGATCACCGTCGTCCATTTCGTGCCCTCGATGGCGGCGGCCTTCCTCGACGTCCTCGGCGAACGGATCGGCGAGTTGACCTCGGTGCGGATGCTGTTCGCCTCGGGCGAGGCGCTGCCCCCGCCGGTCGCCCAGGAACTGCTGCGGCGTTTCGCGGGGGCGCAACTGTTCAACCTTTACGGCCCGACCGAGGCCGCCGTGGAAGATATCGTGGCCCAGGTGCGTCCCGGCGACGCCACCGTGCCGATCGGTGCGCCGGTGCCGGGCACGAGCGCCTACATCCTCGACGACTACCTCCAGTGGGTCCCGCCGGGCACCCCGGGCGAGCTGTACCTGGGCGGGGTGCAGATCGCCCGCGGCTACGCCCGCCAGCCGGCCCTGACCGCCGAACGGTTCATCGCCGACCCGTTCGGCGAACCGGGCGCGCGGCTCTACCGGACCGGGGACCTGGTGCGGTGGACCGGTGCCGGGCAGATTGAATACCTCGGACGCACCGACTTCCAGGTGAAGCTGCGCGGCCAGCGGATCGAACTCGGTGAGATCGAGTCGGCGATCGCCGGCGCCCCCGGCGTCGTCCACGCGGCGGCCACCGTCACCGAGGCACCCGGCGGCGGTGACTTCCTGGTTGCCTACGTCGCGCCCGCGACCGTCGACCTCGACGCGGTGAAGGCCCACACCGCCGCCGCGCTGCCCGAGTACATGCGTCCGAGCCTGTGGACGCTGCTGACCGATGTCACCCTGGGCAGTGCCGGCAAGCTGGATCGAAAAGCGTTGCCGGAACCGGACTTCGACGCATTGGCGGGGGAGTACGTGGCCCCGCAGACCGATGCTGAACGCGCCGTCGCCGAGGTTTTCGCCGAGGTCCTCGGCGTCGACCGGATCGGAGTCACCGACGTCTTCTTCGACATCGGCGGGACGTCGCTCTCGGCGATGCGCGCGGTCGCGCGGGCGGGGGAGGCCCTGGGCGTCGAGCTGTCGGTGCGCGACCTGTTCGCCGCCCCGACGGTGCGCGACCTGGTCCGCGCCGCCGGTAGCGCCGATACCGCACTGGCGCCGATCGTCCGCGCGGAGCCGCGCCCGGCGCGGATCCCGCTGACCTTCGCCCAACAGCGGATGTGGTTCATCAACCAGCTCGATCCGGCCGCGCCGACCTACAACATCGCCGCAGTGCTGCGCGGGCGCGGGCGACTCGACGAGGCGGCGCTGCACGCCGCGCTGGTCGACGTCGTCACCCGCCACGAGGTGCTGCGCACCACGTTCCCCGCCGACGACGGCGTGCCCTACCAGCGCATCATCCCCGCCGACGAGGCCGCCGCGGGGCTGGACTGGGCGGTGGTCACCACCGAGACGGAGCTGCTGTCGGCGGCGACCACCGGATTCGACGTGGCCCACCACACCCCGCTGCGGGTCCGGCTGTGGCGCGTCGACTCCGACGAGTTCGTCCTCGCCGTCGTCGCCCACCACATCGGTGCCGACGGCGAATCCATGCGGCCGCTCATCGGCGACCTGGTCGTCGCTTACGAGGCGCGCCACGCCGGCGCCGCACCCGCGTTCGCGCCGCTACCGGTCCAGGTGGCCGACTTCGCGCTCTGGCAGCATCAGACACTGGGATCGCCCGACGACCCCGACAGCGTCATCGGCCGCCAGCTGCAGTACTGGCGAACCCGCCTCGACGGGGCGCCCGACGTCCTCGACCTGCCCGCCGACCGTGTCCGGCCGACGGTGGCCTCACACCGGGGGGCGACCCTGGGCTTCGACATCCCGGGGCCGCTGGCACAGCGGATCGCCGCGTTCGCCCGGTCCCGCAGTGCCACGCCGTTCATGGTCGCCCATGCCGCGGTCGCGGTCCTGTTGTCCCGACTTGGCGGAACCGATGACGTGAGCGTGGCGACGCCGGTCGCCGGTCGCGGCCAGGCGGTGCTCGACCCGCTGGTCGGCATGTTCGTCAACACCGTCGTGCTGCGGACCCGCACCGACTCGGGGGAGTCTTTCGACGAGGTGCTCGACCGGGTCAAACGCGGCGATCTGGATGCGTTCGCCCACGCCGATGCGCCGTTCGAAGCCGTGGTGGAAGCCGTCGACCCGGTCCGCAGCGAGGCTTTCGGCCCGCTGGCGCAAGTGGTACTCGCGGTGACCGAGGCCGCCGGCGACCGGCTGTCGGTCGACCTCGGCGACCTCGTACTGGGCGAGGTCGAACTCGACGAGGTGCCGGCGCCCTACGACCTGGGCGTCTACGTCGACGTCGCCGACGACGGTTCGGCGCCGTGGCGGGGCACGCTGGTCTATGCCACCGACCTGTTCGACGCCGACCGCGTCGCCGCCTTCGCCCGCCGGTTGGTCACCCTGCTCGACGCGGTGACCGCCGACCCGGCCGCACCGGTCGGCGACGTGGACCTGCTCGCCGACGAGGAGAAGGCCTGGCTCGCGGGCCTGCCGGCCCCGGTGCGCCCCGCCGCGGCCACCGGGACGCTGGTCGACGTGTTCGCCGCGTCGGCCGCCGCCCACCCCGATTCGGTCGCGGTGCGCGCAGGCGGGACGGCACTGACCTACGCCGAGGTGGATGCGCGCTCGGAGGCGATCGCCGCCGGGCTCGAGGCCGCGGGGGTGCGCCGCGGCGACCTCGTCGGCCTCGCGACGGCGCGGTCGGCCGATCTCGTGTCGTCGATCCTGGGCATTCTCAAATCCGGGGCCGGCTACCTTCCCCTGGACCTCACCAACCCCGTCGACCGATTGGGTTTCATCCTCGGTGACGCCGCCGTCCCGGTGGTCTTGGTCGACGCCTCGACGGCGCACCACCCGCTGTGGGCCGACTCGGCGGTGGCGGCCCGGACCCTGGACGTCGACGACCTCGTCGCCGAGCACGCCGGGGCGGTGCGCCAGCCCGTCGCCGTGCCCGAGCAGTCCCGCGCCTACGTCATCTACACGTCGGGATCCACCGGCGAACCCAAGGGTGTGGAGGTCACCCACGGTGACGTGGTCGCCCTGATGGCGGCCTGCGCCGACGACTTCGACCTCCGGTCCGACGACGTGTGGACCCTGTTCCACTCCTACGCCTTCGACTTCGCGGTGTGGGAGATGTGGGGGGCGCTGGCGTCGGGGGCCTCGGTCGTCATCGTCGACCGGGAGATCGCCCGCGACGCCGACGCCTTCGTCGGGTTGCTCGCCGACGAGCAGGTCACCGTGTTGAGCCTGACACCCTCGGCCTTCTACCAGTTCATCGATGCGCGCCGCGACCACCCCGACCGGGCATTGGCGTTGCGCTACCTGGTCTTCGGCGGCGAGGAACTGCGCTTCGAACAGGTGCGCCGCTGGTTCGACGAGTTCCCGGCGCGCGGCGACGACGACCCGCAACTGGTGAACATGTACGGCATCACCGAGACCACGGTGCACGTCAGCTTCCGGCCCATCGACCGCACTTCGGTGAGTGCCGCCGACCCGTCGTTCATCGGCCGGCCGTTGTCGTCGCTGGCGATCCACCTCCTCGACGATCGGTTGCGCCCGGTACCCGACGGCGTGGTCGGCGAGATGTATGTCGCCGGCGAACAATTGGCGCAGGGATATCTGAGGCGGCCGGGCCTGACGTCGACGCGGTTCGTCGCCAACCCGTTCGCCGGCGGCGGCGCCGCGTCGCGGCTCTACCGGACCGGGGACCTCGCCCGTCGTCGCGGCGACGACGTCGAATACCTCGGTCGGGCCGACGGCCAGGTACAGCTGCGCGGGTTCCGCATCGAGTACGGCGAGGTCGAGGCCGCCCTGCTCGCCGCGCCCGGCGTGCGCGGCGCCGCGGCGTCGGTCGTCGTCGACCCCCACCGCGGCGACCTGCTGGTCGGATATGTCACCGTCGATCCCGGCGCGCCGGTCGACCCGGCCCAGGTGCGCGAGGCCGCCGCCGCCGCGGTTCCCCGCTACATGGTTCCCGACCTGGTGATGGTCGTGGACCGGCTGCCGCTGACCGGGAACGGGAAACTCGACCGCAAAGCCCTGCCGAAGGCCGACTTCAACACGGCGCCCACCGAGTACGAAGCGCCGGCGACGCCGGCCGAGGAGGCCGTTGCCGCCGTCTTCGCCGAGGTTCTCGGCGTGGACCAGGTGTCGGTGACCGAATCCTTCTTCGACGTCGGTGGCAACTCCCTGTCGGCCATGCGCATCGTCGCCCGCGCCGGCGCCGCCCTCGACGTCGACTTCTCCGCCCGCGACCTGTTCGACGCCCCGACGGTGCGCGACCTGGTCAAGCTCTCGGCCGACCGCGTACCGGCCCTCGGCGCGATCGAAGCCGTGTCGCCGCGGCCGCAGCGGATCCCGCTGTCGTTCGCCCAGCAGCGGATGTGGTTCATCAACCGGCTCGACGCGGATTCGCCGGCCTACAACATTCCCGCGGTGCTCCGGTTGACCGGGCCGCTCGACGTCGAGGCGCTGCGCGGCGCGCTGGTCGACGTCGTGACCCGGCACGAAGTCTTGCGCACCACCTTCCCCGACGTGGACGGCACGGCCTACCAGCGCATCGACGCCGCCGCAGAGGTCGGCGACCGCCTGGACTGGGCCGTCGTCGACACCGAGGACCAGGTGATCGCCGCGGCGACGACGGGATTCGACCTCGCCGCCGGGTGGCCGATCCGTGCCCGGCTGTGGCGCGACCCGGCGGCTGCCGACGAGCACCTGCTCGCCGTCGTCCTCCACCACATCGCCGCCGACGGCGAATCGATTGCACCGCTGGTCGGCGACCTCGTCACGGCCTACACCGCCCGCACCGGGGGAGCATCGGCGCCGTTGCGCCCGCTGCCCGTCCAATTCGCCGACTACGCGATCTGGCAGCACCGCGTGCTCGGTTCGCCGTCGGATGAAACGTCGGTGGTCCGACGCCAACTGGCGTACTGGTCCGAGCAACTGGCAGGACTCCCCGAACTCCTCGAACTGCCGACCGACCACCCGCGGCCGGCGGCGTCGTCGGGTCGGGGGGCGCGGATCGACTTCACCGTTCCGGCGCCGGTGGCCGCATCGGTGGCGCGGTTGGCCCGCAGCCGCGGGGCCACCCCGTTCATGGTCGTCCACACCGCGTTGGCGGCCCTGCTGGCCCGGATGTCGGGAACCGCAGACATCGCCATCGGCACCCCGGTCGCCGGCCGCGGTCAGGAAGTCCTCGAACCCCTCGTCGGGATGTTCGTCAACACCCTCGTGCTGCGGACGCCGGTGCGTGCCCGTGCCACCCTCGGCGAGCTCCTCGACGACGTCCGCGAGGTCGACACCGCCGCTTTCGCACATGCCGACGTGCCGTTCGAGATGCTTGTCGACGAGCTCGATCCGGTGCGTTCGACGGCCTTCGAACCCTTCACCCAGGTGTGGTTGAGTTTCGTCGCCGACCCCGGCGGCGCGGTCGGATCCCTGCCGTTGGGTGCCGGGGTGAGTGCGACCCCCGTTGACACCGGCGACGTCCCGGCCAAGGTCGACCTCCTCGTCGGCGTCACGCAAGCGGGGACCGAAGACACGGGAACGGCCGGTACGGGGACCGGCGGCTGGTCCGGGTGGATCGACTACGCCGTCGACCTGTTCGAGCCGGCCACCGTCGAGCGCCTCGCCGACGGGCTGATCCGCCTGCTCGCGGCGCTGGCCGACGAGCCGGACACACCGGTGGCGCGGGTCGGTGTGCTGACCGCCGACGAATCGGCCCGGTTGGTCCCCGCGACCGGCGGACCGGCCGTCGAACCGGTGGTGCTGCGCGAGGTGTTCGCCGACGCGGCGCGGCGCTGGCCGGACCGCACCGCCGTCGTCGACGGCACCGGGACGGCCCTGACCTATGCCGAGCTCGACCGCCGGTCGAACCGGCTGGCGCGGTGGTTGGCGGCGCGCGGTGCCGTGCCGGAGACCGCGGTCGCGCTGGCCCTGCCGCGGTCGGCTGAGTTGCTCGTCGCAATCTGGGCGGTGGCGAAGACCGGCGCCGCCTACGTCCCCATCGACCCCGACTACCCGGCCGACCGGGTGGCCGGCATGGTCGCCGACTGCGGCGCGATGCTGGGCCTGACGACCGGTGCGGCGCGCCCGGGCCTGCCGGCCGGCGTGGTCGACTGGTCGGTGCCGGCGGAGCTCGGCGACGAGCTTGCCGCCCTCGACGAGGCCCCGCTGACCACCGCCGAGTCGGTACCGGTGGCCGCGGACAACCTCGCCTACCTGATCTTCACCTCCGGCTCGACCGGGCGGCCCAAGGGGGTGGCGGTCACCCATACGGGGTTGGCGAACTTCGCAGCCCAGGAGTCGGCCCGCCTCGACGCCGGCGACGCGCCGGTGGTCCTCGGCTTCGCCTCGCCGAGCTTCGACGCCTCGGTGCTGGAATACCTGCTGGCGGTGCGCAACGGGGGCACGCTGGCCTACCGGCCGGTCGACGCGGTGGGCGGCACCCGACTCGCCGGCTTCATGGCGGCCCACCGGGTCACCCACACGTTCCTGACCCCGACGGTGCTGTCCACCCTGGACCCCGAGGCGGTCCCCGACCTGGCCGGACTCGCCGTCGGCGGCGAAGCCGTCCCCGGGTCGGTGGTGCAGCGTTGGGCCCCGCACACCGCGGTACACAACCTGTACGGCCCGACCGAGACCACCATCGGCATCACGATCAGCGCGCCGATGGCGCCCGGACAACCGGTGCGCCTGGGTCCGCCGATCGGCGGCGTCGGACTGGTCGTCCTCGACGCGAACCTGGCCCCCGCCCCGGTCGGTGCGCTGGGCGAGTTGTACGTCCTGGGTTCGGCCCTCTCGCGCGGCTACACCGGCGACCCCGGACTCACGGCGTCGCGCTTCGTCGCCGCCCCGAGCGGGCTCGGCGCACCGGGGGCCCGGATGTACCGCACCGGCGACCTGGTGCGGTGGGTGCGCGTCGGCGACGACTACGTCGTGGAGTATGCCGGACGCGGCGACGGCCAGGTGAAGATGCGCGGCCTGCGCATCGAGACCGGGGAGATCGAATCGGTCCTCGCCGACTACCCGGGGGTCGAATCGGCGGCGGTGTTCGGCACCGGGGCCGAGGGCCTCGGGTCGCAGCCGGTGACGGCCCTGGCCGGTTTCGTCGTGGCCGACCCCGGCCTGGACACAGCCGCACTGAAGGCCTTCGCCGGGACCCGGCTGCCGGCGTTCATGGTGCCCGCCACCCTCACCGTCATCGACCACCTGCCGCGCACCCCGGTCGGAAAACTCGACGTCGCGGCACTACCCGTGCCGGTGCCCACCGCCGGCGAATATGTCGAACCCCGCGGACGCGCGGAGACGGTGATCGCGGCCGCGGTCGCCGAGATCCTCGGACTGGACCGCGTCGGGGCCGACGACGCCTTCTTCGACGTCGGGGGCAACTCGCTGTCGGCGATGCGCCTGGTCAACCGGATTGCCGACGACCTCGGCGTCGAGGTGTCGATCCGCGACGTCTTCGAGGCCCCGACGGTGCGCCAACTCGCCGCCGCGCTCGGCGGCCGCGGTCAAGCGGTGCGGCCGGTGGCCGCGGTGTCCCCGCGCCCGGTGCGCATCCCGCTCTCCTTCGCGCAGCGGCGGATGTGGTTCATCAACACCCTCGACCCCGCCTCGCCGGCCTACAACATCCCGCTGGTGCTGCGGCTCACCGGTGATCTCGACGTGCCCGCGCTGAGGGCCGCGGTCGCCGACGTGGTGCGCCGCCACGAGGTGCTGCGCACCACGGTCGAAGCCGAGAACGGTACGCCCTACCAGCGGATCGCCGACGCGGGTGCGGTCGAGGGGAACCTCGACTGGGCGGTTGTCGCCTCTCGCGACGAATTCGACGCCGCCGCGATGGCCGGATTCGACGTGGCCGCGCAGTGGCCGATCCGGGCGCGGGTCCTGGCCGTCGGCCCGCGCGAACACCTCGTCGCGATCGTGGTGCACCACATCGCCGCCGACGGCGAGTCGATGGCGCCGCTGCTGACCGACCTCCTCACCGCCTACGACGCCCGGGCCGCCGGCACCGAACCCGGCACCGCCGCGCCGGCCGTGCAGTTCGCCGACTTCGCGATCTGGCAGCACGACGCGTTGGGGGCGGGCTTCGACCCGGCCACCGGCGCCCCCGTCCCGGGCACCCCCGAGACGGTCATCGGCCGCCAACTCGAGTACTGGACCAAGGCTCTGGCCGGGTTGCCCGACGTGCTGGACCTGCCCGGCGACCGGCCCCGTCCGCCGGTCGCCTCCGGCCGCGGCCGACGATTCGATTTCG
Organism: Gordonia crocea; assembly: GCF_009932435.1. Taxonomy (NCBI): domain Bacteria; kingdom Bacillati; phylum Actinomycetota; class Actinomycetes; order Mycobacteriales; family Gordoniaceae; genus Gordonia; species Gordonia crocea. The sequence goes on from NZ_BJOU01000019.1 coordinate 108,896, forward strand.
AGATCGACCCGGCGATCGGACGGCGCGTCGCCGACGTGGCCGCGCAGCTGGGTGCAACGCCGTTCATAGTCGCCCACGCGGCGCTCGCCGTCGTCCTGGCACGGTTGTCGGCCACCGACGACATCGCCGTCGCCACGCCGGTCGCTGGACGCGGCCAGCGCGACCTCGAACCCCTCGTCGGCATGTTCGTCAACACGCTGGTGCTGCGCGCCCGAGTGTCACCGTCGATGTCCTTCGGCGACCTCGTCCGCCAGATCCGCGACACCGATCTGGACGCCTTTGCCCATGCCGACGTGCCCTTCGAAGCCGTCGTCGACGCGGTTGACCCGGTGCGCAGCGAGGCCTTCGCGCCGTTGGCACAGGTCATGCTGTCCTTCGACCCGGCGGCGGGGACGGCCGCGCTGGAGACCGGCGGGTTGGGGATCGAGCCGGTCGACGTCGATTCGACGCCGGCCCAGCAGGATCTGTTGCTGGCCGTCTCCACCTCGGATGACCGCGCCTGGAGCGGCTCATTGGTGTATGCCACCGACCTGTTCGACGAGTCGACCGCATCGCGGTTCGCGCAGCGGTTCGTCCGCGCCCTCGGCGAGTTGACCGGCGATCTGACGGCCGCGGTCGGCGATGCCGCACTGGCGTCGCCGGCCGAGCAGAGCGCGATCCTGGCCGATTCGGCTGGAGCCGCGGTGGCCGTCGCCGACGCGACGATCGCCGACGCGGTGGCGGCACAGATCGCGGCAACCCCCGACGCGGTCGCGCTCGCCTACGAGGGCCGCGACATGACCTATCGGGAGTTCGGCGACCGCATCGGCGAGCTGGCCGACCGGCTCGTCGACGCCGGAGTCGGACCCGAACGCGCCGTCGGGCTCTGCCTGCCCCGGGGGCCCGAACTGATGATCGCTGTGCACGCGGTGCTGGCGGCCGGCGGACAGTACGTGCCGATCGACACCGCGGCACCCGCCGACCGCGCCGCGACCATGGTCGCGACCGCAGGCGTCGCGGTGCTCCTGGTGCCGGTGGGCGATCCGCCCGCGCCGTTGGCCGGCCTCGACCCGGCGGTACGCCGGATCACCGTCGACGCGTCCGCCGCGCCCGATGTGTCCGCCGCGTCCGAGTCCGCCGAGGCTCCGGAGGTATCGGCGGGTGCCGTGCGGCGACGGGCCCGCCAGCACCCCGACAATGCCGCGTACACGCTGTTCACCTCCGGATCGACCGGGGAACCGAAGGGCGTGACCGTGTCGCACCGGTCGGTGCTCAACCGGCTGCGCTGGGGACTCGACGCCTTCGCGTGGTCGGCCGGCGACCGCGTGATCCTCAAGACCCCGTACACCTTCGACGTCTCGGTGCCCGAACTGATGGGCCCGGTGATGAGCGGTGCCACCGTCGTCATCGCCCGGCCCGACGGCCACCGCGACCCGGAATACATCGCCGACCTCATCGAATCGTCGCGGGCCACCTCGGTCCATTTCGTGCCGTCGATGCTGTCGGTCTTCCTCGAGGTCATCGACGACCGGCAACTCGCCCGGCTGACGTCGGTGAAGTGGCTGTTCGCCTCCGGTGAGGCCCTCACCTCGGCGCAGGTCCGGGCCGCCCGGACCGCCCTCCCGCAGACCTCGGTCCACAACCTGTTCGGACCGACCGAGGCCGCGGTCGAGGTCAGTTGGAGCGACGTGTCGCGCGTCCCCGACCCGGTCACCATCGGGCGGCCGGTGTGGAACACGACGCTGATGGTCCTCGACGCCCGGCTGCGGCCGGTCCCGGTCGGTGTCCCCGGCGAGCTGTACCTGGGCGGCGTGCAGGTGGCCCGCGGCTACGCCGATCGGCCCGGATTGACCGCGGAACGCTTCGTTGCCGACCCGTTCGGCGAACCGGGATCCCGGTTGTACCGCACCGGCGACCTGGTGCGGCGCACCGTCGACGGCGAGGTCGAATACCTCGGGCGCACCGACTTCCAGGTGAAGCTGCGCGGCCAGCGCGTCGAACTCGGCGAGATCGAGGCGGCGATGAGCGCCGCGCCGGGCGTCGTGCACGTCGCCGCGACGGTGGCGACGGCGCCGGGCGGCGGCGAGTTCCTCGTCGGGTATGTGGCCCCGGCCGATGTGGACCTGGACGAGGTGGCCGCCGTCGTCGCCGCCCGCGTCCCGGAGTACATGCGGCCCAGTGTGTGGGTCCCACTCGACGACGTGGTCCTCGGCTCGGCGGGCAAGCTGGACCGCAAGGCCCTCCCCGAACCGGACTTCACCTCCCTCGGCGGCGAGTACGCGGCACCGGAAACCTCCACCGAGCAGGCGCTGGCCGCGGCGATCGCCGGGCTTCTCGGCGTCGACCGGGTCAGCGTCACCGATTCGTTCTTCGCCCTCGGCGGCGACTCGATCATGTCCATCCAGCTGGCCTCGGCCGCGCGTGGCGCCGGCGTGGTGCTGACGCCGCGCGACATCTTCGAGCACCGGACGGTCCGGGCGATGGCCCGGGCGGTCGACGCCGGCCTCGACCGCGCCCCGATGCTCGCCGAACCGCCGGGCGGCCCGGCCGGTCTCACCCCGCTGCCACCGGTGGTGCGGTGGATGATCGACGCCGCCGCCGATGGATCCTTCGACGACTTCAACCAGTCGATCGTGCTGATCGCCCCGGATGCGCTGACCCCGGACCACCTCGACGAGATGGTGTCGGCGCTGATCCGGGTACACCCCATGCTCAGCGCCCGGCTCGACGATTCCGCGGGCGGTTGGCGCCTCACCACCGGTGCCGACGCCGTCCCCGACCGGGCGGGGGAGACCGTGGTCGAGGCCGCCGTGGGGACACCGGCCTTCGAGCAGGCGCTGGTCGACGCGCATGCGCAGGCCGCGCGGCGCCTGGCGCCGGCCCGCGGGGCGCTGGTGCAGACCGCACTCGTGCGCGGCCTCGACGGCGCCCGACTCGTGGTCGTGGCCCACCACCTCGCGGTTGACGCGGTCAGCTGGCCGATGCTGGTGGGCGACCTGGCCGCACAGTGGGCGCGCGTGTCCAGCGGGCAGCCGGTGCCGATCACCGCGGAGCACACCTCGGCGCGGTCCTGGTTCACCGCCCTCGACGAGCGGCGCGACGAGGTGGCCGCCGAGCTCGACTATTGGCTGGCGCGGTCCCCGCAACGCGGAACCGTCCTGGCCGTCGGCGACGACGGCGGGACGGTCCGCTGGCGGTCGACCGCGGCACTCGAAACAAGCCTTCCGGGCGACCTCGTCGGTCCGCTGCTCACCAGCGTTCCGGCCGCATTCGGGCAGGCCAACACCGCCGATGTGCTCCTGGGTGCGTTGGCGCGGGCGGTGCGTTCCTGGCAGGCCGCGCGCGGGATCGACGACGAGGCGCCGATCACCGTGCTCTCCGAGGGGCACGGACGTTACGAGGACGTGCTGGAGACTGGTGCCGATCCGCGGCGCGCCGACCTGTCGCGCACCGTCGGGTGGTTCACCAGCATCGCCCCGCTGCGGCTGGACCCCGGCCGCGACGTCGTCCACGCGGTCAAGACGGCCAAGGAGGAGCGGCTCGGGCGGACCGCAGATGGGCTGGGCTACGGGCTGCTCCGCTACGCCGACGACTCGCCGCTGGCCGAGCGGCCGTTGCCGGCGATCACTTTCAACTACCTCGGGGCCCGCACCGCCGCGGCGGCCGACGCCGACACCGTGGTGGCGATGATGCCCGACCCGCACGCCCCCGCGCTGCCGGGAAGCATCGCGGGCGAGCTGGACATGATGAGCCCGCTCACGATCAACGCGGTGGCCGGCGCGGGCGCGGACGGGCCGATGCTGACCGCCGACATCCGCTACCCGGTGTCGATGCTGGGCGTCGAGGAGGTGCGCGACCTGGTCGCGCGGTGGACCGCCGAACTGCGGCAACTGGTCGAGGCGGTGGCTGCAGCCGATCCGGGGTTGTCGCCGTCGGACGTGCCCGGCGCCCTGGTCACCCAGGCCGACCTCGACGCGATCGCCGCCGGCCACCCCGGCGCCGACGTGTGGGGACTCTCGCCCCTGCAGCGGGGCCTGTACTTCCATTCGGTCGTCGCGGCGTCCACCGGGGCGCCGGACGTGTACGTGGTCTCGGCGCTGCTGCGGCTGGCCGGGGAGCTCGACCTGGACCGGTTGCACGCGGCGGCGGCCGGCCTCCTCGACGCGCACCCGGTGCTGCGCTCGGCTTTCGTGACCACCGGTTCGGGCGCGCAGGTCGGGGTCGTGGCGCCGCGGGTCGGCGTGCCGTGGCGGGTCGTCGACCTCGGTGCCGGTGCCCACGACGAGGCGGTCCACGCCCTGGTCGACCGGGAACTCGCCGATCCCTTCGATCTGGCCGACGCGCCGCTGCTCCGTTTCGTCGTCATGCGGCGCGGCGAGGCCACCGACGTCCTGTTCGTCGCCCACCACCTCGTCCTCGACGGGTGGTCGACGCCGCTGGTCTTCGCCGACCTGCTGGCGCTCTACACGACGGGTTCGACCTTCACTCCGAGCGGCGCCGGGCGGGCCGGGTTCAAGGACTACCTGCGGTCGATCGCGCGGCGCGACACCCGGCGCGGCCTGGACGTCTGGCGCCGCGTGTTGGATCCCGCCTCGGGTCCCACCCTCATCGCCCCCGGTGCGCGGGTTGAGGCCGACGCCCTGCCCGCATCACTGCGCGTACCGGTGCCCGCCGCACTCGCCGCGGCCGTCGACCGGGCCGCGCGCACCGCCGGCGTCACCGTCTCGACTCTGCTGCAGGCGGCGTGGGCCCTGTTCCTGTCCCAGCGGACCGGCAACCGGGTAGTCACGTTCGGTGAGACGGTATCGGGCCGCCCGGCCGACATCGACGGCATCGACACCGTCGTCGGCCTGTTCATCAACACGCTGCCGGTCGTCGTCGACGTCGACCCGGACATGACGCTCGAGCAGATCGTCGGCCGCCTCCACGACGACAAGGTCGCCCTGCTCGACTACCACTTCATCGGGCTGCCCGAGATCGCCGCGGTCGCCGACGGCGTCGCCTTCGACACCCTCGTCGTGCACGAGTCGTATCCGGTCGATGCCGACGGGCTGACCGCCGCGGGCACCGGCGAGCACGGCCCGCGGATCGTCGACGCCCAGTTCGGCGACGCCACGCACTACCCGCTCAACATGATCACCGCCGGCGACGGGGATGCCCTCACGGTGACCCTCAAATACCTGCCGGAGGCGTTCAGTGCCGCGCAGGTCGGCGAGTTCGGCGCCATGGTGGTGCGCTTGCTCGAGACCCTGGCCGAGGCGCCCTCGACGCGGGCCGGCGAGGTGTCACTGCTCGACGACGCCGGGCGCGAGGCCGCGCTCGCCCGATCCCGCGGGCCGGTGACCCCGGTGCCGACCGGGTCGGTCGCCGACGCGGTGGCCGCCACCGTCGCGCACCACCCGACGGCCACCGCGCTCATCGTCGGCGATCGCCAGCTGTCCTACGCCGAGTTCGGCGCCCGGGTGGCCGTCCTGGCGCGCGAGCTGATCGCGCGGGGAATCGGCCCGGACACGGCGGTGGCGGTCTGCATGGACCGCGGCGCCGAGATGCTGGTGGCGATCCACGCGGTGGTGGCCGCGGGCGGACAGTACGTCCCGATCGACGTCGAGACCCCGGCCGCGCGCGCCCGGTCGATGGCCGCGACCGCGGGGGTGCGAACGGTGCTCGTCGCCCCGGTGGCCCTTCCCGAACCGGTGGTCGGCCTGACCGGCGCCGACGTGCTGACCGTCGATGCCTCGGTCGCGGTGGACCCGGCGACCCCGCCGATCGCCGACGACGAGCGGATCGCGCCGCTGCACCCCGCGACCGCGCTGTACACCCTGTTCACCTCCGGATCCACCGGCGAACCCAAGGGCGTCACCGTGGGCCACCGCGCGGTCCGCAACCGGCTGGCATGGATGGCCGAGGACAACGGGTTGGATGCCGGCGCACGGTTCCTGCTGAAGACGCCGTACACCTTCGACGTGTCGGTGTGGGAGCTGTTCCTGCCGTTCGTGCTCGGCGCCCCGCTCGTGGTCGCCCGACCCGACGGGCATCGCGACCCGGGCTATCTGGCCGGGCTGATCGCCGGACAATCGGTGTCGGTGGTGCACTTCGTGCCGTCGATGCTGTCGGTGTTCGCCGACGTCACCGGCGACCGGCTGGCCGGCCTGACGTCGCTGAGGCAGATCATCACCTCCGGCGAGGCGCTGCCCCCGGCGGTCGCCCAGCAGGTGCTCGCCGCCCTGCCGCAGGCGTCCCTGATCAACCTGTACGGGCCGACCGAGGCCGCGGTCGACGTGACCCAGGCCCGCGTCGACCGGGGTGCCGACTCGGTGACCATCGGCGTGCCGGTGGCCAACACCACCACCTACGTGCTCGACGCCCGACTGCGCCCGGTGCCCGTCGGCGTGGCCGGTGAGCTGTACCTGGGCGGCGTGCAGGTGGCCCGCGGCTACGCCACCCGTCCCGGGTTGACCGCGGAGCGCTTCGTGGCCGATCCGTTCGGCGGGGCGGGGGACCGGCTGTACCGCACCGGCGACCTGGTGCGCTGGAACGACGACGGGGAGATCGAATACCTGGGCCGCACCGACTTCCAGGTGAAGCTGCGCGGCCAGCGCGTCGAACTCGGCGAGATCGAGGCGGCGATCGCCGCGGCCCCCGGCGTCGTGCACGCGGCGGCGACGGTGGCCCGCGCACCGGGCGGCGGCGAGTTCCTCGTCGGGTATGTGGCCCCGGCCGACGTCGACCTCGATGCCGTCGCCGCGGCAGTGGCCGCGCGCGTGCCCGAGTACATGCGGCCCGGGCTGTGGGTGCCGCTGGAGCGCGTCACGCTGGGAACCTCGGGCAAGCTCGACCGAAAAGCGTTGCCCGCCCCCGACTTCGGGGCGCTCGCCGGCGAATACGTCGCCCCCGACGGGGCGCTGGAGGAGACCATCGCCGCGGTGTTCGCCGACGTGCTCGGCGTCGACCGGGCCTCGGCGACCGAGTCGTTCTTCGAACTGGGCGGCAATTCGCTCTCGGCGATGCGGCTGATCGCCCGGCTGGCCGAGCGCGACGTCGCCGTGGAACTGCCCCGACTCTTCGAGCACCCCTCGCCCCGCGACCTCGCCCAGGCGGTCCGCGACGACCTCCGCGCCAGCGGGGTGGTGGTGCGGTTGCGCAGCACCGGAGTCGAACCGCCGCTGTTCTGCATCCATCCCGCCGACGGGTTGGCGTGGGCCTACGGCGAACTCGTCGGTTACCTCCCGGGGCGCCCGGTGTACGGGCTCCAAAACCCTGCCGTCGTCGCCGGTGAGACGCCGATGGGCAGCATCGGGGAATTCGCGCAGCGCTACGTCGCGGAGATCAAGGCGATCGCCCCCGAGGGGCCGTACCACCTCCTCGGCTGGTCCCTCGGCGGTGTGATCGCCTTCGAGGTCGCGCGGCTGCTGCGCCACGGCGGTGACGAGGTCGCCTTCCTCGGCTTGATGGACCCGGCCGCCGGCTCGGCCTACACCGCGCAGGTGTCGCGGGCCGAACACGACGCCGTCGTCGCGGATCTGCGCGCCAGTATCGATGCGATGGCCGGCGGTCTCGGTGCGGCCGACGTCGATCCCGCGGCCTCGACCGAGGAGACGATCGGGGCGCAGTTGGCCGCCGTCGGCGCCGCCCCCGGCGAGCAGGTCCGCCGGATGGTCGACGCGCTCGACGCGGGTGCCGACCTGCTGGAGTCCTACGAACCCGGGCGCTATGGGGGGTCGGTGCTCTTCATCCGCGCGATGCGCGGCAAAGGTGATCCGAGCAGCCTCGTCGAGTACTGGGCCGCCCGCGTGGACGGGCAGATGTCGGTCGTCGACGCCGACGTCGAGCACGGTGCGATGGGCACCGCCGAAGGGTTTGCGCTGTTTGGGGTACAGATCGAACGAGCGCTGAACGGTACCCTTCGGAAGTATTTGACTTGAGCAAAAGGATGCACATGGCCGTATTGACTCACCTGCGTTCCGCGGCAGCGGTGGGCGGCGCACTGCTGACCTCGCTGACGGCGGTGGTGGCCGCCGGCCCCGCCGCGGCCGCGCCGGTGGCCCGGATCGTGTCCGTGCAGTCCATGGGTGCCCAGCACCTGCGGATCACCGCATTCTCCCCGTCGATGCGGCGCAACATCCCCCTCGACGTCTTGGTGCCGCGGGACCGCGCCAAGCCGGCACCCACCCTGTACCTGCTCAACGGCGCCGCCGGTGGCGAGGGCGAGGGCAACTGGGCGGACAAGACCGACTACATGCGGTTCTTCGCCGACAAGCACGTCAACGTCGTGACGCCACTGAAGGGCAAGCTGTCGTACTACACCGACTGGCTGCGCGACGACCCCAAGCTCGGGCGCAACAAGTGGGAGACGTTCCTGACGCGCGAGCTGCCGCCGGTACTGGACGCCAAACTCGGCAGCACCGGCGCCAACGGCGCGGCCGGCATTTCGATGGCGGGCACGTCGGTGCTCAACCTGGCCGTCGTCCGTCCCGGCTTCTACCGCGTCGTCGCGTCGTACAGCGGATGTGCGCGCACGAGCGATCCGGTGGGGCAGGAGTACATCAAGCAGGTCGTCGAGGGTCGCGGCGGCGGCAACGTCGTCAACATGTGGGGGCCGCTGGACGGTCCCGATTGGATCCGGCACGACCCGTACGTCAACGCCGCCAAGCTGCGGGGCATCTCGATCTACCTCTCCTCGATGACCGGGCTGCCGGGGCAGGACGAGGTGGTCCACAGCCCCGCCGACGTCGACGGCGAACTCGTCGACCGCGTCGTCCTGGGCGGCGGCATCGAGGCCGCCATGGACCTGTGCAGCGCGCAGATGGCCCAGCGCTTGCGGGCCCTGCACATCCCGGCGACCGTGGTGGTCCGCCCGACCGGCACCCACTCGTGGGGCTACTGGCAGCGCGAACTCAAGGCGTCCTGGCCGCAGATCCGCCGGGCGCTGTCGTAGGAGTCGCGCGGTTCGGTCACGGATTTGCGGCAAACACGTGACACCCGCCCGTCGCTCACCGGAATCGGCGCGGCGGCGGACCACAATGGGGCCAAGCACCCCAGCGGGGGTGTCGAGCCGAAACCAGGTGGCCCCTATGCACGATCTCATCGTCCTGATCGACGAGCGCGGACGCGTGACGCCGCGCTTGACCGCCATCCGGTGGGATGGCGAGTCGGTGACGTATGGACAGTTGCGCGAGCGGGTGTGCGACTACGACCGGGTCATCGCCGCGGCCGGGCTGTCCGAACTTGCCGCGCTCTCCGCGGCGCTGCTGAGCCTGATGCCGGCCCAACTGCGCGCACGGCAACCATCTGACCAGGCGGAACTGGTGGCCGAGGCCATCGCCTGGCTGGGCCGCGAGGACCGCGGCCGGGCCGCGTCGGTCACCGCAGTCGTCTGAGCCGACGATAGGCTTGGTGCCCATGAGGCAATGGTGGGTGCTGACGACGCGCGGGCTGGCCTCTATCGTGCGCAGCGGCGAGATCGTTTTCGCGCTGGCGTCGCCGGTGGTGCTGGCGGTCTGCTTCTACATCCCGCTGAAATCGCAGATGAACCAGACGATGGATTATGCCTCCTTCCTGATGCCGGTGATCGCGTTGCAGGCGACGGCCTTCGTGGCGAGTGCGGCGGCGGTGCGGGTCGCGTTCGACCGGGTCAACGGCATCAACACCCGGTTCCGCACCTTGCCGATGGGGTTGATGACCCCGCCGTCGGCACGGCTGGCCGCCAACGCGGTGCTGCTCGTCGCATCCCTGTTCTGTGCGGCGCTGGTCAGCCTGATCATCGGATGGCGCCCGCACGGCGGCGTCGCCGGGACCGCCGGCCTGTTCGCGCTGGCCTTTGCCGTCGGGGTGGCGCTGGTCCTCATCGCCGACGGCATCGGCCTGTTGGCGGGAACGCCGGAGGCGACCAGTCAGGTCCTCACCCTGCCCGTGCTGGTCCTGGGGATGCTGTCGACGGGGTTCATGCCGGTGGAGAAGTTCCCCGACTGGGTCGAGCCCTTCGTGCGCAACCAGCCGATCTCGGCGTTCGCCGACGCGATGCGCGCCCTGAACACCGGGTCCGCCGGGTCGATCGTGCCGGCGCTCTGGTGGGCCGCGGGATTGCTCGCCGTCGGTGCCGCGCTCGTCGTCGTCGCGACCGGGCGGGTCCGCCGGTGACCGCGGCGCCGGCCCAGACGCCGGCCGACCGGCGGTCATGGGTGGGGGAGATCGCCGCGTGGGCCAGGGAGAGCGTCGTGCTCGCCAACCGCCAGTTACGCGTCCAGGCGGCCGACTATTCGACGGTCATCCAGATCGTCGCGGTCCCCGCGCTGACCCTCCTGCTGTTCAAAGTGGTCTTCGGCGACGTCGTCGGCGCGGCCATGGGCAAGGACAGCATCTACGCGACGGTGCCCCTGGTGATCGTGGTCAGCGCGATGTTCGGTTCGGTGACCAGCGCGGTGCGCCTCAACAACGAACGGCGCACCGGATTGTTGGCCCGGCTGCACGTGCTGCCGATCAACCGGGCCGCGGAGTTGACCTCGCGTCTGCTTGCCGAGGTCGTGCGCATCGTCATCGTGACCGTCCTGCTGCTGCTCATCGGGATGGCCATGGGATTCCGGTTCCACGGGAGTGCGGTGGCGGCCCTCGGCTCGGCGCTGGGGATCATCGCAGTCGCGGTGATGTTCGGTACCGCCTTCTCGGTGGGTGTGCTCGCGCTGGCGGTCAACGCCCGCCCGGACTCGCCCATCGTGCCGGTCATCTCGCTCATCAGCAGCCTGATGATGTTCTTCAACGCCGGGTTCAACCCGGTCGACCAGTATCCGCGGGTGTTGCGGCCCTTCGTCGAGCACCAGCCGATGACGCCGGCGATCAACGCGATGAACCACCTGGCCTCGGGAGAGAGCGCCGCCGCCGACCTGGTGGTGGTGGCCGCCTGGTTCGTCGGCGCCCTCGTCGTGTTCGGCTATCCCGCGGTGCGCGGATACCGGCGTGCGGCGGTAGGCCGGTGATGCGCTTGCCGAGGTCTGCGCGCCGGGAACGATAGATTGGCCAGCAATGGATGAAGGGAAGCAAGTGTCGAGATCGGAGCCGCCGACGAACGTCTCCCCGGCCGGGCCGGCGGTGACCCCGGCGAAGCCCGCGGTGTCGCCCAGCACCCCCGGCCGGGCGGGTGGGGAGGGCGAGCCCAACATCATCGCCGTCCCGGAGGCCTTCGACGACTACTACGGCGTCGACTCCGGTCCGAGTGTCACCAAGTCGGTGCTGGAGCCCGTCGTCGCCGAGGCCGAACTCGCCCCGGCGCGCACCGTCGCCCCCCGGGAGGCCCGGGCGCGCATCGCGCTGGACGCCCCCGCCATCGAGGTGACCGGTCTGCGCAAGGTCTTCGGGGACACCGTCGCGGTCGACGACGTGTCGCTCGTGGCGGCGACCGGGAGCGTCCTGGCGGTGCTGGGGCCCAACGGGGCGGGCAAGACGACGACGGTCAACATGCTCACGACGCTGCTGCGCCCCGATGGCGGCACGGCCCGCGTTGCCGGGTTCGACGTGGTGTCGCAGGCGGCTCAGGTCCGCCGGAGTATCGCGCTGACCGGTCAGTTCGCCGCCCTCGACGAGGCGTTGAGCGGTCGGGACAACCTCGTGCTGTTCGGTCGGCTGCACGGGATGGACAAACGGGCGGCGCAGGTGCGCGCCGACGAACTGCTCGCCGACTTCGACCTGGTCGATGCCGGGGCGCGCCAGGTGTCGAAGTACTCCGGCGGAATGCGCCGCCGGATCGACATCGCCTGCGGCCTCGTCGTGTCGCCGCGCGTGTTCTTCCTCGACGAGCCCACCACCGGGCTCGACCCGCGCAGCCGGCAAGAGGTGTGGTCGCTGATCGAGCGGCTCAAGGAACAAGGCGTGACGGTGCTGCTCACCACGCAGTACCTCGAGGAGGCCGACCTGCTCTCGGACTACATCGTGGTGATCGACCACGGGCGGGTCATTGCGTCCGGTACGGCCGAGCAACTCAAGGCGGCGACCGGTGGCACCGTCTGCGAGGTCACCCCGGCCCGCATCGACGACCTGCCGGCGTTGGCGCAGGCCCTGGGCGGACTCCTCCCCGCCGACGGCGGAATCGGCGAGACGTCGGTGTCGGTGCCCGCGGCGGCGGGAGCCGAGGTTCTCGTCGAGGTGGTGCGCCGGGCCGGCGAGGCAGGGATCGCCATCGCCGATATCGCCATGCGCAGCCCCTCCCTCGACGACGTGTTTTTCCAGCTCACCGGGCCTGGTCAACCGACCGACACGCCGCTGTCGGTTGATTGAACGGTTCGCCCGCGGCGTGGTTTAGGCTCAACGGTTTCCCGTTTCCCCGCGTGATTCCTGGCGTCCCGGCGGCTTTGTGTGGCAAACTGTGAGTGTTCTGGGAGTTTCCTGGAGCATTGCGCAAGGCCCCAAACGGGGTATTTGCGGATGGAGATCTGAGGGGATCGACATGATGACGCAGGTGATGGACCACGTCAGCACCCGTGCAGCGACCACGCCGCGCTTGACCGCGGCCCGGTTCGGCGACTGTGCGGTGACCTATGGAGACCTTGACAAGGTCATCAACGAGTACCAGGCCGTCCTGAGCCGTCACGGTCTCGGGCGCAACGCCGCCCTGACCGCGGGAATCATGGCATCGCTGCCCACCGTGTCCACCGGCGATTCGGTCGCCGAGGTGGTCGAGTGGCTCGGGCGCGACATCGAACCGACCGTCGGCCTGCGCGCCGTCGGCTAAGCCGCCCCGCCGCCTGACAAACTGGGTGCGTGGCGAAGTCAACGCACCCTCGTAACCCGATCTGCCCCGAGCCGCTGGTCCGCGGCGTCGGCCCCTCATACGCCGTCAACGCCAAACCCGGCGTCGGACTCACCTCCGCCCATCCGTGGGGTTTCCAGGTCCGCGCCCGGGCCGGTACCGCGTGGCGCACCGTCCTCGACGACACCGGCCTCGAAGGGCGACTGATCCCCGCCGACTCATCGCTGCGATTCGCCGTCTTCCCCGTCTTCGACGCCGACGAACCCGACGTCCGCGACGGCTATGCCGCCACCGCCGTCACCGTCGACCTGCGGTTCACCGACGGCACCCGGCTCTCCGATGCCGATCCCGCCGATCAATACGGCGTCGCGGTCGATCCGGCCGCGCAGTACCGGGCGCGCATGCTCGCCGTCGACCAGTGGTCGTCGCGGACCGTGTCGCTGGCCGCGGCCGCCGGCAAGACGGTCGACCGTGTGGAAGTGGCCGGTGTGGTGCCCGCGCGGGTCGCCACCCCGATCGGTGGGGCCGGCGCCCCCGACGACGGGCCGCGGCCCCAGATCGGCTTCCTCGACCGCGTCGACATCGTCGCGACCGATCCCGATACCGAAACCGGTGGTGGAACCGATCCGGTCGACCGGGTCGTGACCACGCGTGGCACCTTCTCGTCGGACCGGTTTTCCCGCGGCGGGTGCGCCCCGCTGGTGGCGGTGCCGCACGGCTTCGTCTTCGGGTTGCCGATGACCGACGGCGGCAACCGCGGCTGGCCCTACTCGTATCACGAGGCCGGCCGCGTCGACTCGAATCCGCCGCAGGACCCGTCGACCGACTCGGCCACCGTCCGGCCGTACCTGCAGTCCTTCGCCACCTCGCACATCCCGTCGCCGTGGATGGGCGACCGGGGGAGTTTCCAGGTCTTCCCGCACCCGTTGGCCCACCCCAAGCCCGACCGCGACGACCGGGCGCTGCCGTTCTCCCACGACGACGAGTTCGACCGACCCCACCTGTACGCGGTGGTCCTCGACGACGGGATGCACGCGCCGATCCGCGCGGAGCTGACCGCGGGGTCGCATTCGGTGTGGCTGCGCGCGACGTACGGCGGCGACACCGGATCGCTGGTCTTCGACCAGCTCGACGCCGACGGCTTCCTCGACCTGCCGGACCCGGTACCGGGGCAGCGCTACGTCGCCACCGCGTACGTCGACGGTCCGGGCGGCCTGACGCACGTCCCGCGGATGTATGTCCACGTGGAGGTCGAGGGTCGGGTCCTGAGCGCCCGGCGGTTTCCGGGGCACGAGCGGGAGGCGGTGCTCGGCGCGCTTACCATCGGGTTGTCGCCCGCGGACCGGTCGGTCACCGTCGCCATCGGGACCTCGCACATCAGCCTCGACCAGGCGCGCCGGAACCTGGCACACGACCGGGCGGCAGGCTCCTTCGACGAGGTCGTCGAGGCGACGAGGGACCGCTGGTCGGCGGTCCTCGGGCGGCTCGACGTCGAGGGTGCCAGCGCCGACCAGCTCACCACCCTCTACTCCAGCCTCTACCGGGTGCACCTCTACCCGAACGACGCCTCGGAGCCGACCCCGGACGGGCCGCGGTTCGCCTCGCCGTTCGCCTACCGCCCCGACGTCGACGACACCCCGACGCACACCGGGCGGCGGATCGTCGACGGCCGGCTGACCGTTACCGACGGGTTCTGGGACTCCTATCGGGCGAGTTGGCCGCTGCGCACCCTGATCGCACCGACGCTGACCGGGCGCCTGCTCGACGGATTCGTCGAGCACTTCCGCGACGGCGGCTGGGTGAGCCGGTGGTCGGCACCGGCGCCCGCCGACATCATGACCGGGACGTCGAGCGACGCGGTGTTCGCCGATGCCGCCGTCGCCGGGATCGCCGATCTCGGCGATTTCGACGTGATCGGGGCCTACGACTCCTGCCTGCGCAATGCGACCGTCCCGTCGCCGAGTCGTTTCGTCGGCCGCAAGGGGATGGCGCAGTCGATGTTCACCGGCTACGCCGACACCGAGGCGCACGAGGGGATGTCGTGGACGATCGACGCGGCGATCAACGATGCGGCGATCGCCGCCTTCTCCCGATACCTGCTCGAACGCTTCCCCGGCCACGACCGGGCCGAGGAGTTCGCCGCCAACGCCGTCTGGTTCGCCGCGCGGGCCGCGCGCTACGCGCTGATGTTCGACGAGTCGACCGGCTTCTTCCGCGGCCGGGAACCCGCGGCGGCCGGTGGCGGCTGGCGCACCGGCCCGTTCGACCCGCGCAACTGGGGCACCGACTACACCGAGACCAACGCCTGGGGGACGCGGTTCACCGCGCCGCAGGACGGTCAGGGGTTGGCGCAACTGTACGGCGGGCGCGCGGAACTCGAGGCGGCCCTCGACGAGTTCATGGCCCTGCCCGAGACCGGGCGCCCGGAGTTCATGGGCGGCTACCCGGTGGTGATCCACGAGATGCGCGAGGCCCGCGACACCCGGATGGGCATGCTGGCCCTGTCGAACCAGCCGGCCCACCACATCCCCTTCATGTACGCCTTCGCCTCGCGGGAGGGGAGTACCGCCCACGCCAAGACCCAGGCGATCGTGCGCGACGCGGTGCGCCGGCTCTTCGTCGGATCCGATCTCGGCCAGGGCTACCCCGGCGACGAGGACAACGGCGAGATGTCGGCGTGGTACCTGCTCGCCGCGTCGGGGCTGTATCCGGTGACCATCGGCAGCGGGCAGTTCGTGCTGTGCGCGCCGAGCCTGCCGCGGTTGACGTGGACGCTGGAGAACGGCGCACAGATCGACATCGTCGCGCACGGTTTCTCGTCGGAGAACGTCTACGTGCAGGCGGTGCGCGTCGACGGGAAGCCGTGGGACAGCATCACCATCGAGCGCGAGCGGCTCACCGACGGGGTGGTCATCGAGTTCGAGTTGGGGTCCTCGCCGTCGGATTGGGCCGCGGGGAGTGTGCCGCCGTCGCTAACCGCCGAGGGGGCGCAGCCGGCGCCGCCGGTGGACCTCACCTCGCCGGACGGGGCCGGTGCGCTGGGCGCCGACGACGCCGGCCACGCCTTCGACGACTCGTCGGCGACCGCGCCGGCGGTGCTGGGCGCCGGCGGGCACGTCGGATGGGAGTTCGCGGGTCCGACGGTGGTCGACCACTACACGGTCACCGTCGTCTCACCGGGGACGTATGCGTGGGAGGTGCAGGCGCGCGGTGCCGACGGCCGGTGGTCGCCGGTCGGCGCACAGACCGCGCAGTTCCGGTGGGAGAACCAGACCAGGGTCTTCGCCGTCGCCCCCGCCGTCGACGCTGTTGCCGCTGCTGGTGGTGCCGACACTGGTGGTGGTGCCGACGCTGGTGCTCCCGGGCCGGTCGCGGCACTGCGGCTCGTCGTCGACGATCCGATGTCGCTGGCCCAGCTGGAATTCCTGCGCCTGGGCTCCTGACCCCCGCCCCTTCCGCCGACTGGGCCCTGTTTTCCGCCGACTGGGCCCTCGATCTCGTCGACTGGGCCCTGATCCTCGCCGACTGGGCCCTCGATCTCGTCGAGTGGGCCCTCTCGTCGTCGCTGGATTTGGCCCCGACCTGCGCATTCCCCTACACTGAAACGGTTGCCTGCGGCGCAGTAGCGTCGCGAGTCGGCACGTGAACCCACTGGTGTTGCCTCGGGAGACCGAGAAACGCCAGGCAGGCACGTGTCTGATGGCAGCAGGCCGTGCGCGTCGGGTCGGTAATCCGGCGGGCAACAACACCAGGTCAGGAGACACGAGTGATTCAGCAGGAATCCCGCGTGCGCGTCGCCGATAACACCGGTGCCAAGGAAATCTTGTGCATCCGCGTGCTGGGTGGCTCGTCGCGGCGATACGCCGGGATCGGCGACGTCATCGTCGCCACCGTCAAGGACGCCATCCCCGGCGGCAACATCAAGAAGGGCGAGGTCGTCAAGGCCGTCATCGTCCGCACTGTCAAAGAGCGTCGTCGTCCCGACGGCAGCTACATCCGCTTCGACGAGAACGCGGCCGTCATCCTCAAGGGTGAGAGCGATCCCCGCGGTACCCGCATCTTCGGCCCGGTCGGCCGCGAGCTGCGCGAGAAGCGCTTCATGAAGATCGTTTCGCTGGCTCCGGAGGTGCTCTAACCATGAAGGTGCACAAGGGCGACACCGTGATCGTCGTTTCCGGCAAGGACAAGGGCGCCAAGGGCAAGGTCATCCAGGCCTTCCCGAAGCAGCAGCGTGTCCTCGTCGAGGGCGTGAACCGCATCAAGAAGCACACCGCCGCGTCGGCTGACGAGCGCGGCGCCTCCTCCGGGGGCATCGTGACCCAGGAGGCCTCCATCCACGTGTCGAACGTGATGGTCGTGGACTCCGACGGCAACCCGACCCGCGTGGGTTACCGGACCGACGAGGAGACCGGCAAGCGTGTCCGGATTTCCCGCAAGAACGGGAAGGACATCTGAGATGACCACCTCTGAGAAGGTCCAGCCTCGGCTGAAGACTCGCTACCGCGAGGAGATCAAGGACTCCCTCAACAAGGAGTTCTCCTACGAGAACGTCATGCAGATCCCCGGCGTGGTGAAGGTTGTCGTGAACATGGGCGTCGGTGACGCCGCCCGCGACTCCAAGCTCATCAACGGCGCCGTGAAGGACCTGGAGCTGATCACCGGTCAGAAGCCGGAGATCCGCAAGGCCCGCAAGTCGATCGCCCAGTTCAAGCTGCGCGAGGGCATGCCGATCGGCGCCCGCGTCACGCTGCGCGGCGACCGGATGTGGGAGTTCCTCGACCGCCTCGTGTCGATCGCCCTCCCGCGTATCCGCGACTTCCGCGGCCTGAGCGACCGTCAGTTCGACGGCAACGGCAACTACACGTTCGGTCTCAACGAGCAGTCGATGTTCCACGAGATCAACATCGACTCGATCGACCGACCGCGCGGTATGGACATCACCGTTGTCACGTCGGCCACCAACGACGACGAGGGTCGTGCGCTGCTCCGCGCGCTCGGCTTCCCGTTCAAAGACAACAACGCGAAGAACTGACGGTAGGGATTACTGATGGCAAAGAAGGCTCTGGTCAACAAGGCCAACAAGAAGCCCAAGTTCGCCGTGCGCGCCTACACGCGCTGCAACAAGTGCGGTCGCCCGCACTCGGTGTACCGCAAGTTCGGCCTGTGCCGTGTGTGCCTGCGCGAGATGGCGCACGCCGGCGAGCTGCCGGGCGTGCAGAAGTCCAGCTGGTGAGCTGACGGTCCGGCGGTTGCCGGACCGATAGGACTACGACGACGACCCCGCCTCCGATGGGAGGCGGGGTCGTCGTGCATTCGTCGACTGGGCCCTACTTCTCGTCGACTGGGCCCTGTTTCTCGTCGACTGGGCCCCGGGTAGACCGCACCCGATAGGTTGGACCGATGGAGATCACCATCATGCACGCGGTCGACAGCCGCAAGACCCTGCACCTCGACGAGTACATCGCCACCCTCGCGACGTTTGAGTCGGAGGGGTTCCGGCGCGCCTGGGCAACGCAGATGCCGACCGACGCCGACACGTTGACCGTCCTGGCCGTCGCCGGGCGGGAGGTGCCGCGGATCGAATTCGCCACCGGCGTGCTGCCCATCCAGCCGCAGCATCCGATGAAGCTCGCCCAACAAGCGCTGACGGTCAACGCGATCACCGGCGGCCGACTCACACTGGGAATTGGGTTGACCCACCAGGTGGTGACCGAGGGAATGTGGGGTATTTCCTACGACCGCCCGCTGCGGCGCATGTCCGAGTACCTCGACGGCCTGCTGCCGTTGCTGTCCGGCGAGATGGCCGACGCGGTGGGCACATTGACCACGACGCGGGGTGCGATGACCCTCAACGAGGTGCCCGCGCCGCCGGTGTATCTCGCCGCGCTCGGGCCGCAGATGTTGGGGCTGGCCGGTCGTCGTACCGCGGGCACCGTCACCTGGATGACCGGGCCGAAGACGTTGCGCGACCACATCGTGCCGACGTTGCGCGAGGCCGCCGTCTCGGCCGGGCGCACGGCCGGCGATGTCCGGACCGTCGCCTTTTTGCCGCTCGCCGTCACCGACGACGTCGAGTCGTCGAAGGCGGCCGCCGCCCGACAGTTCCGGATGTACAACTCGCTCCCGTCGTACCGGGCGATGCTCGACCGCGAGGGTTATGACACCCCCACCGACGCGGCTATCGTCGGCGACGAGAAGTCGGTCACCGCCCGCATCCGCGAACTCGCCGACGCAGGTGTCGACGAGTATGTCGGCATCGTCTTCGACCGCGACGACAAGGTGCGCGAACGGACTCGCGCATTGCTGCGCGAACTCGACGGCCGGTAGGTCGCTTAGGTTGGGTCGGCAAAGGTGACAATCGAGTACTTGGTGGCGGTGGGCGTTGCCGTGAACAGATAGATCGTCCCGCTATCGTCGATACGTAGGCCGCCAGGCTCGCCCGGGGTGCCGGTGACCTGGGTGCTTTTCACCGTAGTCCCGTCCGCGGAAATGGCGGTGATAGTGGTAGATCCGTCAGCGCCTTCATCGCTGTAGGTGAGCTGGTAGAGCGTTCCATCGGGTCCGGTGTACAGATTGCCGTATGGGCGGCCGGGGATGACAGCCACGAGCCAAGCCGATTCCGGTCGTCGCTGTGGTGACCTTGACCCGAGATTTAGTGATGTGGATCACATTTGGGGATATTGCGTTGAGAACGCAAGTAAGCCTATCGGCACGAAAGTGGCATAGCGGATAAGTCTCCGATAGTGGAAATCGGTTCACCCGTTTGGGGCAATGGGAGCGACGCGAGGTGGACGTGCGGCGAGTCGGCCAATCGATACGCCGACCGCCGCTGCATTCAGGGTATTTCTGCAGGTCATTGCGGCCGCGGAGTCGGTTAGGGCAACAGTCGCCGCGGGCCTGTTCAGGAGCGCTAGGGAGGGTGCCTAATGACTGCCGGCGAGCTCAAATATATGTGGGCTGGGTGTGGGCTGGGTTATTAACCGATGACTGTTTTGCGCGTTAAGAGGCTTCCTCGGGCGTGTAGCGCAGCGCCACGGCGCCGGACTTCAGCTGCCTGGTATTGGTCAGCCGCAAGTCGACGAACTCAGCCAACCCCGCGAACGGCGTCGGACCACGGCCGGCGATCCGTGGATGGACGATGAACTCGTACTCGTCGATCAACCCGAGCCGGGCCAGTTCGAGTGGCAGCGTCACGCCACCTACGTAAATCCCCGTACCGGGCTGTTCCTTCAGCCGCGTCACGGCCCCGGCGAGGTCGCCGCGGATCAGTTCGGCGTTCCAGTCGACGTCGGTCAGGGTGCTCGACACGACGTACTTGGGCATCGCGTTGATGCGCGCGACAAACGGGTCATCTGGCTCTTCGTCGTCGGGTACCCGCCACGCCGACTCCATCATCTCGTAGACGATCCGCCCGAACAGGAGGGTGTCGGCGCGGCCCAGGATCTCCGCGGTGTAAGCGTGCAACTCCTCGTCGGGGCGGCCAGCGAGGTGATCGCAGCAGCCGTCGACCGTCACATTGATCGAATACCGAAGGGGACGCATGCGCCCGACGCTACCTGCGGTCGGCTCCCGCGACGGGCGAACGGCGGGTCAGACCCCGCCGCGGGCGAGGCTGTCGACGACGTCGATGAATGCGTCGATCTCGTCGGTGGTGTTGTAGAACGCGAATGACGGGCGGACGGTCTGTTCGACGCCGAAGCGGCGCAGGATCGGTTGCGCGCAATGGTGGCCGGCCCGGACCGCGATGCCCTCCGCGTTGAGTGCCTTGCCGACCTCGAGCGGCTCGTGGCCGTCGAGCACAAAGCTCAACACGCTGGCCTTCTCGTCGGCGGTCCCGATGATCCGCACGCCCGGGATGGCGGCGAGCCGCGGCGTCGCGTACTCGAGCAGGAAGTGCTCGTAGGCGGCGATGCGCTCGATCCCGAGGTCGGCAACATAGCGCAGCGCCGTCCCCAAACCCACCGCGTCGGCGATGTTGCCGGTCCCGGCCTCGAACTTGTTGGGCGGGCCCTGGTAGAGCGCGCGCTCGAGCGTGACGTCGGCGATCATGTTGCCGCCGCCCTGCCACGGCGGTGTGTCGGCCAGTGCGTCTTCGGTGCCGTAGAGCACGCCGATGCCGGTCGGGCCGACGATCTTGTGCCCGGAGAAGACGAAGAAGTCGGCACCCAGGTCGACGACGTCGATGGGCATGTGGGGGATGCTCTGCGCACCGTCGATGAGGACTCGGGCGCCGTACCGGTGACCGATCTCGACGATCTTCTTGGCCGGCGTCACCGTGCCCAACGCGTTCGAAACGTGGGTTGCCGCAACGATTTTGGTCCGCGGCCCGACGAGGCGTTCAAGTTCGTCGAGCAACAGGTTGCCGCGGTCGTCGACCGGCGCCACCCTGATCACCGCGCCGGTGCGCTGGCTGATCAGCTGCCACGGGACGATGTTGGCGTGGTGCTCAAGGTGGGTGATGACGATCTCGTCGCCCTCGCCGAGATGCTTGGCGCCCCACGATTGCGCGACGAGGTTGACCGCCTCGGTGGTGCCGCGCACGAAGATCACGTCGTCGGCCCGAGGAGCGTTGATGAACTTCCGCGTCGTCTCGCGGGCGTCCTCGTACGCGTCGGTGGCCCGCGCCGCGAGCTCATGCGCCGCACGGTGGATGTTGGAGTTCTCGTGCTCGTAGAAGTAACTGATCCGATCGATGACGGCCTTGGGCTTCTGCGTTGTCGCTGCGTTGTCGAACCACACCAGCGGCCGACCGTTGACGGTTTCGGACAGGATCGGGAAATCCTGACGGACCGCGGCGACGTCGAGCGGTTGGTCGCCGGTGGTCGCGGTGGTCGCGGTGGTCGGCACTGCCGGGTGGTCGATGTCGACGGTCGTCGGGACGTCCTCGTCGACGACCGGCTGCTCGTCGATGAAGTAGTACGGCTGGGCGGTCTCCGACGTGAAGTAGAACTGCGGTGTCGCGGAGATTTCCTCGGTCGCCGACCCCGCCGTGGACGGGGTGGTGGGCCCAGTCGACGGGATTGAGGGCCCAGTCGACGGGATTGAGGGCCCAGTCGGCGGGAAAGAGGGCCCAGTCGGCGGGAAAGAGGGCCCAGTCGGCGCGGCGTAGAGCCGGCCGGCGAGCTTCGCCAGCTCGGCGGCGCTCACCGGCAACTCGCTGTCGGCGCCGGTGCTGCGGAACTCCCGCGGCACCGAGCCGCCACCTCCCAAACCCGTGCCGCCCAAACCCGTGTTTCCCAAACCCGTGCCTCCCAGCGCCGGGGGCTCAGGAGTAGTCATGGAAGTTGTCCACCGCGACGTCGTCGAGGACGGCCAGCGCGTCATCGGTCAGGGCGGCCAACGACGTGTAGAGCGACACCAGGTACGACGCCACGCCGGCCCGGTCGATGCCGGAGAAGCGCACGGTCAGGCCCGGGGTCTGGCTCTCGCCCTCGAGGTCGGGCTGGAACAACCCGACGACGCCCTGGCGCTCGACGCCGGTGCGCACGAGGATGAACTTGGTCTTCGACTTCTCCACCGGCACCTTGTCCGACGGGATGATCGGGATCCCGCGCCAGGTCAGGAACTGGGACCCGAAGAGGCTGACGGTGGCCGGCGGAACACCGCGGCGGGTGGCCTCGCGGCCGAAGGCGGCGACACCCAACGGGTGGGTGAGGAAGAAGCCCGGCGACTTCCACACCTTGGTGATGAGTCCGTCCAGGTCGTCGGGGGTCGGCGGTCCGGTCAGCGTGCCGACGCGCTGCTCGGGGACGGCCTGCGCGAGCAACCCGTACTCCGGGTTGTTGATCAGCGCGGACTCCTGGTGCTCCTTGATCGTCTCGATGGTCAGCCGCAGCTGCTCGGCGACCTGGTTGTGGGGGCTGGAGTACAGGTCGGACACGCGGGTCTGGATGTCGAGGACGGTCGAGATCGGCCGCAGCGTGAACTCGCGCGGATGGGTCTCGTAGTCGACGAAGGTCTGCGGCAGGTCGCCGTCGAGATCCGACTCGCCCTGGGCGACGTGGACGGAAACCTGGTCGGGGTTGACCACCCGGTTCACCCGGTAGATGCCGGCCTCGACGGGAACCCACTGCAGCAGGTCGAGGAGCCACCTCGGGGTGATCGTCGACAGTTGGGCGTTGGTCTTGGTCGCATTCGCCAGTTGCCGCGCGGCGAGGTCGCCGAGCGCCTGGGATTCGTTCTGCGGATTCGTCATCGGGTCCTCCAATAGGGGGTGGTCGCGGCACGGCTTCCCGGCGATTCGGGGCCAAGTGTGCTCCCCGAAGCGGTCCGTTGACTGTAATTCCGGGGGATTAGAGGTGGACAAATCGGCACGGGGTTGGATTCAGCGTGATCCGAACCCGCCGCAACTCTCCACAACGACGCCCGGCTGGCTTAGCGTGGTGGGCGTGAGTGTTCTGCTTTCGATGCGAATGTGCGACGTCGTCGTCGCACCGGGTTGTCGGTGTCGATGACCGACGGGTAGTCCCGTCGTGCGCCACGCCGCCCACCTCCATCGAAAAGAAGTCACATGTCCGAACTCGCGTTTGCCCGTCCCCTGCCGCGTCCCGTCATCCCCGTCGCGACGCCCGCGGCGAGCCCTGCCGTCGACGTACCGCCGTTTGAACGGCTGACCCGGTACCGCGGCGGCACCTACTCGCCGACGGTGGCGCGGATCCGGTTCGCCGACGGCACGACGGCGCGGACCGACCTCATCCGCCTCAACCCCGACGTCAGCGCCTACTCGCTGGACTTCAACGGCATGGTCACCGATTCGCCCACGGTCTACCGGCCCCGGGCGTGGGACCGGGTGACCGGGGTCCACGCGGCCCGGTTCCGGGCCTCGGCGATCTCGACGGTGCTGCACGAGTCGTACCCGGTGGTCGGGTTGCGCGTGTTGAGCGACCGGCTGCGTGCCGCCGGTTATGCCCTGGGAGCGGCCAATCTGCGCGAACACGAGGCGATCGCCGCGACGCAGGCGGCGATCTGGCGGTTGACCAACAATCTCGAGCTGGACACCGTTGCCCGCGACGAACCAGTCGAGGTGCGCGTCGTCGACGAGGCTGAGGGCAGCCTCATCGAGGTCGCCTTCGCCGACGACGTCGTGCTCGGCGGGTTCTCCGTCGGGATCGGCTCGGACTCGCCGGCCGATCGATTCGCGGTCCGGTTGCTCAAGCCGACGGCGCGCGGATGGGTGACGGTCGCCGGGTCGGTGTTCGAGACCGACGTGCACGGCACCCATGCCCGGACGCTGGGGGAGGCCGCGACCATCCGCGCAACCGGCCCCGCGGCGAGCCGGGTGGGCCATCGCCGCTATCGGCTCGACGTCTCCGCCGCCGGTCGGGTGCGGCTCGACGACCTGAGATTCCGGATCATCGGCTCGCGGTACGCCAACGACGCCCCGATCGTGCAGCTCTACCGCTACCTGCTCGACAGTGTCGGCCAGGATGCCGGCCGGGCGGCCGCACCGGTCGGTACCGGGGCGGCCAAGCCGTGGGTTCTGCTCGCCGACGATGCCTCCGAGCTTGGGTTGACGCCGCTGATCACCGTGCGGTGACCGCCGGCGACGGCGCTCACTCGCGCTCGAGCAGGAAGAAGTAGATCTGCGCCGAGCCGCGCTGGTCCATCGCGCCGAGAACCGTGTTCGCATCGAGCCGGCGGAAGTGGTCGATGACCGGGATGTCGTCGTAAACCATTGCGGCGCTGGCGGTTCCGCGGAATTCTACGACGCGGATGCGGGCGCGCGGCTTGGTGGTGCGCATCGCCCGGAAGGCGAGTCCGCCGCCGGGCGGCAACGTCCGCGGCATCCGGTTACCCAGCCGGTTGAGGGTCTGCATCGGGACGAGCTTCGGGTTCACCGCGAAGAGGTCGCCCGGCTTGCCGAACAGCAACGGGTGGACCGAATCGGCGTCGATGAATTCCTTGCCATACCAACCGCTGGCGTCGAGCAACCCGTCCATCGGGTGGCCGGTGGGTACCTCCGAGCCGTGCCAGCGGCCCAGCATGTCGTCGGTGGAAACCGGGGCAAGCGAGTCGAAGAGTTCCTCGGCGGCGGTGGCGCTCAGCCCCGAACGCAGGTCGGCGATGGTCGTCATGGTGGTGTTCTTTCGCAGTCGGTGGACGGTGGGTCAGGATTCGGTGGCCGGCGCGGCAACCCGTGGTCGACGGCCCTTCACCAGATAGACCAGCGGGAAGATCCCGGCGGAGTTGATGATGGCCAGCCCCGCCGACCACAAGGACTTCGGGCCGTTCACCTCGTCTTTGGTCCGGCTGCCCAAATCGCGCAACGCCCAGGCGCGGAGTCCGGCGTCGACGGCGGCAGCGCCGACGACGAAGCCTTTGGCCTTCGGGGACAGGTCATTCCAACGTTTGCGTGCCATGGTCACCACCGTACCGGCGCATCAACACCGGACGACGAGGTTGCCGACCTTGTGGCCGGAATCGACGCGCCGATGCGCCGCGACGATCTCGTCGAGGTCGACAACCTCCTCGATGACGACGCGCAGCACCCCGTCGGCGACCAGGCCCACCAGCGTCGAAAAGTCCTCGGCCCGCTCCGAGGCGACGCCGGCTTTGACGCCGCCGCGGGCGAAGACGTTGTCGCCCAGGCTGGCGACGGCAAGAACGGCGGTGCCGCCGTCGGCGAGCAGACTCGGGGCGCTGTGCCGGTCCAGCGTGCCGACGGCGTCGAGGACGACGTCGAAGCGCCGGTCGAGGTCGTCGAGCCCGGTGGTGGTGTAGTCGACGGTGTCGTCGGCCCCGAGGCCGGTCACGAACCCGGCGTTGGCCCCGCTGGTGACGGCGGTGACGGTGGCGCCGAGGTGCTTGGCCAGCTGGACCGCGTTGGTGCCGATGGCTCCCGAGGCGCCGATGACCAGGACCGTCGAGCCCGGGCCGGTGTTGGCGGCCCGCAGGAAGTGCAGCGCGGCCGAACCGCCGAACAGCACGCCGGCGGCCTGCTCGTGGGTCACCGACGCGGGCTTGTGGGCCAGCTTCTTGGCCGGTACCGCCACGTACTCGGCGTGGGTGCCCATGGCCGCCCCGGTCATGCCGCACACCTCGTCGCCGACGGCAATGCCCTGTACGCGGGCGCCCACCGCCTCGACGGTGCCGGAGAAGACGCCGCCCAGGATGGGGCGGCGCGGGCGGCGCAGGCCGAACACCAACCGCGACACGGAGCCGAAGCCGGGCGGGAAGTGGGCACCGCGGATGCGGGCGTCGCCGCTGGTGACCGCCGCGGCGGCGACGCGGACGAGCACCGCGCCCGGCTTGAGCCGCGGCACGGCGGTGTCGCGGACGTGCACGACCTCGGGCGGGCCGAATTCCTCGACGATGGCTGCGCGCATGACCTTCTCCTTACACCTGTAAGCCGACGTCTGAATGCTAACCTTACAGCCGTAAGACTGCAACCGACGACGAGGAGGAAGCGGTGGTCCGCGCCCGCCTGACCCGCGATGACGTGGTCGACGCCGCCGTGGCCGTCGCCGACGAGGGCGGGCTGACGAAGGTCAGCATGCGCAACGTGGGGCGCGCGCTCGGGGTCGAGGCGATGTCGCTGTATCACCACGTATCCGACAAGTCGGCGCTCCTCGACGCCATGGTCGACTGGATCTTCCGCCGGATCGAACTCCCCGCGGCCGACGACGGCTGGCGGGAGGGGCTGCGGCGCACCGCCGAATCGGCCGGACGTGTCCTGGCCGCGCACCCCTGGGCGCTCGGACTCGTCGAGTCGCGCCGGACGCCCGGGACCGCGGTCTTGCGCCACCACGACGCCGTCCTCGGCTGCCTGCGGCGCAACGGCTTCCCGGTCATGCTCGCCTCGCACGCCTTCTCCGCGGTCGACTCCTATGTGTACGGCTTCGTGCTGACCGAGACGAACCTGCCGTTCAACGACGGTGCCGAAGAGTACGTCGGGGAATTCACCGAGGCGCTGCCGATGAACGACTATCCGCACTTGGCCGAACTCGCCCGAACGATCATGGCCGACGGATTCCGCTACTCCGACGAGTTCGCCTACGGCCTGGACCTTGTGCTGGACTCGCTGGCGGTGCGGTTGGCAGCGGCGACGGACTGAGTCGTCGCCCTCGCGCCCCAGTTGTTTCGCGGTCGTTTCCAGTCGGTAAGAAGTCCTTTTCGCCGCCAACGGCGACCTGGGACGATGTCCCTCAACGGTCCCGGGTGGACATCTCGGGATGGCAAGATCTCCGGCATGCACTTCTCCGACGCCGACACCGAGAAGCTGATGTTGGCCGTGGCCGGGATGGTCGCCCGGGACCGGCGCGAGCGCGGCGTGCTGTTGAACCATCCCGAGACCGTCGCCTTGCTGTCGACGTGGATCATCGAGCGCGCCCGCGACGGGCTGAGCGTCACCGACCTCATGGACCAGGGCCGCCGGGTCCTGGCCCGTGACGAGGTGATGCCCGGCGTTGCCGAGCTGGTGACCGAGGTCCAGGTCGAGGCAACCTTCCCCGACGGCCGCAAACTTGTCACCCTGCACCACCCGATCGACTAGGAGGCCGCCATGGACCCCACCGCCCCGATCATCCCCGGCGAACTGCGCATCCGGCCCGGCCGGATCGAACTCAACGCCGACCGCGGCGACGCCGAACGCGCCGAATTCGTCCTGGTCAACACCGGTGATCGGCCGGTCCAGATCGGATCGCACGTGCATCTCCCAGATGCCAATGCGGCACTGGACTTCGACCGCGAGGCGGCGCACGGGTTTCGGCTGGACATCCCGGCGGGCACTTCTCAGCGGTTCGAACCCGGGGCGTCGCGCACGGTCGCGGCGGTCGCCCTGCGGGGCCGGCGCCGCGTGCCCGGGGTGGCGTTGGGCAAAACCGACGGCGGGAGGCTCTGATGGTGGCGATCGACCGGGAGCGCTACGCCGCGATCTACGGCCCGACGACCGGCGACCAGGTCCGCCTGGGGGACACCGATCTGTGGATCGAGATCGAGCGCGATCACACCGCCGGTGGCGAAGAATCGGTCTTCGGCGGCGGCAAATCCATCCGTGAATCGATGAACCAGTCCACCGTCACCAGCGCCGACGGGGCGCTGGACACGGTGATCACCAATGTCATCGCCGTGGATTGGTGGGGGATCGAGCGGGCCGACGTCGGCATCCGCGCCGGCCGGATCGTCGCACTGGGCCGGTCGGGTAACCCCGACATCGCCGACGGGGTGCATCCCGACCTCGTGATCGGTCCGTCGACCGACGTGATCGGCGGCGAGGGAAAGATCCTCACCGCCGGGGCAATCGACTCGCACGTGCACCTGCTCTCGCCGTCGCAGCTGCGCGAAGCGCTCGCGACGGGGATCACGACGGTGATCGGCGGCGGCACGGGACCATCGGAGGGCTCGAAGGCGACCACCGTCACCCCCGGGCCCTGGCATCTGGCGACGATCCACCGGGCCCTCGACGACGTGCCGCTCAATGTCGTGCTGCTCGGCAAGGGCAACACGGTATCCGCGCCGGGGCTCGCCGAGCAGGCGCTGGCCGGGGCCGGCGGGTTCAAGGTGCACGAGGATTGGGGGGCGACCCCGGCCGCGATCGATGCGGCGCTGCGCGCGGCCGACGAATGGGGCGTGCAGGTCGCGCTGCACTCCGACTCGCTCAACGAGGCCGGGTTCGTCGATTCCACGGTGAACGCCATTGCCGGGCGCAGCATCCACGCCTTCCACGTCGAGGGGGCCGGCGGCGGGCACGCCCCCGACATCCTGTCGATCGCGTCGTTGCCGCACATCATCCCCGGCTCGACCAATCCGACCCTCCCGCACACCGTCAACACGGTTGCCGAACACCTCGACATGCTGATGGTCTGCCACCACTTGAACCCGGCGGTCCCCGAGGACCTGGCGTTCGCCGAGTCCCGGATCCGGGCTACGACGATCGCCGCCGAGGACATCCTCCACGACCTCGGTGCGTTGTCGATCACCTCCTCCGACGCCCAGGCGATGGGGCGGATCGGCGAGGCCATCACCCGCACCTGGCAGGTGGCGCACGTGATGAAGGCTCGGCGCGGGCACCTCGGCGGCCCCGGCGACGGTCCGGCCGACAACCTGAGGGTCCGCCGCTATGTCGCGAAGTACACGATCAACCCGGCCACCGCCCACGGGCTCGACGACGAGATCGGCTCGATCGAGCCGGGCAAGCTCGCCGACCTCACGCTGTGGGAGCCGAAATTCTTCGGCGTCCGCCCGTCCTTGGTGATCAAGGGCGGGGCGATCGCGTGGGCGGCGCTCGGCGACCCCAACGCGTCGATCCCCACTCCGCAGCCCGTCCTGCAGCGTCCGGCGTTCGGCGACGCCGTCGGCGCCGACCTGTCGGTGAGCTTCGTGTCGCCGGCCGCGCTCGACGACGGTCTCGCGCAGCGGCTGGGTCTGCGTCGGCGGTTGGCCCCGCTCAAACCGACCCGGGCCGTCGGCAAACGGGATATGCGCCTCAACGACGCGCTCCCGTCGATCGACATCCGACCCGACACCTTCGAGATCACCGTCGACGGGGAACCCGTCGAGCCCGCCCCGGCGCAGCGGCTCCCGCTGGCCCAGCTGTACTCGCTGTTCTGATGTACACCGCGATGCTCCTCGCCGACGCCCGGCTGCCGACCGGGGGCCATGCCTATTCGGCGGGCGTGGAACCGGCGGTGCGTGCCGGGCTGCCCCCGGACCTGTTGGCGGACTATCTGATCGGCCGGGTGCGCACGGTAACCCGAGTGGAGGCCGGGACTGCGGTCCTCGCCCGGCACGTCCTGCTCGGGGACGCGACGGCCCATCGCCGCGCGCTCGCCGACGTCGCGGCTGCCTGGGCGGCGCGGACCCCGTCGCCGGCTCTGCGCGCCGCGTCGGTCGCCCAGGGCCGCGGGTATCTGCGGTTGGCTGCGCGGCTGTGGCCGGAGGCGCCGGCGTGGGCCCTGTTCGAGGACCGCGCGCCGTGCCGGGCGGTGGTGCTGGGCGCGATCGCGGCGGAATCGGGGATGCCCCCGGCCGACCTGGTCCGCACCGTCGTCTATGACGATGCCGCAGCGGCCGCCGCCGCGGTTCTGAAACTCGACCCGCGCGACCCCGCCGAGGTCAGCCGGTGGGTGCTCGACGCCTGTGCCACCGGCGAACCCTACGTCGCGGAGGTGGCCGCGTTGACCGATCCCGCCGACATCCCCGCCACCGGGGCCCCGCAAACCGAGGAGTGGGCCCAGGCCCACGCCCTCCTGACCCAAAGGTTATTCCGTGCCTGACTCCGCCCCCCGCACCCGTTCCTTCCGCCTCGGCGTCGCCGGTCCGGTGGGCACCGGCAAGTCGTCGTTGATCGCGACGGTCTGCCAAGCATTGGCCGATGACCTGGAACTCGGCGTCATCACCAACGACATCTTCACCGACGAGGACGCCCGGATGCTCAAGGCCGCCGGGGTGCTCGATGCCGAGCGGATCCGGGCGGTGGAGACCGGGGCGTGCCCGCACACCGCGATCCGCGACGATGTGACCGAGAACCTGTTGGCCGT
Source organism: Gordonia crocea (assembly GCF_009932435.1). Taxonomy (NCBI): domain Bacteria; kingdom Bacillati; phylum Actinomycetota; class Actinomycetes; order Mycobacteriales; family Gordoniaceae; genus Gordonia; species Gordonia crocea. Next base: position 139,088 of record NZ_BJOU01000019.1, read on the forward strand.
CGAGGACCTCGAGCGTGATTTCGCCCCACTCGACGTGGTGCTGGTCGAATCCGGCGGGGACAATCTCACCGCTACGTTCTCCCCGGCGCTCGTCGACGCCCAGATCTTCGTCCTCGACGTCGCGGGCGGCGGTGACGTCGCCCGCAAGGGCGGGCCCGGCATCGGGCGCGCCGACCTGTTGGTCGTCAACAAGACCGACCTGGCGCCGTACGTCGGCGTGGACGTCGCGGCGATGGTCGACGACGGCCTCGCCGCCCGCGAGGGCCGTCCGGTGCTGGCGCTGTCCCGTCACGACCAGGCCTCGGTCGGGCGGCTGCGCGAGTGGGTCCTGTCGATGCTCGAGGCGCATGTCTCGGGGCGGCACACCCCGGTGGATCCGGGACCGATGGCGCCCCACTTCCACGCCGACCCCGACCACCCCGACGGTGGCCTCACCCACACCCACGCCCACGTCCCCGGACACACCCACCGGTGAGCCGGACCGTCGTCGCGGTCGGTGCCGGTGGCCCGCGGACCCGCGTCTCAATGTCGTCGGGCGCCGGCACCGCGCTGGTCCCGCGCATCCTGAACCGCACCGCCGATTCGGCGCGGGTCGCGCTGGTGCCGGGCGGGGCGATGGTGCTCGGCGGCGACCACCTGGACGTGTCGATCGACGTCGGTCCCGGGTGCGTGCTCGAGGTCGTCGAGGTCGGCGGCACCGTCGCCTATGACGCCGACGGCGCGGAGTCGAGCTGGCTGGTGAACATCACGGTCGGCGAGGGGGCGCGGCTGTTGTGGATGGGACGGGAGACGGTGGTGTCCACCGGGGCCAACCTCGTCCGGCGTACGACGGTCCGGCTGGCCGAGCGGGCCTGCGCGCTGCTGCGCGAGACGACGGTGCTCGGGCGCAGCGGGGAGCGCGGCGGCCGGGTGTGGCAGCAGACGACGGTGACCGGGCCGCGGCGGCCGGTCCTGGTCGAGGAACTCGAGCTCGACGGCGCCCACCCGGTGCCGGGGGTCCTGCACGGGCAATCGGTGATGGATTCGGTGTTGCTGGTCGGGCGCCGACCGTCCGAGGACGTCGGCGCGATGGCGCTGGCCGAACCCGGCGCACTGGCCCGGTTCCTCGGGTCCGCGACCCACGACAGCCCCATGGGCCGGGTGTGGTCAGACTGGTCGGGCGAGCTGCTCGCCGGGGACGGCGCAGACCGGGCGGGGGGCCGACGATGAGGGGCGAGTGGCGGGTCGCCGTCGCGGTGATTGCCGGCCTGAACCTGCTGGGGTGGGGGCTGCTGTTGACGGCGGTGGTGCCGTCGGGGATCCACTACGCGGTGGGCGGGTCCACGGCGCTGGCGGTCGGGCTGGCCGCCTATGCGCTGGGTATGCGGCACGCCTTCGACGCCGACCACATCGCCGCGATCGACAACACGACGCGCCGGCTCGTCGACCGCGGCCGTCCGGCCGCGACGGTGGGCCTGTGGTTCTCGCTCGGCCACTCGACCGTTGTCGTCCTGCTCTGCGCGGCGCTGTCGGTCGGCCTCGGCGCCGCCGCCGCGGCGATCGCCGCCGACGACTCCGGGGTGCACCGCGTCGCCGGGGTGTGGGGGCCGACCGTGTCGGCGGTGTTCCTGCTCGCCATCGCCGCCATCAACGTCTGGTCGATCCGGCAGGCGCGGCGCGGGACGGGCGGCGCCCCGCCCGGTGGGCCGGTGTGGTGGTTGATGCGCCGCTTCGAATCGGTCGTGGACCGTCCGTCGCGGATGTTCGGGGTCGGCTTCGCCTTCGGCCTGGGCTTCGACACCGCGACCGAGGTCGGCCTGTTGGCCATCGCCGGAACCGCGACGCTGGGCCGGGTGCCGTGGTGGGCGGTGATGACCCTGCCGGTCCTGTTCGCGGCCGGGATGGCGGTGGCCGACACCGCCCAGGGGGCGGTGATGCGCCGCGCCTATGCCTGGCGGACGGGTGCCGGCGACGGGCGACCGCGACGCCGGGCCGTCACCTATGCGGTGGTGATGACCGGCCTGTCGGCGGCGGCCGCGGTGGCCGTGGCCACCGTCCAACTCGCGGGGGTGGGGACCGAGACCCTCGGCTGGGGCGGCGTGGTCGCGCGGGTCGGCGCAATCGACCTGGAAAGCGCCGGGATCGGCCTCACCGTCGCGCTGCTGGTCATCTGGGTGGTGGCGGCGATCGGGTTCGGCATCGCCGGCCGCAGACGTGTAACCGTGTCTTAGCCTCCGCAGCCACGGTGTAGCACGCCGGAAACATCGGTGTCCCACCGGGAAAACACGGCCTTCGTACCGTCGCAGCACACGGAAATCGACGACGTCGAGTCGTCGACTGCGCAGTCGAGCGGAGGACCATGACCGACACAGTGGATACGAGGGCCGGGGATACCAGGGCCGGCGTTTCGCCCGTCAACACGAGCGAGCGCGAGGCACTGAAGGAGACGCTGGAGGACTACACCCTCCGGTTTGCGCCGCGGAGCTATCGGCGCTGGGGGCCGGCGGTCGTCGCCACCTCGGCGCTCGGCGGGATCGCCTATCTCGCCGACTTCTCCATCGGGGCGAACATCGGTATCGCCCACGGGACGGGAAACGCGCTGTGGGGCATCCTCCTGTTCGCCATCGTCGTCCTCATCACCGGGACGCCGCTGGCCTACTACGCGGCCAGGTACAACATCGATCTGGACCTGGTCACGCGTGGCAGCGGATTCGGCTACTACGGCTCGGTCCTGACCAACCTCATCTTCGCGTCGTTCACGTTTATCTTCTTCGCCCTCGAGGGCTCTATCATGGCCCAGGGCCTCAAACTCGGACTCGGCATCCCGCTGCCGGTCGGCTATCTGGCGTCGACGTTGATCGTCTTGCCGCTGGTCGTCTACGGGATGAAGGCGTTGGCGAAGCTGCAGGTCTGGACCACCCCGCTGTGGCTGGTCATGATGGTGGGCCCGTTCATCTACCTGGTGGCCGCGCATCCCGGTTCGGTGGGCGACTTCCTGAGCTTCTCCGGCGTCGACAGTGCCGGCAAACCGTTGGGCAACGGGGTCAGCTGGGCCGGGATCATGCTGTGCGCCGGGGTGTGTCTGGCGCTGATCGCGCAGATCGCCGAGCAGATCGACTACCTGCGGTTCATGCCGCCCCGCACCGAGGAGAACAAGCGGAAGTGGTGGACCGCGGTCCTCGTCGCCGGTCCCGGATGGGTGTTCTTCGGCGCGCTCAAGCAGGTCGCCGGATTGTTCTTGGCGGTCTACCTGATCGGCCACGTCGCCGACAGCGTCGGGGTCGCCAACGAGCCGGTGCACCAGTTCGTGATGATCTACGAGGAGTTCATGCCCGCCTGGCTGGCGATGACCCTGGCGGTGATCCTGGTGGTGATCTCCCAGATCAAGATCAATGTCACCAATGCCTACTCCGGCTCGCTGGCATGGACCAACTCGTTCACCCGCGTCACCAAGACCTACCCGGGTCGACTGGTCTTCGTCGTGGTCAACCTGGTCATCGCCCTGGTGCTGATGGAAGCGAATATGTTCAGTTTCCTGTCGGAGCTGCTGAACTTCTACGCCAACTGCGGTATCGCCTGGATCGTCGTCGTCGCCACCGACATCGCGATCAACAAGTACGTGCTCAAGATCAGCCCGAAGCATCCGGAGTTCCGCCGCGGGATGCTGTACGCGGTGAACCCGGTGGGCTTCGTGTCGGTCATCGTCGCCGCCGGTGCATCGATCCTGGTGTTCTTCGGCGTCTTCGGCGACGCGGTTGCCCCGTATTCGCCGATGGTCGCCGCGGTTCTCGGATTCGTCACGCCCCCGGTGCTCGCGGTCGCGACCAAGGGTCGCTACTACTTGCGCCGCGGCGACGATGGAATCGATCTGCCGATGTATGACGAGGACGGCAACCCCAGCGACGTCAAGCTGTGGTGCTGCGTCACCCAGACGGAGTTCGAGCGGCCGGACATGATCGCCTCGGCGGTCCCGGCGCCCGACGGGTCCAAGCAGTACATCTCTTCGCTCGCGCTGTCCTGCGACCGGACCGGCGAGCATGTGCTGCCGGCCGATCCGCCGGTGCGCTGAGTCGGATACGGCGAGGCCGCCCGTCCATGCGACGGGCGGCCTCGATGGTCGGGCCCGCTATTCGGATGCGGTGTGACGGATGCCGAACACCGTGAACAGGCAGGCGGCGGCCGCCGCGATAACCAGCAGCGAGAGGCCGATGGTGTAGGAGTGCGTCGCCTCGTCGTAGGTCGCGCCCATGATCAACGGCGGGAAGAATCCGCCCAGACCGCCGGCGGCGCCGACGAGGCCGGTGATGGCCCCGACCCGGGCGGGCGGGGCGGCCTTGGCCACCCAGGCGAACACGGCGCCCGAACCCATACCCATCATCAGCGCCATGAGGATGAAGTCGACCCCGGCGAGCCAGGGCATCGTCGGCTTCATGATCATCCACACGGCCAGGATGGCGGCACCGCCACAGGAGACCGCGGTGACCAGCCGTGGGCCGAACCGGTCCGACAACGACCCGCCGATCGGCCGGGCGATGACGGCGGCGACCGCGAACCCGGCGGTGCGGGCGCCGGCCGACTTGAGGTCGTGCATGTCGTAGACGTCGTTGAGGTAGGTCGGCAGATACGTCGAGAAGGCCACGAACCCCCCGAAGGCCGCGGCGTAGAGGAAGGCCATCTGCCAGGTGATCGGGAGTTTGACCGCGTCGATCAGCTTGGGCAGGGCGGCCTCGCGGTTCGGCGTCCAGGACGGTGCGTCGCGCATCCAGGTCCAACACACGCCGGCGACGACCACGAGGGCGATCGCGATGATGAGGTGGGTCGGGAAGTAGCCGAACCACTCCCGGAACCGGGGCGTGAAGAAGGCCGAGAGTGCGGTGCCGCCCATGCCGGCGCCGAACACGCCGGTGGCGAAACCCCGCCGGTGCGCCTCGTACCAGTTGTTCAGAAAGGGGATGCCCGCGGCGAAGCTGGTGCCGGCGATGCCGAGGAAGAACCCGGCGACGAGCATCAGCGGATAGGACTTGAGTTCGCCGGCGACCGCGACCAGCAGCACGAACGGCACCGACAGCAGCAGGAGCACGGTGAACATCACCCGACCGCCGAACCGCGGCGTCAGCACGCCGACGACGATGCGGCCCAACGACCCGACGAGGATCGGGACCGAGATGAGGATCGACTTCTGCCCCGACGACAAGTCCATCTGCAGCGGGTTCGCGTAGAAGACGCCGAGCGGCGCGATGAGGTTCCAGGCCCAGAACGTGATGGTGAAGGCCGTGGTGGCCAACGCCAGGTTCCTCGTCTGTGCCGCCCGGTCGATCGCCGATTGGGGAGGTGCGGTGTCGGTGGTCATGAGCGCCGTCGATCCGAGGTGCCGATCGGGGCCCACGCGTGTGCGGACTTGGCGTCGCCGGGGGTCAACTTCTCGTCGCGGCTGCGGTAGACGATGTAGGGCCGAAACAGGTAGTGCAGCGGTGCGGTGAAGATGTGCACCAGGCGGGTGAACGGAACCAGGATGAACAGCGTCATCCCGATCAGGACGTGGACGTGGAAGCGCAGCGGGGCGGCGGCCATGGCGTCGAGGTCGGGTTGGAGGAGGAAGATCGAGCGGAACCAGGGGGACACGGTCTCGCGGTAGTTCACCCCGGGGCCGTGCGGATCGATCAGCCCGATGACGGTGAGGTAGGTCCCGGCCACCAGGGCCGACACCAGCACCAGGTACATCAGCTTGTCGTTGGCGGTGGTGGCGGCGAATACCGGGCCGACGGTGCGCCGCCGGTAGACGAGGATGGCGACGCCGACGAGGGTCGCCGCCGCGGCGAAGATTCCGCCGATCGCCGCCGCCCAGTGGTAGGCGGACTCGCTGATCCCGACCGCCTCGGTCCACGACTCCGGGATGACCAGGCCCATCGCGTGCCCGGCGATCACCATCAGGATGCCGTAGTGGAACAGCGGCGAACCGATGCGCAACAGTCGGGACTCGTAGAGTTCCGACGAGCGGGTGGTCCACCCGAACTTGTCGTAGCGGTAGCGCCAGATCGTGCCCCCGATCACCGCGATCAGGGTCAGGTACGGAATCACCCCCCACAGCAGGATCTTCATCGTCGACCTCCCATCGGAGCCGTCGCGGCCATCTCCGCGACGGTGAACAACGGCATCAACCGCGGATCGCCGGCGTCGAGCCCGACCTGCTCGACGGTCTCCGCCTCGCCCCGCATCGCCAACGCGCTGGCCCGGTCGGCGGGGGACGGCCCGGGCAGCGTCGCGCACACCGCGGTCAGCACGTCGGCGTAGGCGGAGGTCTGGTCGGCCAGGGCGAGCCGGATCAACTCCAGGCAGGGCCGGTATTCGACGAGCAGTTCCCGCCCGCCGTCCGGGTCGACCCGGGCGGCGAACTCCAGGACCATCGGCAGGTAGTCGGTCAGCTCGCCGCGGGTGTCGACGAGGAAGCCCGCGTCGCGGTAGCGCTGCTTGATCGCGGCCAGCGCCGCGCCGCGCCGTCGGGTGTCGCCATGGGTCCAATAGGTGAGGTAGAGGGTCTGCCGGCGCGACAGGTCGAAGACGTCGACGTAGGAGTGGCGCAGGTCGTCAGGGTCGGTGGCGGCGAGGTGGTCGACGAACCGGCCCAACGCCAGCACCGCGTCCGACGACGGTTGTTCGTCGAGGGCGGCCCGCAGCAGCGCGGCGCGGGCGAGCACCTCGTCGTCGGGGTATTGCAGACACCATGACGCGGCCTGGTAGAGCACGCGGTGGTCGGCGGCGCCGCGCCGCGGGGCCGCGGTCGGGGCTGAGGGGGAACCGAAGGGGAATCGCATCATCGCCCCGCGGGGAACAGGCCGGACGGCGCACCGTTGCCGTCCCAGTTCAACAGGTTGACCCGGCCGCGCAGGGACTCCTCGTCGGCGGCATGCTCACTGGTCTGCCGCTGTTGGAGGGCTTGGAAGGTCTCCACCGACACCGGCATCACCGGGCCGCTGGCCTCGCCGAACGGGCCCGACTCGTACATGCCGGGGCCGTCCTCGTAGTCCAGCGAGCACGCCATCTCCTCGAGCTGGTGGCCCTGCTCGACGTGCGCGGTCGGGATCACGTAGCGGTCGGCGTACTTGGCGATCGCCATGAGGTGGTACATCTCGACCATGGATTCCTCGTCCATCCCCACCGAGGCGGGGATCAGCGGGTTGGGCTCGCGGCCCAGGGCGATGTCGCGCATGTAGGACCGCATCCCGGCGAGTCGGCGCAGGACTCCGGTCACCACCGCGGTGTCGCCGGCGCTGAACAACTCGGCCAGGTACTCGACGGGGATGCGCAGGCTGTCGATCGCGCCGAACAGGTTGGTGTGGCTCTCCCCCTCGTGGCCCTGCTCGGTGAGCAGGTCGACGATGGGCGACAGCGGCGGCACGTACCAGACCATCGGCATGGTCCGGTACTCCGGATGCAGCGGCAGTGCCACGCGGTAGCGCTTGGCCAGCGCGTACACCGGGGAGCGGCGTGCGGCGTCGAGCCAGTCGTCGGGGATGCCCGCGGCCTTGGCCGCGGCGATCACCGCGGGGTCCGACGGGTCGAGCATCAGGTCCAGCTGGGCCTCGTAGAGATCCTTCTCGTCGGGGACCGACGCCGCCTCGGTGACCCGGTCGGCGTCGTAGAGGAAGATCCCGATGTAGCGCAGGCGCCCGACGCAGGTCTCCGAGCACACCGTCGGCTGGCCGACCTCCAGTCGGGGGTAGCAGAACGTGCATTTCTCGGCTTTGCCGGTGCGGTGGTTGTAGTAGATCTTCTTGTAGGGGCAGCCGGTGATGCATTGGCGCCACCCGCGGCAGCGGTCCTGGTCGACCAGCACGATGCCGTCCTCGGACCGCTTGTAGATCGCGCCCGACGGGCAGGACGCCATGCACGACGGGTTGAGGCAGTGCTCGCAGATCCGCGGCAGGTAGAACATGAAGGTCTGCTCGAAGGACAGCTTGATCTTCTCGTTGGACTCCTCGGCCAGCTTCTGCAGAATCGGGTCGCGCTGGGCGGTCGCCCCGCTGCCGCCCAGATTGTCATCCCAGTTCGCCGACCAGGAGATCTTCATGTCCTGGCCGGTGATCAGCGACTTGGGCCGGGCAACCGGGATGTCGTCGCCGAGCGGGGCGCTGATGAGGTTCTCGTAGTCGTAGGTCCACGGCTCGTAGTAGTCGTCCAGGGTCGGCTGGACCGGGCTGTGGAAGATGGTCGCCAGCTTCTGCAGGCGCCCGCCGGTGCGCAACCGCAGCTTGCCGCGGCGGTTGAGCGACCACCCGCCGCGCCAGGTGTCCTGGTCCTCGTACCGCCGCGGATACCCCTGCCCGGGGCGCGTCTCGACGTTGTTGAACCACACGTACTCGGTGCCGGCCCGGTTGGTCCAGGCCTGTTTGCAGGTCACCGAGCAGGTGTGGCAGCCGATGCATTTGTCCAGGTTCATCACCATCGCGACTTGGGCCATGACTCGCATCAGTAGGTCACCTCCTGGCTGCGCCGGCGGATGGTCGACACAATGTCTCGCTGGTTGCCGGTCGGCCCCAGGTAGTTGAAGGCATAGGACAGCTGCGCGTATCCGCCGATCAGGTGGGAGGGTTTCACCAGCAGGCGGGTCACCGAGTTGTGGATGCCGCCGCGGCGCCCGGTCGCCTCCGACTTGGGCACGTCGATGGTGCGCTCCTGGGCGTGGTGGACGTAGGTCACCCCGGCAGGGATCCGATGGCTGACGACGGCCCGGCCGACGAAGACGCCGTTGGCGTTGACGCATTCGATCCAGTCGTTGTCCTCGACACCGATCGCGGCCGCGTCGTCGGGGGAGAGCCAGGCGGTGGGGCCGCCCCGCGACAAGGAGAGCATGAACAGGTTGTCCTGGTACTCCGAGTGGATCGACCACTTGTTGTGCGGGGTCAGGTAGCGCACCGCGATCTCCATCTCGCCCGTCGGGCCGAGTCGGGGTTCGCCGAACAACCGGTGCATGTCCAGCGGCGGCCGGTACAGCGGCAGCGCCTCGCCGATGTCGAGCATCCAGTCGTGGTCGAGGTAGAAGTGCATCCGCCCGGTCAGGGTGTGGAAGGGCTTGTCCCGCTCGATGTTCATCGTGAACGGGGCGTAGCGGCGCCCGCCGGTCTCCGAGCCCGACCATTCCGGCGAGGTGATGACCGGCTGCGGGGAGTCCTGGGTGTCGGCGAAGGTGATCTGCTTCTCCTCCGAACCGATCGCCAGGTCGACGAACCGCTTACCGGTCCGCTGCTCCAGCTTTTCGAAGGCGTCGACGGCGAGCTCGCCGTTGGTCGTCCCGGAGAACAGCAGGATCGCCTCGGCCAGCTTCTCGTCGGTGTCGATCGCCGGGCGGCCGTGGGCGGCGCTGTGCGCGCCCATCATCACGCCGTTGCGCCCGGCGAGTTTGGCCATCTGCGACCCGACGTCGAAGGTCAGGTTCTTGACGGTGAAGCCGAGCCGGTCGGCGAGCGGGCCGACCGAGGCCAGTTTGTCGGCGATCGCGGTGTAGTCCCGTTCGACGACGGCGAACTGGGGCAGGTTCTTGCCCGGCACCCCGGGGCGCGGGGAGCCGAGCCAATCGTCGACGATGCCGTGCGGGTTGGCCGTCTCGCCCGGGGTGTCGTGCTGGTTGGGGGTGGCGACCAGGTCGTGCACGGTACCCAGGTGCGTCTTGGCCTGCCGGGACAGTTCGCGGGCCAGCAGGTGGAACAGCTCGAAGTCGCTCTTGGCCTCCCACGGCGGCGAGATGGCCGGGGTGAAGGCGTGCACGAACGGGTGCATGTCGGTCGAACTGAGGTCGTGCTTCTCGTACCAGGTGGCGGCCGGCAGGACGATGTCGCTCATCAGCGTCGTCGAGGTCATGCGGAAGTCGGCCGACAGCAGCAGGTCGAGCTTGCCCTCGGGGGCCTCGTCGTGCCACGCCACCTCGCGTGGGCGCGGGGTCTGCGGATCCTCGGTGCCCAGGATGTTGTGGTCGGTGCCCAGCAGGTGGCGCAGGAAGTACTCGTCGCCCTTCGCCGACGAGCCGAGCAGGTTCGAGCGCCACAGCACCAGGGTGCGCGGCCAGTTCTCCGGGGCGTCGACGTCGTTGATCGACGGGGTCAGCCCGCCGTCGTGCAGTCGGTCGGCCACCCAGGCGCCCACGTTCGGCGCCGTGCCGGCGTCGACGGCGGCCTGCGCGTCGTCGGCCAGCTGCAGCGGGTTGGCGGAGAATTGGGGGTAGAACGGCATCCACCCCAGGCGGGCCGACTGGGCGATCGCGTCGGCGGTGTGGGGGTGGTCGAGCACCCCGCGGGACAGCGGCGAGGCGAGCGCGGTCGTCGAATACCCGTCGTTGCGCCACTGGTCGGTGTGCATATACCAGTACGAGGTGCCCGGTTGGGTGCGCGGTGGCCGCGACCAGTCCAGCCCGTTGGCCAGCGAGATCCACCCGGTGATCGGGCGGCATTTCTCCTGCCCGACGTAGTGGGCCCACCCGCCGCCGTTTCGGCCCATGCTCCCGGTCAGGTTCAGCAGGGCGAGAATCGCCCGATAGGTGGCGTCGCCGTGGAACCACTGGCAGATGCCGGCGCCCATGATGATCATCGAACGCCCTTGGGACTCAACGGCGTTCGTGGCGAACTCGCGGGCAATGCGGATCGCCGCATCGGCGGGGACGCTGGTGATCGCCTCCTGCCACGCGGGCGTGTACGGGGTGGCGGCGTCGTCGTAACCGGCCGCCCAGTCGCCGGGCAGGCCGTCGCGGCCGACGCCGTACTGGGCGAGCATCAGGTCGAAGACGGTTGTGACGAGCTTGCCGTGCACGCGCCGCGCCGGGACGCCGCGGCACAGGACCGTGCCGCTGCCGTCGGGGGCGTCGAAGGCGGCGAGGCTGATCGCGACCGGTTCGGCCGCCGGGTCGTCGACCAGACTCAGCCGGGGGGTGACGCCCTGCAGATCCAGGTTCCAGCGGCCTTCCCCGGAGTCGGCGTAGCGGAAGCCCATCGACCCGTTGGGGGCGACGACGGCATCGGTGGCCTCGTCGAGGACGACCGTCTTCCACGCGTCCTCGTCGGCGGTGCCGAGTCCGACGCCGTCGGCGGTGACGAACTTCCCGGGGACCAGCGTCGGTTGCCCCTCGTAGTCCTGCTCGGCCAGTTCGACGAGGAACGGCAGGTCGGTGTACTTGCGCACGTAGTCGGAGAAGAACTCGGTGGTGCGGTCGACGAAGTACTCGCGGAGGATGACGTGGCCCATTGCCATGGCCAGGGCGGCGTCGGTGCCGGCCTGGGCGGGCAGCCACTCGTCGGCGAACTTGGTGTTGTCGGCGTAGTCGGGGGAGACGGTGACGATCTTGGTGCCGCGGTAGCGGACCTCGGCCATCCAGTGGGCGTCGGGCGTGCGGGTGACCGGCACGTTGGAGCCCCACATCATCAGGTAGGTGGCGTCCCACCAGTCGCCGGACTCGGGTACGTCGGTCTGATCGCCGAAAACCTGCGGGCTGGCCACCGGCAGATCGGCGTACCAGTCGTAGAACGACGTCATGACGCCGCCGATCAGTTGGATGAACCGGGTGCCGACGCAGTGGCTGACCATCGACATCGCCGGGATCGGGGAGAACCCGGTGCACCGGTCGGGGCCGTAGGTCTTGATGGTGTGCACGTGGGCGGCCGCGGCCATCTCGATGGCCTCGTCCCAGGAGACGCGCACGAGACCGCCCTTGCCGCGCGCCCGTTGGTAGGCGCGGCGGCGCAGCGGGTCGCCGGTCACGTCGGCCCAGGCGAGGACCGGGTCGCCGAGCTTCGCCTTGGCCGCGCGGTACATCTCCACCAGCACGCCGCGGGCATACGGGTGGCGGACCCGGGTGGGGGAGTAGGTGTACCAGGAGAAGGCGGCGCCGCGCGGGCAGCCGCGCGGCTCGTACTCGGGGCGGTCCGGACCGACCGACGGATAGTCGGTCTCCTGGGTCTCCCAGGTGATGATGCCGTCTTTGACATACACCTTCCACGAGCACGATCCGGTGCAGTTCACCCCGTGGGTCGAGCGCACGATCTTGTCGTGGCTCCACCGGTCGCGGTAGAAGTAGTCGCCCGCGCGGCCTCCCTCGCGGAACACCGCCCGTCCGTCGGCGGTCTCATCCCATCGGGTGAAGAACCGTCCGGCGTCGAGCAGCAACTGTGCAGATTTTCCTTGAACCTGGGCTGGGCGGTTCATAAAAATAACGGTAGTTCGCCAAATAGGCCGGCAGGGGGCGAATGGGTGAAGTCCCGACGTAGGTCCCGCCACGGGTCGCCGTCTCCCGCAGACAAGGCCCGGCCCCGCGAACCGAGGGGTGGTTCGCGGGGCCGGGGGTCGGTGGGGCGGGCCGCCACTCGGGCGGCTCCGATCAGGCCTGGCGGGCCTGCCACATCCAGTGGAGCTGCTCGAGCCGGGCGGCGAACCCGATGAGCAGATCCTCGGTCACCGGGTCCTGCGTGCCGGTGGCCTCGATGCGCTCGCGGATGCCGCCGATGACCGCGGCGAGGTTCTCGACGATCACGCCGATCACGGCGGTGTCGCCGATCCAGCCCTCGCTGATCCCGGGGGTCCCGGTCGTCTTGGCGACGGTCTGCACCCGGGCATCCGGGCTGACGCCGACGGCGGTTGCCCGCTCGGCGGCCGCGTCGGAGAACTCGCGGGTGACGTCGACGAGCTCGTCGAGGTCGGCGTGGACCGCGGTGAAGTGGCTGCCGACGACGTTCCAGTGCGCCTGCTTGGCGATGAGGCTCAGGTCGACCAGGTCGACGAGGGTCGCCTGCAGGGCGTCGCCGACGACCTGGCGGGCGTCGTGGTCGAGTACTCCGTTGATGGGGGTCGCGGTGCTCATACTCATCACTCCTTCTCGTCCGGCCTCGGTTGGGTTTGGCCGGTGTGTCGCTGGGGGCTGCAACACCACTGACTCTACCACTAAATCTGGATTGAATCCAGATTAGAGAGGGGGGCGGCTGGCCCGGTGGGGGCCGAGTCGGCCGCCCCCACCGAGGATTTGGGTTCTTGGAGCGGGTTCCCTACACTGAAACGGTTGCCCGGGGTGAACTGTGCCCCCCGGGAGCCACAACTTCATACCCCGCCCGTGCCGGCGAAAAGCCAACGGCATGGGCAGGGAAGAACCTACGCACAACTCCACTTCGTGGAAGGCCCACCGGTTGACCTGGGAAAACCCAGTACGCCGCTGTATGGGAACCGCTACGAGAAAGGTTGACGGTCAACCATGACCATGACTGACCCGATCGCAGACTTCTTGACGCGTCTGCGCAACGCCAACTCGGCGTACCACGACGAGGTGACCCTGCCGTCGTCGAAGATCAAGGCCAACATCGCCGAGATCCTCAAGAAAGAGGGCTACATCACCGACTACCGCGTCGAAGACGCCGAGGTCGGCAAGAAGCTCATCGTGAACCTCAAGTACGGCCCGAGCCGGGAGCGCAGCATTGCTGGTCTGCGCCGCGTCTCCAAGCCGGGTCTGCGGGTTTACGCGAAATCGACCAACCTGCCCAAGGTGCTGGGCGGCCTCGGCGTGGCGATCATCTCCACGTCGTCGGGCCTGCTCACCGACCGCCAGGCAGCCAACAAGGGCGTGGGCGGCGAAGTCCTCGCTTACGTCTGGTAAGGGGCCCACAACATGTCGCGAATCGGTAAGAGCCCCATTGCGATCCCGGCCGGAGTCGATGTCACCATCGACGGCCAGGACGTGAAGGTCAAGGGCCCCAAGGGCGAACTGTCCGTCACCATCAGCGAGCCGATCACGGCCGCCGTGGAAGACCAGCAGATCGTCGTCACCCGGCCCAATGACGAGCGTCGCAACCGTGCCCTGCACGGTCTGTCGCGCAGCCTGATCAACAACCTCGTCGTCGGCGTCACCGACGGCTACACCCGCAAGCTGGAGATCTTCGGCGTCGGCTACCGCGTCGCCGCCAAGGGTCGCGACCTCGAGTTCGCACTCGGGTACAGCCACCCGGTGCCGATCGAGGCACCCGAAGGCATCACCTTCGCTGTGGAGTCGCCGACCAAGTTCTCGGTGACGGGCATTGACAAGCAGCAAGTCGGCCAGATCTCGGCGAACATCCGTCGCCTGCGGCGTCCGGACCCGTACAAGGGCAAGGGCATCCGCTTCGAGGGTGAGCAGGTCCGCCGCAAGGTCGGAAAGACGGGTAAGTAAGCCATGAGTGAAACCGCAACGCAACGCAAGCCGGTCGGCAAGGACGCCTCGACGCGTCGCCGCACCGCGACCAACCGCCGCCACTTCCGCCTGCGGAAGAAGATCTCCGGCACGCCGGAGCGGCCGCGCCTGGTCGTCAAGCGCAGCAGCCGCCACATCCACGTCCAGCTCATCGACGACCTGGCCGGCAACACGCTGGCCGCCGCGTCGTCGATCGAGGCCGACGTGCGGTCGGCCGGTGGCGACAAGTCGGCCCAGGCGGCCAAGGTCGGCGAGCTGATCGCCGGTCGCGCCAAGTCGGCCGGCATCGAGGCCGTCGTGTTCGACCACGGTGGCCACGGCTACCACGGCCGGATCGCGGCGCTCGCCGACGCCGCCCGCGAGGGAGGCCTGAAGTTCTGATGACCACCTACATGAATTGCCTGATCAACAACGGAGGGATCCTCTGATGCCCGGACGTCAGCGTGACGGCGGGAACGGACCCGCCAACAGCAACAGCAATGAGCGCGGCGGCGACCGCCGCGGTGGCCGCGGCGACCGTCGCGACAACCGGGGCGGCCGCGACCGCGAGGAGCGCAACCACCTCGAGCGCGTCGTCACCATCAACCGCGTGTCCAAGGTCGTCAAGGGCGGCCGCCGGTTCAGCTTCACCGCCCTCGTGGTGGTCGGCGACGGCCAGGGCATGGTCGGCGTCGGCTACGGCAAGGCCAAGGAAGTTCCGGCCGCGATCCAGAAGGGTGTCGAAGAGGCTCGCAAGAACTTCTTCCGCGTCCCGATGATCGCCGGCACCATCACCCACCCGGTTCAGGGTGAGGCCGCCGCCGGCGTCGTGCTGCTGCGTCCGGCCGCTCCCGGTACCGGTGTGATCGCCGGTGGCGCGGTGCGCGCCGTGCTCGAGTGCGCGGGCGTCACCGACGTCCTCGCCAAGAGCCTGGGCTCGGACAATGCCATCAACGTCGTGCACGCCACCGTGGCCGCCCTCAAGCTGCTGCAGCGCCCCGAAGAGGTCGCCGCCCGCCGTGGCCTGCCGGTCGAGGACGTCGCACCCGCCGGCATGCTGCGGGCCCGCGCCGCTGCGGCTGCCGCTGCGTCGTCGGCCGCTAAGGGGGCGTAAGCCGCCATGGCCAAAAAGGAGACTGAAGTGGGCCAGCTGAAGATCACCCAGATCAAGAGCACCATCGGTACCAAGAGCAATCAGCGTGACAGCCTGCGCACCCTTGGCCTCAAGGGCATCCGCAAGACCGTCACCCGCGAGGACAACCCGCAGACGCGGGGCCTGATCAACGTGGTCCGGCACCTCGTGACCGTCGAAGAGGTTTAAGACATGACCATCAAACTCCACCACCTTCGCCCCGCTCCGGGCGCGAAGACCGAGAAGACCCGCGTGGGTCGCGGTGAGGGCTCGAAGGGCAAGACCGCCGGCCGCGGCACCAAGGGCACCAAGGCCCGCAAGACCGTGCCGGCCGGCTTCGAGGGCGGCCAGATGCCGATCCACATGCGGTTGCCGAAGCTCAAGGGCTTCACCAACCGCAACCGGGTCGAGTACCAGGTCGTCAACGTCGGCGATCTCGCCGAGCTCTTCCCGTCCGGCGGCACCGTGGGTGTCGAGGACCTCGTCGCCAAGGGCGCGGTCCGCAAGAACGAGCTGGTGAAGGTCCTCGGCGACGGGGAGCTGTCGGTGAAGCTCGACATCACCGCCAACAAGTTCTCCGCGTCGGCGAAGGACAAGATCGCCGCCGCCGGTGGCACCACCACCGAGCTCTAAGCACATCCGGGGGCGGGGTCGTCGGTGCAATGCCCAGCGCGTTGCGCCGACGACCCGCTTTCCCGGCAACTGTTAGAGTTTGCAGCGTTGCCCGTCGCGCGACCGAGCCGTCCGCGCCACCCCTGACCGTCAGGCACCGATCCGAAGTGGTCGCCGCTAGGAGGAATTAGTGTTCTCCCCCCTCGTCGCCGTGTTCCGCACGCCGGAACTGAGGAAGAAGATCTTCTTTGTCATCTTCCTCTTGGTGCTGTACCGGTTCGGTGCGACGCTGCCGTCGCCGGGTGTGAACTTCCAGGTCATCCAGAACTGCCTCAAGCCGACCGACGGCCAGTCGTCGGCCCAGGAGCAGCTCTACTCGCTGATCAACATGTTCTCCGGCGGCGCACTGTTGCAGCTGTCGGTGTTCGCGATCGGCATCATGCCCTACATCACCGCGAGCATCATCGTGCAGCTGTTGACGGTGGTGATCCCGCGCTTCGAGGAGTTGCGCAAGGAGGGGCAGGCCGGCCAGGCCAAGATGACGCAGTACACGCGCTACCTCACGGTCGCGCTGGCGCTGCTGCAGGCCACCGGCATCGTTGCCCTCGCCGCGAACGGCGGGCTGCTGCAAGGGGCGGCCGCCAAGGAGGGCTGTACGCCGAGCGACATGATCGACGACAAGTCGATCATGGGGCTGGTGACCATCGTCATCGTCATGGTGGCCGGCGCCATGGTGGTCATGTGGTTCGGCGAGCTCATCACCGAGCGCGGTATCGGCAACGGCATGTCGCTGCTGATCACCGCCGGTATCGTCGCCCGAATCCCGGCCGAGGGCCGCATGATCCTCAAGGAGCGCGGCGCGGTCGCCTTCACGCTCGTGATCATCGCGGGCCTGGTCATCGTCGCGGGCGTGGTCTTCATCGAGATGGGCCAACGCCGGATCCCGGTCCAATATGCCAAGCGGATGGTGGGCCGCAAGATGTACGGCGGTTCGTCGACGTACCTGCCGCTCAAGGTCAACCAGGCCGGTGTTATCCCGGTCATCTTCGCCTCGTCGCTGCTGTACCTGCCGATGCTGATCGCCAACCTGACCAGTCAGGACGGTCAGCCGAAGGGCTGGCAGGTCTTCATCACACAGCACCTGGTGAACCCGACCGACTGGGTTTACATCACCACGTACTTCCTGATGATCATCTTCTTCACCTACTTCTACGTGGCGGTGACGTTCAACCCCCAGGAACGCGCCGACGACATGAAGAAGTACGGCGGCTTCATCCCGGGCATCCGACCCGGTCAGCCGACCGCCGACTACCTCGGCTACGTCCTGTCGCGGATCACCCTCCCCGGTTCGATCTACCTGGGTCTGATCGCGATCCTGCCCAACGTGTTCCTGCAGGTGGGTAGCAGCTCCGGCGGCATCCAGAACCTGCCGTTCGGCGGTACCGCCCTCCTGATCATGGTCGTGGTGGCCCTCGACACCGTCAAGCAGGTCAACAGCCAGTTGATGCAGCGCAAGTACGAAGGGTTCCTGAATTGAGACTCATCATCCTTGGCCCTCCCGGGGCCGGTAAGGGCACGCAGGCCGAACTCCTGTCGGAGGCGCTGGGCATTCCCCACATCTCCACCGGGGACCTGTTCCGCGCGAACATCTCCCAGGGCACCGCGATCGGCATCGAGGCGAAGCGGTACCTCGACGCCGGCGACCTGGTCCCCTCCGAGGTGACCGTCGACATGGTGCGCGCCCGCATCGCCGAGCCGGATGCCGCCCGCGGGTTCATCCTCGACGGCTTCCCGCGGTCGATCGAGCAGGCCGACGCACTCAAAGAGATGGGTGTCACCCTCGACGCCGTGCTCTCCTTCTCGGTCGACGCCGACGTGGTCGTGGAGCGCATGCTGGCCCGTGGCCGCGCCGACGACAGCGAGGACGTGATCCGCAACCGCCTCTCGGTGTACGACTCGGAGACCGCACCGCTGCTCGAGTACTACGGCAACGACGTCACGTCGATCGACGCGGTCGGCGAGGTCGACGAGGTGCACCAGCGCGTCCTGGCCGCACTGGGCACCGGCGCCGAGTAGGCGGCGAGTCTCCGACCATGGCTTTGTTCGGTCGACGGGTTGTCCCGTTCCGGTCGGCCGGTGAGCTCGACGCGATGGCTGCCGCTGGCGCGGTCGTCGGCGAGGCACTCGTGGCGGTCCGCGCGGCCGCCGCGCCCGGCGTGTCCACCCTGGAACTCGACGAGGTCGCCGAGTCGGTCATCCGCGCCGCCGGGGCGGTGCCCTCGTTCAAGGGCTATCACGGCTTCCCCGGGTCCATCTGCAGCTCGGTCAACGACGTCGTCGTGCACGGCATCCCGTCGGCCGACGTCGTCCTCGCCGAGGGGGATCTCGTCTCCATCGACTGTGGGGCCATTCTCGACGGATGGCACGGCGACTCCGCCTGGACCTTCGGCGTGGGGACCCTGGCCCGTGACGACGAGGAGCTGAGCGAGGCCACCCGGTTGTCGTTGGAGGCGGGGATCGCCGCCATGGTCGACGGCGCCCGGCTCACCGACGTGTCCCACGCCATCGAACAGGGCACGATTGCCGCCCGCGAGCGGTTCGGGCGTCACTTCGGCATCGTCGCCGGTTACGGCGGCCACGGGATCGGCCGAGAGATGCACCTGGACCCGTTCCTGGCCAACGAGGGGGAGCCCGGTCGCGGTCCGCGACTGGTGGTCGGGTCGACGCTGGCGGTCGAGCCCATGCTCACGCTGGGTACCGAGGACACCACCGTCTTGGACGACGACTGGACCGTGATCACCGACGACGGCACCCGGGCCGCGCACTGGGAGCACACCGTCGCGGTGACCGAGGACGGCCCGCGCATCCTGACGACCCGGCCCGCCGGCGCCTGAGCCTCTCGCACGCTACCGCGCCTCACACGTCCAACGTGATGGTGACCGGTCCGTCGTTGACCAGGTCGAGCATCATGTGCGCGCCGAACCGGCCGGTCGCCACCGATGCGCCCATCGACCTCAGGTGCTCGACCACTGCCGCCACCAACGGTTCGGCGACATCGCCGGGTGCCGCGGCATTCCACGACGGCCGACGGCCCTTGTCGGTATTGGCGTACAGGGTGAACTGGCTGACCACCAACACCGGTGCGAGCAGGTCGGCCGCACCGGATTGACCGCCGTCGGGTCCGTCGAGGATGCGCAACCGCCAGATCTTCTCGGCGAGGGCCCGGGCCTGCTCGTCGCCATCGGAGTGGGTGGCGCCGACGAGGACCGCGAGTCCCTGTGCGCCCGGCGCCAAGTCCAATTCGCCGACCACCTCGTCGTCGACGAGGACCCGTGCCCGGCTGACCCGTTGGACGACTGCTCGCATGCGGACAACCCTGCCAGAGTCGAGTCGGCGGCCGCGATCAGGCCCGCTGCAGCGTGTCGTCGAGCCAATCGAGGGCGCGGCGGTTGAGCAGCGACCGGTTGAGCATCTCGCAGTGCATTCCGGCGCCCTGCGCGGCGGTGAAGTCCAACAGGGTCACCCGGTCGCCGAGTTCGTCGACGAACCGTTGGGCGCCGCGGGAGAGGAAGTCGTCCTCGGCGGTGGTCACCAGAACCGGGCAGGAGATGTGTGAACCGACGCCGTCGAGGGAGTAGCGCAGGGTGGCGGCGAGGAAGTCGGCGAGATTGTCCACCCCGTTCACCCAGAAGCCGCGCTTGACGATCGACCAGTCCAACCTCGGGTTGGCGGTGATCGCGGCCATCATCGCGTCGATCGTCTTCTGGTCGATCGTGCTCGGATTCGCGGCGGCGCGCGGCGCCACCCCCATCGAGGTGGCCATCAGGGTCATCGTCGCCCCGACGTCCCACTGCCCCGGATCGGCCACCACCGCGGCCAGCCGGTGCTCGCCGGAGGCGCCGCGCGGGGCGAGGTAGCCGCCGAGGCTCCACCCGCTGAGAACAATGGCGTCGGGATCGACCAGGTCGTGCCCCAGCGCCCAATCGACGACGGGCGTGATCACGTGCTCCCAATCGGTCCGCATGGGCAGTTGGCGGTGGATCAGCATCTCGCCCTGCCCGGGGCCGTCGAACAGCAGGCAGTGGTAGCCACGGCGACCCGCCGCGACCGCCGAGGCGAAGTACATGTCGGTGATGGTGGCGTCGTACCCGTTGGTGAAGACGACCAGTGGCCGGCGCTCACCCGCGGAGCCCGGCGCCGGGATGAGATAACCGGGCAGCGAGGTGTCGTCGTAGGGAATCTGCACCGCGGTGCCGGCGGGGTCGAGCAGTGCCATGGCGGCGCCGAACTCGGCGGACTGCTTGTCGAAGGCGTCGACGAGGCGCGGGTCGACCGGGGTGCCGTACAGCGGATGGAAGGACGACGCGTAGTAGACGGCGGCCCGCAGATGCAGTTCCCGGGCCGACGCGGTGTGCCCGGCCTTCTCGGCCGCGGCCGCGTCGGCCGCCAACCCGTCGGCCATCGCGGCGAAGGCGGCGTAGAAGGCATCGGCGCCGCCGTCGCCGACGGTGGTCGCGATCGCCCGGAGTTCGCCGAAGTCGCAGCCCCCGTAGGGCGCATAGGCCAGCGGCCACACGCCGAGCTCGTCGAGCAGCGGGTCGTGGAACAGGATGGTCACAAAATCCTCACCGCCGTACCTCGATCAACACGATCCACGAGAGCCCGACACTGGCCACGATTGCCGTGATCGATCCGGCCGCGACCCAGTTCAGCCCGTCGACGTTGCCGGTCACCAGAATGATTCCGCCGATGACGAACAACAGGGGGGAGGCCAGCGCCATGGCGATCTTGCCCGGCGGCCACATCCGGGGCGGTTTGGGCAGTAGCGGATCGTGCTCGGCGGAGGCCACGCGATAGATCCGCAGCGAGGCGAGCAGGGCGAACCACCCGACGAGTAGGGCCCCGACCAGGATCTCCACCCCGAGGGCGGACAGCGACTGGTCGGGGATCAGCGAGAGGCATCCGGCGGCGACGGCGAGGGTGAGGGCGCCGATCGCCGCGCCGGTCCGGGCCGGGATGGCCGGCGAGACCAAGATGCGTTCGAGGTTCACCGACACCGCGACGATGATCAGGCCCGCCAACGCCGCGCTGGCACCGGCGATGGCGACGTTGAAGTCGGACCACTGTTCCAGTGCCGGATGCATGTCGGGGGTCAGGTCAGCGCGAACTTGACGGTCACCGTGTAGGTGAGGGTCTGTTGGCCCGGCTCGATCGGCACGGGTGCGGCCGCCATCGCGTCGGGGGCGCGGCGGTAGGACGGGCCCACCGAATCGGCGGTGTTCGTCTCGGTGATCACCAACGCCTTGCCGAGTTTGTCCCCGGCCAGGCGGGCGTACTGGTCGGCGCGCGCCCGGGCGTCGGCGAAGGCGGCCTCGCGCGCATTGCGCATCAGCGCCGAATTGTCGTCGATGGCGAAGCTCACACCCGACAGGCGGGTGTTGTTGCCGCCGGCGGTGACGATGTTGCCGAGAATCGTGGAGGCCTTGGCGAGGTCGCGGATCTTGATCGAGACGGTGTTGGTCGCCTGGTAGCCACTGATGGTGGACGTACCGCCGCCCGGGCCCGGCGAGGAGTAGCGCGGTGAGATGGAGACCTGCTGGGTTTGCACGTCTTTGCGGTCCACGCCGGCCTCGACGGCCGCGTCGGTGATCTTGGTGATCTTGGCCGAGGTCTCGTTGATGGCCGCGGAGACGTCGGCGGCCTCCGCCTCGACGCCGACGGTCGCGCTGAGGGTGTCGGGCACCCCGGTCACCTTGCCGTTGCCGACGACGGTGACCGAACGCGTGTCGTCGACGGAGTTCGACGAGGCCGAACATCCGACGAGGACGGCCCCGGCGGCGCCGATGCCGGCGATCAGCGCGACGGCGGTGCGGAAGCGGTGCGGTGTGGTGGGCATATCAGCGGCTCCGATCACTCAGTCCGAAACGGTGTCGGCGATGCGGTCGCCGACCGCGGTCACCACGATCCCGACGATCGAGACGATGATCGCCGCCCAGATCGCCGACCACCAGAACTTGTCGACGACCAGGCCCCACCCGGTCACGTGGTTGCTGAACCAGGACACCAGCCACAGCATCAGCGCGTTGACGATCACGTGGAACAGGCCCAACGTCAGGATGTAGAACGGGATGGAGAGGAACTGCACGACCGGCTTGACGAACGCGTTCACGACGCCGAAGACGACCGCCACGATCAACACGATCCCGACCTTGCGCCACACCGAATCGGCGTTGCCCCATTCGAAATGCATGCTGTCGGGAACCAACAGGGTCGCGAGCCACAGGGTGACGCCGGTCGTCGCGGTGCGCCAGAGGAAAGGGATCATGGCCCGATCCTGCCAGATTCAGCCAACTGGGTGGGCGATTCATTCGTCTGGGTCACCCAGACGCGCAGGACATGTGAAAACATGGCATCCGTGTCGTCGTTCAATCCGTTTGGTCAGGGTAATGACCCGGGCCAGTCGTCGCCCTCTGGAGCACCGTCGGGGTACCCGGGTGCGCCCCAAACGGGTCAGCCGGGTCCGGGTCAACCGGGGCCGGGTCAGCCGGGGCCGGGCTACCCGGGCCGGCATGTGCAGCCCGGGCCGGTTCAATCCGGTCCGCCCCAACCCCCGGCGCAGCCGGGGCAGTGGGTCCCCAACGCGGGGCCGCAGGCCACACCGGGCCGACACGAGGCCCCCGGTGGTGCGGGCGGGTTCGGCACGACGCCTTTTGACCACGGTGTTTCGACGGGAACCGGGGTCGACCCGGCCGACCCGCTCGCGCGCCGCCAATCCGGGTCGTCGGTTCCCGGCGGTAGCGCGATCACCATGGCCGAGCCGCCGAACGGGTTGCTGATTGCGGCAGCGGTGCTGGCCGCGGTCGGTGGAATCATCGGCGCGATCGGCTGGGGTCACTGGTGGTCCCTGCTGGGCTGGGTGTTGGCCGGCCCGTTGGCCATCTGGTTCGTCGCGCGGTTCGTCGCCGTCGACACCGAGCGCAAGACCGCTACGGTGTACTCGCGACCCGGGTCCACCGGGGTGCTGTGGGCGGTGGCGATTGCTTTGGTCGTCATCGGGATCGCGGTGACGGCGTTGGCCGTCGGATTCTGGGTCGGGCGGTTGTGATGGCAAGGGGGATTCATCCGGTGGCGGATTCGCGATCAGTCGTGGCCAGGTGGTTCGCCGTCGTCGCGCTCGCGGTGCTGCTGGCGCCGTTGGGCCTGCTGCTCGGCGCGGCCCATGCCGAACCGGCTGATGGCGACGCCGCCGTCTCCCGGTTCGCGTCGTGTGTGGCCGGTCAGAAGAACGGCCAGGTGCTGTTCCTCATGGACGAATCGCTGAGCCTGCAGAAGTCCGACGCCACGGCGGCCCGGGTGGCCGCCGCGAAGGAACTCGCCCGCCAGCTGCGCATGGTCGCCGAGCGCGACGGCACCCGGCTGGACCTGTCGGTGGCGGCCTTCGCCGACGGCTACCGGGTGATCACCGACTGGACCGAGCTGAACGCGAACTCGATGGGTGCGGTGACCGCCGGTCTGGACAAGCTGGGGCAGAGCAACACCGGGCGCGACACCGACTATGCGACGGCCCTGGCCAACGCCGCGTCGGCGCTCGCCGCCAAGCGCCGGCCCGATGCCGCGGCCGGGTGCCAGATGATCGTCTGGTTCACCGACGGCGCGCTCGACTTCGACTACCAGAACCGCGGCCGGGTCGACAAAGAGTTCGCCCCCGGCCAGCAGCTCACCAGCCCGGCCGATCGCGACGCGATGAAGAAGGCCGCCGAGCAGAGCATCTGCCGGCCCGGCGGAATCGCCGACCAGTTGCGCTCGGCAGGGGTCATCACCGTCGCCATCGGCCTCGACGCCCAGTCCCGCGCCTCGGACTTCGACCTGTTGCAGGCGATCGCCACCGGGAAGTCGGATGGCGGCCGCACCTGCGGGTCGATCACCCAGCCGGTGCCGGGGGCGTTCTACCGGGTCACCGACATCGACGAGTTGGTGCGCGCCTTCGCCACGATCGGCGGCGGCGCCGGCGTGGAGACCAAGCGCGGAGCCTGCCCGAACAACCGGGTCTGCGAAGACGCCAAGCACCGCTTCGTCCTCGACGAGTCGGTGTCGAGCGTCAGCATCATCGCCGACGCGACGACGACCGGCCTGATCCCGGTCCTGGTGGCGCCAGACGGGTCCGAGCACCGCCTCGAGACCGGGAAACCGGGGAAGGTCGACATCGCCGGAACCGCGGTGAGTTATTCCTCGCCGAGTCCGAAGTCGGTGTCCATCGAGATGGCGGCCGCCGACGCGAAGAAGTGGCGCGGTGTCTGGGCCCTGGTGTTCGTGTCGCCCGATCAGACGGTGAGCGCACAGACCCAGTCCAACATCCGGATCTACGGAGATCTGGCGCCGGCGTGGCCGGCCTATGGCAATTACAAGTTGCGGGCCGGCGACAAACTTGCCCAGTTCAACTTCGTCGTGACCAACAAGAGCAACCAGACCGTCGCGGTCGAGGCGTTGCCGGGCACGGTCTCCTTCGACGCCGGGTTGGTCACCCGCGGTGGCCAGACCGTCACGATCGCCCGCAACCTGCCGAAGAACAAGGTGACGCAGACGCAGACCGCCGACCTGTCCAAGGTCGCGCCCGGTCCGGCGATGCTGCGGATGAAGCTCGCGGTCACCACCGCGCCGGCGCGCGACTCCCGGGGCAAGCTGGTCCCCGGAACCCCGTTGGTGCCCAAGGGCGTCGACCTGCCGGTGACGATCAACCCGCCGGCCGGGTACCCCCAGGTCGCCTCGCGCGTCGACTTCGGCACGGTCACCGGTTCCGGCGAGGCGACCGTCGATCTGGAGTTCCACGGTCCGGGCTGCGTCTGGGTGGCACCGCAGGGCGCCACCAAGGTGGAGGCGTCGCCGAGCGGCACCGATGGGCTGAACGTGACGTCGACGGCGACCAGCGCGAAGAACTGCGCCTCGGACCCCGGGGCGGGGGAACAAGGCAAGTTGCCGCTCACCCTGCACGTCCCGAACCAGGGGCGCGGCGACGTCGGCGGCACCGTGACCGTGATGGTCGCCAAAGCGGACGGCCAGGGCGAACCCCGGGCCATGCAGGTCCAGTTCAGTGCGACCCTGGCCAAGCAGCAGGATGCGGCCAACACCCTGCTGGGCATCCTCGCTGCGCTGATCCTGGGCCCGCTTGTGCCGCTCGGCCTGGCGTACCTGGCCAAGTGGTGGACGGCGCGGATCCCCGCGCGCTCGCTGCGCGCCGAGGTCATCCCGGTGACGATCAGCGGGTCGTCGGTCCTGCGCGACGGTGAACCGTTCGCCTTCCGCGACAACGACTTGGTCCGCATGGTCCCCGGTACCGCGGCACCGACGCGACACCTGGCGATCGATGGGATCTCGCTCGACACCCGCGTCGGGCGGTCGCCGTTCGGCACCGGCTACGTCGTGGCCAGCGCGCCCGGGATGATCGGGGCGGCGGGCAAAACCGGCGACAGCGTCGGACCCGCGCCGGATGCCCGGCTCCCGCTCAACGTCCACAACCGGTGGTTCGTCTTGCACAACCCCGGCGGGCCCGCCGATCGGGCCGATGTGGTGGTCCTCGTGGGCGACGACGCCGGGTCGGTGACGCTGGAACGCTTCAGCGAGGAGATCACCGAGTCGGTGGGTACCGTGGTCGCCACGCTGCGCCAGCAGGCCGGCGCTCCCGCCGCCACCGGCGAGTCGCCGGATCCGTTCGGCCGGGCGGGTGGGGTGCCCGGTGGCGATCCGTTCGCCGCGCAGCCACCGCCGCCGCGGCCGGGTTCGTTCGGCCCGCCGCAGGGCGGTCCGGTTGGTCCGCCGCAGAGTGGTCCGCCGCAGGCCGGTCCGCCGCAGGGCGGCCCGGGTGGCCCCCCGCAGGCCGGGCCCGGTGGCCCCCCGCGCGACTACAACCCGTTCGACAACTGACCCGATCTAGTCCGTGAAGAGGATTGAAACCAGATGAAGCGTTTTCTCGTCGTCGGCTGCGGTGGTTCCGGTGGGGCCGCGCTGGCCTACATGATGGACCAGCTCGAGTCCGACCTCCGTGCGCACGGCATCAACCGGCTGCCGGCCGGTTGGCAGTTCGTGCACCTCGACGTGCCCACGTCGCCGTCGCCGGTTGCCGGTGTCGGGACCGTGCCCGACCACGGCGGGGTCTACGTCGGCACCGGACCCGAGAGTGACGGCTACAAGGTCCTCGACAACGCACTGTCGCAGCGGTTGATCGCCAACAACGCCCTCGACACCATCGCGACCTGGGCCCCGCGCGAGCCGGAGCAGGTGTACACCCCGCTCTCCACCGGTGCCGGCCAGTACCGCGCGCTGGGGCGCATGATCACGCTGAGCCGCGTCGACACCGTGCGCAAGGCGCTGCAGCGGTCCTGGGACACGCTGTTCGCCAACTCCACCGACACCGAGATGCGGTCGCTGAAGATCCCGGGTGCGGGACCGTACAGTTCCAACGACCAGCCGATCGTCCTCGTCGTCTCGTCGATGGCCGGCGGCGCCGGTGCCTCGATGGCGCTGGACATCTGCCGCATCCTCACGCTGGTGCAGGGCGTCGATCCGCGCCTCATGGGCGTGTTCATGGTGACCCCGGACATCTTCGAGTCGCTCGACGAATCCGCCATCACCGGGACCCGGGCCAACGCCCTGGCCATGCTCGGCGAGATCGTGGCCAGCCAGACCGGCTCGGCGCGGGAGAGCGACGTCGAGTTGTTGCGCGCACTCGGGCACGAGCACGGTGAGGGGGAGCGGATCCCGTTCGCCCGCGTCTTCCCGATCGGCCGCTATGTCGGTGCACAGCGGACCGTCTTCGGCGACGGCACCCCGGGTGCGGTGTACCGCGGGCTCGGCCGAGGGTTGGCGGGCATGGTCCTGTCCGGCTCGGCCACCCAGCAGTTCATCGAGTGGGACCTCACCAACCAGACCGGCGACCAGGGGTCGCTGGAGTACCTCGGGTGGGGCAACAAGCAGTGGAACAACATCCCGTGGGGAACCTTCGGCTACGCCAGCCTGTCGATGGGCCGCGACCGCTACGCCGAGTACTCGGCGCAACGGTTGGCGCGCAGCAGCATCGACAAGCTGCTGCACGGCCACGTCCAGCCGGGCAACGACGCCTCCGATGAGGAACAGGTCAACGCCATCCTCGACAACCAGTGGAGCAACATCTGCCATTCGCTGGGACTGCCCGACGGCGCCGACGGATCGGCGGCCGTCGTCGCACCGTGGTTGACCCACACCGTGCTGCCCGGCGACCAGGTGGTCGCGCAGTCGCGCAACGTGGTCAACGCCTGCGTGCGGCCGATGATCGACCAGACTCCCGGCATCAACGGGGAGCAGTGGTCGGCGCGCGTCGGACAGGTGCTCGTCGAGCAGCGGCACAACCTCGCGGAGGGGGCCAACGCGGCGGCGTACCACGACGCCTTCGTGTGGCACCAGAACTTCGTCGCCCACCTCGAGCAGGCCACGTCCCGGGCGCTGGCCACCCAGGGGCTGCCGTATGCGACCGGTCTGGTCAAGCGCGTCGCCCGCCTCCTCGACGACGTCTTGCTACCGTCGCTGACCGACCTGTCGAAGTACGGGCCGGCCGATATCGCCGACCTGCCGCCGGAGACCAAGGGCACGCTGGCCGGGCTGTCGGGCACCATCACCAACCCGGCGCCGATCGCCGACGAGGTGTTCGCGGGTTCGGCGCGCACCGTCGAGCGCCAGATCTACGCCGCGCTGGCACACCACGTCGGCAATGCGTGCGGTGCGATGATCACCGAGGTCTTCGACCCGCTGATCGACGCGCTCAACGAAGCGCAAACCCTGCTGCGGCAGGCCGCAGGGGCGAACCGGCAGCAGGTGGGCCTGGCCCAGTTGCAGACCGAGGAGTACGCGGCCTGGCCGGCCGACTCCGACGAGCTGGTGGCCGAGCGCTTCTCCGAGGCGGACAACGAGGTCATGCTGACCCGCTCGGCGGAGTTCAAGCAGCGCTACGAGATCGACCTGCCCGCCTCGGTCGGTGCGACCAGCACCGACCCGCGCCTGCTGGGCGAGGGCATCTCCCGCGCGGCGGGCCACGTCATCACCGGGTATTGGACGACTCTCGACGGGACGACGTCGCCGGCCGACGAGCGCGCCGTCGTCGAGCGGACCACCACCTGGGTCTCGCGGGCCTTCCCGCGGCACCCGGAGACCGGTGACGGTTTGATCGCCCAGCGGGCCAGCTACGACGTGCACCTGCGCCCGGGAGAACTGCTGGGCCGCGCCCGGCGCTTCGTCGGGCGCACCGGCGAGTCGTTCGACCGGTTCTGCTCGGTCTCGCTGCGCGAGTACGTGGAGGGCTATGACGCGCCGGAGTCCGAGCGGGCCGCCCGCCGCAGCGACCTGGAGCTGCGCTTCATCGAGGCCGTCAACCTCGCCCGCCCCCTCGCCAGCGTCAACGAGAACGCGATGCAGGCCATCCACGGCGTCGCCGAGATGGTGTACCGCTACAAGTTCTCCGCGATCCCGTTCCAGGGGCTCCCGGTCGCCGAGAACCTGATGGCCGGGCTGAACTCCACCGCGCGCGTGGACAAGAAGAGCGGGGACGCGGTCAAGAACGCCCTCACCGACGAGGCGAAGATCAAGCGCATCGACATCTTCGGCTCCTATCCGAACTACTCGCCGCTGGCCTACGAGGCGGTCATCGAGCCCGCCGCGCGCCAGTGGTTGGCGTCGTCGCCCGGTCAGCGCAAGGCGTTCTGGACCATGCGCCGGAGCCGGCCGCTGGAGGCCAGCCTGCCGATGCACGAGAACGAGCGGCGCGCGATGGTGGCCGGATGGATCCTCGGCCAGGCCCTCGGGTTCATCCAGGTGCCGCCGCCGCCGTTCACCGACGCCGTGCACGTGTGGGATACCGAGGACCGGCGCTGGCTGGCCTTCCCCAACCCGTTGCTGACCCCGCAGTCGGAGTTCCTCGCCGACTACGACTGGCTGCCCGCGGTTCTGGAATCGGTGCTGCTGGCTATCGCGCAGAGCCACAAGCCGCCGGTCATGTCGTCGATGGCGCCGTACCGCGCGCTGCGCCACATCTACGACGCCGGTGCGGAGAACCCGGCGTCGGGGCTGGACCAGCGCCAACTCGCCGCCGCGGTGAACATGGCGAACTGGCTGCGCAACGGCGAGACCGGGACCGGTGTGGCGTCGGCCATCCCGGATTCGGGGCCGGGG
This sequence comes from Gordonia crocea, assembly GCF_009932435.1. Taxonomy (NCBI): domain Bacteria; kingdom Bacillati; phylum Actinomycetota; class Actinomycetes; order Mycobacteriales; family Gordoniaceae; genus Gordonia; species Gordonia crocea. Next base: position 168,172 of record NZ_BJOU01000019.1, read on the forward strand.
CTCTCGATCCGCGACCGCGCCGAGAAGCTGCGGGCTTACTTCGCCTACCAGAACGACTTCGTGTCGAAGAACTACATGGAACCGGGCCAGGGCTCGAGTCCGGGTCATCCCGGCGCCGACGGCACCGGGGTGTTCGCCCGGATCACCGTGCGCCAGCAGGCGTCGAAGACCCCGATCTACCGCGACGTCGCGCCGGATGTCTTCTGGGCGACCAACGAGTTGGCCGGCCTGGTCGACGCGGCCGTGGCGATCGCCGAGCAGGGCACGGTGGCCCCGGCACCCGCCCCGAACTTCCAGGGCGGCGACACCTACCAGGTGCCGTCAATGGATCCGGCCGCGGCCTTCACCCAGGAACCGTCGGCCCAGCCGCCGGTGCCGCCGACGGCCCAGCCGCCGGTGCCGCCGACACCCCAGCCGCCGACGTCATCGCCGTATGCGCCACCGGCCCCCGAAACGGGGCCGGGCACGCCCGGCGGGCCGCAGGGCCAGGGCGGGCCCAACCCGTTCGGAGGTTTGCAGTCCCCTGAGCAGCCGGGCGGGTTCTGATGTCGGCATTGACCGTGCTCATGGCGCCGACCGGCGCGGCGGGCAGCGTGTTGTCGGCGCTGACGGACCTGTCGGCGGCCGGCCTCGTCGACGATTTCCTGTGGGTCGCCGATCCGTCGGCGCAGACCCCGGTGGTCTCGGTGCAGATGGTCGCCGGCGGCCGGGTGCGCGAGGTGGGTCTGACCGAACTCGTGGCGAGCCGACGCACCACGCGCCTGCGGTTGTGCTCGGTGGTCCCGGCCCTGCCGGGCACGCCGCGCTCCTCGGTGGCCGACGAGACCGCCGTCGCGAACCAGTTGATCGGTACGACCGGGGCCGGTGAGGTGACCCGGGTGCGGGCGCTCATCACGCGGCCGCCGGCCGTCGCCGGCGCGGGCCGCGAGTTGGCGGTCCCCGGCTGGCACAACATCGTGATCTCGCCGGAGGATGCGCGCGGCCCCGAGTTCGGCCGCGTCCCGCTGACCGAACAGGCGTCCGCCGACGACCTGGGACGTCATGCGGCACCGGTGATCGCGGGCCTGGTCGGCCTGTGGAGCGGCGTCGATCACGCGCCCCTCGACGGCCTGCAGGTGGTACCCGGCGAGTCGGTCCGGCTGGCCCGGTCGTTCTACCGGAAGCTGCGCACCGACGAGGTCGAGGCCGCGTTGAGTGCCTCGTTGTTGACCAACGACGGCGTTCTGCCGCTGCCCAGCGACCAGCGCTCCCAGATCGTCTACGTCGCGGACGTGGCCACCGCCACCTCGACGATGGCCGATGTCTTCTGGCGCAAGCACGCCGCGGTGTTGCGCGGTCCCCGGATGGCCTACAGCGCCAACCCGCCGCAGGAGATCGGTGCGATGGCGGTGCTGAAGATGTTCTTCAACTTCGTCTGGGCATCGATCCGCAACGCGCCGGCGGCCTGGTACCGCAGCGTCGTCGACAGCGTGTCGTCCAAGATCGCGGTGGGGGTGGAACAAGCGGTCTTCCAGGGCCAACCCGCCGCCTACCAGGTCGTGGTCAACGGCCGCACCTCCTCGGGTCGGATGGCCGGGTGGGCCGAGATCGGCGCCGCCTCGAATGCGCTGTCGGGCGCCCTGTTCGACCCGTCCGGGCAGTTGGCCGACTCCGACTCGGACCTGACCCAGGTGTGGCAGGACTACGCGCGTGCCGCGCTGACCCTCGCCGACGCCGGTGCCCGCAGCCGCGATCTGCCGCCGATCCAGGTCGGGTCGGCACGCGCCATCGTCAAACACGCCGACGAGGTCGTCCCCGGCCCGTCGGCCGCGTTCCGCGCCATCCCCGGACCGGTCTCGGCGGCCGTCGAGGTGGACAGCGTCGACGCGACCGACGTGCTCGGCATCGTGGACCTGTCCAACCGGCTCACCGAGTTGGAATCGAGCTCCGATCACGGCGTCGGCGCCCGCTCGACGCTGACCGAACTCACGACCTGGCGCCGCAACTCCGGCCGCAGCTTCGGCGTGGCCGCCGGTCAGCGGCTCGGCGACGCGTTCTACGGCGCGTACAACGAGGTCCAGCAGCTGCTGCACCAGGTGAACACGGCGGTCGCCCCGCCGCCCGAACCCGACCAGCGCAACCGCTCGCTGGGCCGGGCCGTCCAGGTCACGGTGATCGCGTTCCTGCTCATCACCGGCCTGTTCGCGTACCTGAGCATCAAACAGGGCTTGGCCTGGTGGGTGTCGCTGATCGTCGTCGTCGCCTTCGGCCTCATCGGCCTGGGCGCCTGCCTGTGGGGCTTCATCTCCTCGCAACGGATGATCTTCGCGCTGCTGCACCAGCGGCGGGCCTCGATCGACCGGCTGGAGGTCGACCGGCACAACTTGCGTGCGGCGCTGCGCGATGTCCGCCGCCTGTCGCAGGCCTACGGCCAGTTCCTGTCGTGGAACCGTGCTCTGGGCTCCTACCTGGAGGCACCCCTGGGCTCGCCGTCGGCGGCAGCCGCGCGGTCACTGCAGTTGGGGTGGGGACTGCCCATGTCGACCGGGTTGGGCTCGGCACAGCCGAGTGGACCCGACGTCGACGAGTCGGTGGGCTACCTGCGCCGCGACCTGTTCCGACCGGGCTGGCTGACCCCGTCGTGGGACACGCTGATCGTGTCGTCGATCCCGCCGCGACTCGGGTCGCGGGAAGCCGGCGCCGAGGCGTCGCCGGTGTGGCTCGACCACGGCAAGGACACCGGCACCGCGCTGGACCGCTGGTCGACGGACCTGTTCAACGGGGTGATCGGCTCGAGCGGGGCCGACTTCGTGTGGGGCCGTGCCCTGGCGTCGTTGGGCGGACCGCTCGGTGAGCTGGTCCCGCGGTTGGTCAGCACCGTCGCGATTCCCGGCGCAGCGGCGTTGCCGCGCGAGGAGTTCCTCGCCGGGATCGACCGGGACGCCGCGCCCAGCGGGGCGTTCGACCACGGGCTGCTCACCGACATCGCGGTGACCAACGGCGGTGCCGCGGTGCGCGTCGACGTCCGGCATCGCGTCGCGGTGGGCTTGGGAATCGTGTGCGTGGCGACCCAGTTGTCCGAGGCGATCACTGTGGACTACCTGCGTCTGGAGGGGGCCGCCACCGCACCCGCACCAGCCGCGTGGGAGGTCCCGCCCTCACCGGTGTCGCAGCAGAATCCGACCAACCCGGCGGGGTCGGCGATCGCGCCGGACCCCTACCTGCCGCCACAGATGGGACAGGGCTGAACGAATGGTGTCCAGTCACAATATGGCCGCCGCGCTGGAGCAGTGGGCCGCCGGTGTGGCCGCCAGCGGTCGGGCGGCGCCGGCCGATCGCGAACTCGAGGCGATCGCCCGCCGTCCCGACACGTGGCGCACCGATATCAACGCCTCGGCGGAGGCGCAGTATTGGGGGGCGACGATCGACCACCTGATCGGCCAGGTCCGGCTCGGCGTGCTGCCGACGATCGCCGTCGCGCACGTGCCGTCCGGTCTCGAGCCGGCCGAACCGCCGCCGGCACCCGCACCGCCGCCCGAGGACCCCGCCGCGGGCCGCCACTGGGCGTCGACGACCGGGCCGACCGCGGTTCCGGCCGCCGCCGAGCCGACCGGTGACCCGGTGGAGGAACTGACCGCCGCCCTCATCGCCTGGCGCGGGGCCAAGATCGCCGAAGGCGCACCGGGGGCCGAGACGATCAAAGACCTGACGCTGCGGAACCTGGCCAAACGGACCCCGGTGACCGCGGAGCAGCTTCGCAAGAAGCTGCCCGGCGCCGGCGCGTTGGTGGAGGAACTGGCCGGAGTCTTCGCCCGGTTCGGCGGAGCCGAGTCCGCGCCGGCCCCGGCCGGACCAGCAGCTGCCGCCCCCGCGGCGACAGCACCCACCCCCGCGGCGGCGGCACCCGCCCCCGCGACGGTGCCGCCGGCCCAGCCCACCGAGGCACCGGCGCCGTCGGTGGCACGATCAGTGGCCGTGGATCCGGATCTGCGGCCGCTGACCCACGCCGACTTCCCCGAGTACCAGTACCTGACGTCCGAGCACGAACCCGGGCCGATCACCATCGCCACCACCCCCGACGGGGTGCGGCTGAGTTGGGAGCCGTGCCGTGAGGCCGCGGCGGTCATCTACCGCGTCGTCTCCGGCGACGGGCCGATCGGGCCACACAAGCCCGAGGCCGGTGAGCAGGTGGTCGTCACGGTCGGCACGTCGGCGGAGGATTCACGGTTCCTCACCTCGGCCGTCCGCTACTTCCAGGTGTGGGCCCACCTCGGCGACGACGAGGGTTCCGCCCGAGCGGCCCAGCCGGTCAAGTGGGCGGTGGGCGAGGAGATCAGCCCGGTCGAGGACATGCGGTTGACCGAGGACGAGGGACGCGTCGTCGGGGAGTGGTCGGCATTCGACGGCACGCAGGCCGTCCGGGTGTTCCGGATCCCCCTCGACGAGGGCGGCCCGATCACCACCGATCCGCGCTACCAGATCAGCGTGGCCGACTTGAACCTCAACGGCTTCGTCGACGCGGAGGCCCCGCGCGGGCGCCGCTACCTCTACCGGGCCCAGGCGGAGGTCCCCGTCGGGAACCAGTTGCGGCTCTCGCGCCCGGCGCAGCAGGAGATCCTGGTCTCGGTCAAACTGACCCCGATCGACGACCTCGACGTCTCGATCAGCGAGACGAATTCCCAGTTCGACCTGACGTGGACGACACCGGAGGGCGGACAGGAGGTCCGCGTCTACCGGTTCCAGCAACCACCGCCGGCCGGGCTCGAGCGCGAGGACTTGGCCCTCGACGCGCTGTCCCCGCAGGGCTTCAACGATGCGACCCGCGTCCGGCACCCGGTGAAGGCCGGCGCCGATCCGACGCACTCGCAGATGTCGGGTGTGCCGTGGCCGAGCGGGTGGGATCGCGCCTACCTGACCCCGGTCACCGTCGCGTCCGGCAAGGCGCGGATCGGCACGACGCAGGTGTTGGCGCGGCCGCTGGCGGCCGTCGTCGACCCGCACATCATCGAACGCTTCCACTGCGAGATGATCACCTTCGGGTGGCCGCGGGGGGCTGCGGCGGTGCGGGCCTACATCGGCCAGCCCGGTGTCCCGGCCGAGCAGTTGTGCCACGGACGGCCATTCGGCGAGGTGAGTGCCGAGCAGTACGAGCGCGACGGTGCGCTCATCCTCGCCCGGCCACTGACCCTGAAGGGGTGCCAGGTCGTGTTGGTCGCGGTGTCATACTCGGCGGGGCGGGAGATCGTCGGCGAACCGGTCGGGATCGTGTACCCCGGACTGGCCCGGATCGCCTATAACCTGGAGCTGCAACCGTCGGCTCCGCGCCACGTCGTCCGGTTGATGCTGCACAGCGAGTCGCCGGTCACCGACCTGCCGCCACTGGTCCTGGTCCACCGTCCGGACCGGTTGCCGCTCGATCCGACCGACGGCCGCACCTTGCGGTTCTATTCGGAACGGACGCAGCAGCAGGTGCCCCACTGCCAGGTGGACGGGGAACTGGTGCCCGGCCGGATGTCCACCGAGTGGGTGGTCGACCTCACCGACTTCACCGGATACGTTCGGCTGTTCGTCCACGACGGCAGCCGTGCGGGTCGTCGCCCGATCGCACTGCTGGACCCGCCGATGGGAGTGCTGCGGTTGGTCCCGCAGCCGCCGCCCCCGGCGCCCGAGGCCCAGTGGTGATGTGATGGCCGACTTGACCAAGCGCCCCGCCGAGGCCCCCCGCCGGGCACCGTCCGGGGCCGGCAGACCCGTGTCCGTCGACACGGCGAGATTCGCCCAACTGACCTACACCTCCTTCGACGGCGGTGCGCCCGCCGGCGGCGCGGCGCTGGGCGGTCCCGGGACCGGTCAGCGCAGTCACGGGGGCGGCTGGCAGGTCAAGCAGGTCGTCGGCGACCTCGATCCCGCCTACGTCGACGCCCTGACCGCCCGCATCGTCACCCGGTTCGACCTCGAACCGGCCCTGCCGGCATTCCCCACCCCCGACCAGATCGCCGACCGTCCGGCCCGGCTGGTCTACGCCGTGCTGGAGGCCGATGGTGGGCGTCCCGCGGCGTTCTGGCACACCGTTGACGCCGGGCGCGACGGCACCGGCCGGCCGGGAAACGTGTTCGCCCACCTGCTCGCCACCACCACCGCCGCCGACGCGGCTCCGGTCGGCGGGGCGGTCCGGATGGGGCTGCGGCCGATCGAGCTGTGGCGCTGGCCGGGGTGGCTGAACCCCTACGGGCCCGAGGCGGTGAAAGCCGCGGTGTTGCCCGCCGGACCTCCGGCGTTGGCCCCCAATCCGGCGCTGTCCGCGTCGTCGGTCGTCGCCTTCCTCCTCGATCCGAGCCGCGACCGGCTCGGCGTCGTCCGCGTCCTGCTCGACGCGGTGGCCGCGCGGATGGCCGGCCAGACCCGCGGCCCCGTGGTGCTCGCCGTCGGCGACCACGACCGGGCGGCCTCCTGGATCGCCGCGGTCAGCCACTTCCTCACCGCCGCCGGAGCCGAGCAGTTCTGCTGGAGCACCCACGACGCGCCGGAGGCGGTCGCCGCCGGGGCGTGCGCCGACCTGCACCTGGTCTGCGTGCCCCGGACGCGGATCGGCGAGATCGCGGGCCATGCGGGAACGGCCGTCCTCATCGACGAGAACGAAGAGCCCTACCTGGGCGACCCCGGGTCGGCACACCGTGTGGCGGCGGGCACCGTCGAGGTGACCGCGTTGTCGGTGCTCGCCGAAGCGGTGTTGGCCGACCAGGACATCGCCCTGCGGGTGCTGGGCCGGCGCGACCAGATCGCGGTCGACTTCGAGGACCGCCCCGGCGGGGCGGCGGGCACGCTCGCCCCGGAATGGCCGATTGCGATCGCCGTCCTCGAGGAGCCCGAGCTCGCGGAGTTCCACGCCGATGCCGCCGCCGTCCTCGTCGACGAGGCCCCCGACGGCCTGTCCGACGTCGACTGGGCGGCCGAACTCGTCGAATCGACGCTCCGCGCCAACCCGCCGACCCCCGACGATGCGCTGCGTCGCCTGGCCGCCGCGGCCCGGCGGGGACGGGGTACCGAACTGTTGGCGACCCGGGTCGTGGACGCGGCGGTGCGCGATCCGGACTGGTTCGACGGCTGCGACCTCTCCGTGGTCCCCACCGTCCACTCCGTGCCGATGGGCGGGCTGCGCGCCGCGGTGACCGATCGGTGCGGGGCGTTGACGCCCGAGGCGCCGGGGGCGACGCGCGCGGCACTGCGGCTGGCCGAGACCATCGAGCGGCTGGGCGCGCCCGGCGTCGACCTCGACGCGGTCCGCGGCGAGGTGGCGGGGGCCGTGCGGCGGACCGGACTGGCCGACATCGGCCCGGCGGGGTGGGCGGCCGCGGTCGGCGCCGAGGATCTGTCCGCCTCGACGGTGGCGGACTACGTGCGGCCGGTGTTCGCGGACAAACCGGCCGGCGAGTTGTCCGCGATGGACACCGACGTCGCCCTGTGGCTCTACCGCGGCGACGAGGGCGTGCGGTATGCGAGTCCGGCGGAGTTCTCCGAGGTCGACGACTACCTGTTCGGGTTCGCCACCTGCGCGGTCCTGCGGGATCGGGCACTGGGGATCCCCGCCGATGCGCGCACCCTGTATGCCGGCGAGGGGATTCGGGCGGCGCTGCGCTCGGCGCGGCTCGACGACGGCGAGTGCCGCGAGTTGGTGGGCGAGATCGTCGCCGAACAACGCCCGTCGGCCGTCGATTTGCTGGAGTTCTCCGCGTCCACCGGCCGAGTGCCGCCGCAGATCCTCGATTCGCTGGTGTTCTACGGCGAGGTGGAGGACGGCGCGCTGCGCGCCATCCTCGACGCTCCCGGTGCCGCCTCACCGGAACTGGTGGCCGCGTCCTGGCTGCGGCTCGCGCGGCGCACCGGCCCGGTCACCGACCGGGACCGCTGGTGCGACAGCGTGGCGGCGCTGGCCGAATCGGCGTCGAGTTCGACGCGGGCCGGGGCACCGGTCACCTGGGTGGCGCAGGCCGCCGACGAACTGGTGGTCATGGCCGCCGCCGGCTTCGTCGTCGGGCAGAGCGTGGGCGCCCCCTGGGCCGATCCGGACTCGGGCTTCTGTGCGGCCCTGCGCGAACGGATGGCCGGCACACCGGGAAGCGTCGGGCTGTACGCCCCCGTCGTCGAGGAGTTGTCGCGCGCCGAGCAGGGCTGGGTTCTCGACACCGCCTGGGTGGCCGGGCATTCGCTGACCGTCATGATGGGGTTGCCCGGCGCGGGTGCCGGGCCGTTGGGCGGGTTGGGATCGCCGTCGATCCGCGAACCCGGCCAACTGGTGCCCTGGTCGATGGCGATCATCGAAGAACGCGGCGCGTCCGGGTCGTATCGCGGACCGGTCGACGTGATCGGCGTGCGCGATGCGGCGTGGCTCGTGGTCCGCAACCTCGAGGCCGCGGCCGCCGAACGATTTTTCACCGACTACCGCAGAACAGCGGACGATTGGTTGGTCCGCGTCGGGGTACCGGCGCGAACCACAGGACCGGCGGCACACGGCCCGTCGGGCCGGGGAGGACTGGGTTAGTTAATGGCTACATATGTCTTGGACGGGAAGTCCGCGGCCACGCTGGCGCGCCGGCCGCTCGCGGTGCGGCTGGCGGTGTCGGGAACGCCGACGACCGGCGGGGTGCGCCTGGTTGCGCGGACCCCTGACGGCCAACCGTCGACCGCCGTGGTGGAGACCGCGCCGACGATGCTCATCCTGCCGCACGTCACCGACGAGATCGTCATCGGCGCCGTCCCGCAGGGAGGCGATCTGTTCGCCCCGGGGACCACGGTGCACGTGTCGATCGGCCCCGACAGCAACACCGAGTTCGACGCCGACGTCGCCCAGTTGACGCCGCGCGACGTCTCCGGTCTGGGCTTCATCAAGCTCGCCAGCGTCGCGCCGGGTGGCGCCGACACGGTGACCGTGACCACCTGGCTCACCCGCCCGGACTCCAAGCTCCCGCCGGTGGCCGAGGCCGCGCGGGTCGCCGCCCGCGGCGTGCTCAACGTCGACCAGGTGCACGAGAGCCGGGCCCTGCCGGTCCGCCTCGTCGTGGATGCCTCGGCGTCGATGGCGCCGCTGTTCGCCTCGGGGATGGTGGCCGCGGCCGCCGACCTCGTCGCCGGACTGGCCGAGGTGGTCTCCGGTTCCTCGCAGATCACCCTGGGAGCCATCGGTCCGTCGGCACCGCCGCCGGTGCCGACGGCGACCGACGGCGCGGGCGCGGCGCTGGCCGCGGGGCCGTCGATCGGCTACGGCTTGAGCGGCGGGCCCGCGGTGCCGGCGGCCCCGGGAACGCTGACGGTGGTGCTCACCGACTCGGTGCCCGCCGATCCGATCACCGCCGACCAGGTGGTGCTGGTCCTGTCCGGGGCCCGGCCGACCACGGCGGTCCGCGGGTCGGTCCTCGCCCCGGTCGACAATCCGGTGGCGGCGTTGACGGCCGCACCCACCGTCGTGACGCGCGTGGTCAGCGAACTCCTCGCCCCGTTCTCCCTGGCCGGAGGTGCGCGTTGACCAAGTGCCCCCGGTGCTTCTCGACCCTCAGCGTCGACGACACCGTCGCGTGGGTGGATCGCGAACCCGCCCAGGTCTCCGTCGACCGCGTGGCCTCGGAATACGCCGGCCGCGAGGTGCGGATGGGCCCGGTCACCGTGGCACGCCGCCACGAGTGGCGCGGCGAATGGCCGCCGGCGCCGGAGCGCCCGAGCAACCCGGTCTGCCCGGTCTGCCACTTCGCGTTGCCGCAGTTCTGGTACCACGGCGAGGCCACCTGCATCACGATGGCCGGGGCCCGCGCCACCGGGAAAACGGTCTACATCGCCGTCCTGATCAAGCAACTGCAGCGGTTCGCGGCCCGGCTCAACCGCGAGGTCTTCCCGGCCAACGACGAGACGGTGCGCCGGTTCCGCGACGAGTACGAGCGGCCGTTGTTCACCGAACGCGGCATCCTGCAGCCGACGCCCCGGGCGGCGCTGCACGGCAGCTATCAGCACGACCCGCTGATCTTCAACCTCGGCGAGTGGGGCGGGCGCCGGCACTACCTGGTGATCCGCGACGTGGCGGGGGAGGACCTCGAAGCCGCCGACGTGGGCGGCCGGGCCTGGGAGTTCTTCTCCCGCGCCGACGCCGTGCTGTTCCTGTTCGACCCGTTGTGCGTCGGCGAAGTCGCCAACCAGTTGCGCGACCTCGTCCCGCCGCCGTCGAGCCTGGGTGGCGACCCGCGGCAGGTGCTGCACACGATGACCAACCTGATCGGCAACGGCGCGCCCAAGCTGGCGGTGATCCTGTCGAAGTTCGACGCCCTGCAGGCGTTGTCGGTCGTCGAGGCGAGTGCGTGGGGGCAGGTGATGGCCCAACTCGGTGCGGCCTACAACCGCGACCCCGGGCTGTTGGCGCGCGGCTACGACGAGAACGACGGGCAGGCCCTGCACGAGGAGGTGCGCAGCCTGTTGACCAGGCTCGACGCCGGACCGGCCTTGACCACCATGGTCAACCCGACCACCGGCCGGCAATACAACCACCGGTTCTTCGCGGTGTCCGCGCTCGGTGCGTCGCCGGAAGGGGAGAAGCTCAGCGACCGTGGCATCTCGCCGTTCCGCGTGACCGATCCGGTCCGCTGGGTGCTCGCCGAGCGCGGTGTCATGGTGGAAGGCGCGTGATGAGCACTCCAGGATTCCGCGGACCCGACCCGTTCGCACCCGGTCCGGGCGGTGCGGTCCCCCATGCCGGCGCGGCCCCGAATACCGGTGGGCAGTACGCCGGTGGGCCCAACCCGGGATTCGGGGGCCAGGGTGCGCCGACCGCCTACCCCGGACAGCCGGCCTCGTCGCCAACCGGCCCGGCCGGGCAGTCGCCGATCCCGGTGCGCCGGTCGTCACCGCCGGTCACCGTGTGGTTGGCGTTGGCCTGCCTCGTCGCAGCCGCCGGGCTGTGCGTCGCGCAGGCCGTCCTGGGGATCCGGGCGGCGAGCCGCTCCGATGTCGACGACGCCCAGGTCCACTACCTCGGGTTCGAGGTCGCCGACCTGTCGACCACCGCGATCGTGTTCACCGTGCTGCTCGCCCTCGTGTTCGCCCTGGGCTACCTCGGCTTCGGGTACGCGGTGTGGCGCGGCCAGTCGTGGCCGGCCCCGCTCGGATCGGTCCTCGCCGCCTTGTCGCTCTTCGGTTTGATGGGCGGCCCGCTGATCATCGCCCTCGTCGTCGTCGGCATCCTCGCCGTCGTGTTCCTGTGGTTGCCGCCGTCGCGGGAGTTCGCCCGTCAAGGGTCGCCGACCGCACCGCCGACCGCCTTCGATCCGTGGGGAGCACGCTGATGGCCAACCGCAGGGGCTTGCAGAAAGTCAGCATAGGCGTCGGCTGGGACCTCCAGCCCGCCGGTGCCCAACTCGACCTCGACCTGGCCGCATTCGCGCTGCCCGTGGGCGGAACCGTCGATTCCGACCAGGACTTCGTCTTCTTCAACAACGTCACCGCGTGCGGCGGCGCCATCCGGCTGACCTCCGATTCGGCCACCTTCCAGGGGTGGAAGGAGGAGATGGTGATCGACACCGCCGCGCTGCCCGCGCGCATCGAACGCGTCGTCGTCTCGGTGTGCTCGTATGCCGGGGAGGCGCCGTTCGGCCGGTTCCCCGCCGGGGCGGTCGAGCTGTGGGATTCCGACGCCGGCCAACTCGCCCGGTGCGACCTCTCGGCGCAGTTCGCCGACAAGTCCGCGCTCGTCTACGCCGACCTGCGCCGCGACGGCGACCGGTGGGTGTTGTTCGCCCGCGCCGAGCCCTACGACGACCTGGCGTCGATCGCCAGGTCGATGGGCGTCAAGGTGTAGCGAGCCCGAATTGGATCGGCCGCCCCGCTTCGCGTAAGATGGATCGCTGGTGCGCGTATGCGCGCCTACCACTACCACCAGGCCCGATGGGCCGGGAGCGCGGAGGACATGGCAAAGAAAGACGGTGCCATCGAGGTCGAGGGTCGCGTGGTCGAGCCCCTGCCCAATGCGATGTTCCGCATTGAGCTGGAGAACGGACACAAGGTTCTCGCCCACATCAGCGGGAAGATGCGGCAGCACTACATCCGCATCCTGCCCGAGGATCGCGTGGTCGTCGAGCTTTCGCCCTATGACCTCGGCCGTGGACGAATCGTCTACCGGTACAAGTAAGACTTCCCGGCGTCGCCGGGGGAACAGCAGCGGACGGTGCGGTGACCCGTGCCGTCCGTGACAAGGAAACAGGAGAAGCTGACGTGAAGGTCCAGCCGAGCGTCAAGCCGATCTGTGAGAAGTGCAAGGTGATCCGCCGCAATGGTCGGGTCATGGTGATCTGCGAAAACCTGCGCCACAAGCAGCGCCAGGGCTGAGCAGCGCCCTTCCACCGGTCGCTTGGCCGAACAGGATAAGTGAAAACCGAGACAACTGAATATCTCTGACGAACTTCCAGCACCAGCGGGTGCAGACGCGCACCCGCCCACCCCCGGTTCAGAGGCCGGGGCCCGACAGCGTTCGGGGCGGACTGGGAGCAGACCTCTGAAAACGAGAAGGAATCGAACACATGGCACGTGTTGCCGGTGTGGATCTCCCCCGCGAAAAGCGGCTGGAGATCGCACTTACCTACATCTACGGGGTGGGACGCACCACCTCGAAGGAAATCCTCGCCGCCACCGGCCTCTCGGCCGACCTGCGCGCGAAGGATCTGACCGACGCCGATGTCGCCAAGCTGCGCGAATACATCGAGGCGTCGGTGAAGGTCGAGGGTGACCTGCGCCGCGAAGTGCAGGCCGACATCCGTCGCAAGATCGAGATCGGCTGCTACCAGGGTCTGCGCCACCGTCGCGGCCTCCCGGTCCGCGGTCAGCGCACCAAGACCAATGCCCGCACTCGCAAGGGCCCGAAGAAGACCATCGCCGGGAAGAAGAAGTAATGCCTCCTAAGTCACGCAGCGCTGGCCCCAAGAAGGGCACCCGCCGTCGCGAGAAGAAGAACGTTCCGCACGGCCACGCGCACATCAAGTCGACGTTCAACAACACGATCGTTTCGATCTGCGACCCCAGCGGCAATGTGATCAGCTGGGCGTCGTCGGGTCACGTGGGCTTCAAGGGCTCGCGCAAGAGTACGCCGTTCGCCGCGCAGCTCGCCGCCGAGAACGCGGCCCGCAAGGCGCAGGAGCACGGCGTCAAGAAGGTCGACGTGTTCGTCAAGGGCCCGGGTTCGGGCCGCGAGACGGCAATCCGCTCGCTGCAGGCAGCCGGCCTCGAAGTCGGCACGATCTCCGATGTCACCCCCCAGCCCCACAACGGCTGCCGTCCGCCCAAGCGGCGCCGGGTCTAGCGGGAAGGTTAGGACAAGAAAATGGCTCGTTATACCGGACCCGCGACCAAAAAGTCGCGTCGTCTCCGTGTCGACCTCGTCGGCGACGATAAGGCGTTTGAGCGTCGTCCCTACCCGCCCGGGCAGCATGGCCGCGCGCGGATCAAGGAGACCGAGTACCTGCTCCAGCTGCAGGAGAAGCAGAAGGCTCGCTTCACCTACGGCGTGATGGAGAAGCAGTTCCGCCGCTACTACGAGGAGGCGAACCGTCGTTCCGGCAAGACCGGCGACGAGTTGCTGAAGATCCTCGAGACCCGGCTGGACAACGTGGTCTACCGTGCCGGGCTCGCCCGGACGCGTCGTCAGGCCCGTCAGATGGTCAGCCACGGCCACTTCACCGTCAACGGTGTGAAGGTCGACGTCCCCAGCTACCGCGTCGGTCAGTACGACATCATCGATGTCCGACCGAAGTCGCTGGCCACCGTGCCGTTCCAGATCGCCAAGGAGATCCAGGGCGAGCGACCGGTTCCGGCGTGGCTGCAGGTTGTGCCCTCGACCCTGCGCATCCTCGTGCACAACGTGCCCGAGCGCGAGCAGATCGTCGTCCCGCTCACCGAGCAGCTGATCGTCGAGTTCTACTCGAAGTAGCCGGTCGGGGGCCCGCCCCCGACTCCCTCCCACCGGCCCTTGTGGTTGCAGAACCGCAAGGGCGGCGGGGGATCAACCGAAATCCACCGACGCCGTCAAATAGTGGGCGGCAAAGGAGAACACCACACCAATGCTCATCTCACAGCGACCCACCCTGTCCGAAGAGGTCCTCGCCGACAACCGGTCGAAGTTCGTCATCGAACCGCTCGAGCCCGGCTTCGGCTACACCCTGGGCAACTCGCTGCGCCGCACCCTGCTGTCGTCCATCCCGGGCGCAGCGGTCACCAGCGTGCGCATCGACGGCGTGCTGCACGAGTTCACCACCGTCGCCGGGGTGAAGGAAGATGTCACCGAGATCATCCTGAACCTCAAGGGCCTCGTCGTCTCCTCGGAGGAGGACGAGCCGGTGACCATGTATGTCCGCAAGCAGGGCCCCGGGGACGTCACGGGCGCCGACATCGTGCCGCCGGCCGGTGTCACCGTGCACAACCCCGATCTGCACATCGCCACCCTGAACGACAAGGGCAAGCTCGAGATCGAGCTCGTCGTCGAGCGGGGGCGCGGCTACGTCCCGGCCGTGCAGAACAAGGCCTCCGGCGCCGAGATCGGCCGTATCCCGGTCGACTCGATCTACTCGCCGGTGCTCAAGGTGACCTACAAGGTTGAGGCCACCCGTGTCGAGCAGCGCACCGACTTCGACCGTCTGGTGCTCGACGTGGAGACCAAGAACTCGATCTCGCCGCGCGACGCCCTGGCGTCGGCGGGCAAGACGCTCGTCGAGCTCTTCGGCCTGGCACGTGAGCTCAACGTCGAGGCGGAGGGCATCGAGATCGGCCCGTCGCCGATCGAGGCCGACCACATGGCGTCGTTCAACCTTCCGATCGAGGACTTGGAGCTGACCGTTCGCAGCTACAACTGCCTCAAGCGCGAGGGTGTGCACACCGTCGGCGAGCTGGTTGCGCGGACCGAGTCGGATCTGCTCGACATCCGCAACTTCGGCCAGAAGTCGATCGACGAGGTGAAGGTCAAGCTGCACGCGATGGGCCTGTCCCTCAAGGACAGCCCGGCGAGCTTCGACCCGTCGCAGGTCGCGGGATACGATCCCGCCACCGGCACCTGGTCGGACGAGCAGGGCCTCGATGACAGTGGTGAGGATTTCGCCGAGACCGAGCAGCTGTAAGCGGCTGTACCAACATCCCGACCCACTCGTGAGAGTCGGTCATCTCTGAGGAGAAGACAATGCCCAAGCCCACCAAGGGTGCCCGCCTCGGCGGGTCGGCCAGCCACCAGAAGGCGATCCTGGCGAACCTCGCCACGTCGCTCTTCGAGCACGGCCGCATCACCACCACGGAAGCCAAGGCCAAGCGCCTGCGTCCGTACGCCGAGAAGCTCATCACCCACGCCAAGGCCGGCACCCTCGCCGACCGCCGCCAGGTGCTGAAGTTCATCCGCGACAAGGACATCGTGCACGTCCTGTTCGCCGAGATCGGCCCGTCGTTCACCGACCGTCCGGGCGGCTACACCCGCATCGTCAAGACGCTGCCGCGCAAGGGCGACAACGCCCCGATGGCCGTGATCGAGCTCGTCCGCGAGTCGACCGTGACCACCGAGGCCAACCGCGCCAACCGTGTCGCCGCGTCGAAGAAGTCCGACGAGAAGCCGGCCAAGGCGGAAAAGGCTGAGGAGAAGGCCGACGAGGTTGCCGAGGCCACCGCTGCCGACGAGGCGAAGGCCGACGAGGCCGCCGACACCACCCCGGCCGCTGCTGCCGACCTGCCCGCCGGTGCGCATGCGCCGCTGGAAGACGGCTCGCAGCCCGAGGGCTTCCCGATCAAGGGCAACGCCGAATCGAAGCTGTACCACCGTCCCGGCAGCCGGTTCTTCGACAGCACCGTGGCCGAGATCTGGTTCGCGACCGACGCTGACGCCGAGGCCGCCGGGTACCAGCTGCCCCCGTCGCAGCGCGACGAGGACTAGTCGGCACGACGATCGGGATCGTCGTTGTCTGACTCGATGACACCGAACCCCGCCACCGAGACCGGTGGCGGGGTTTGTCGTCTGCGCCTGACCATCGGGTATGACGGCACCGACTTCCACGGCTGGGCGATCCAACCCGACCGCCGCACCGTGGCCGGGGTGCTCAGCGAGACGTTGTCGACGGTGCTGCGCCACGAGGTCCGGCTGACCGTCGCCGGCCGGACCGATGCCGGCGTGCACGCCACCGGGCAGGTCGCCCACGTCGACGTGGAGCGCCGCGCATTGGACACCCGGTCGATCCATGGGGACCCGTCGACGTTGGTGCGGCGGTTGGCCAAGATGTTGCCCGACGACGTCCGGGTCAAGCGCGTCGACGAGGTTTCCACGGACTTCGACGCCCGGTTCTCGGCGTTGCGCCGCCACTACGAGTACCGGCTCGCCGACGCCGCCCACGGGCCGGAGCCGATTCGCGCCCGCGCGACGGCGGATTGGCCGCGCCCCCTCGACGTCGGATTGCTGAACGAGGCGTCCGCGCGGCTGATCGGGTTGAACGACTTCGCGGCCTTCTGCCGCTTCCGACCCGGTTCGACGACCATCCGGGATCTCCAGGTTTTCTCCTGGCGCCGCGACGACGAGGGTGTGCTGGTCGGCCGGGTCAGTGCCGACGCCTTCTGCTGGTCGATGGTCCGGTCCCTGGTCGGTGCGGTCGCCACCGTCGCAGAGGGGCGCCGCGACGTCGACTGGTGCGCCGGGTTGTTGGCGGAAAAGGCGCGCAGCGCCCAGGTCCCCGTCGCCCAGGCGCGCGGGCTGTGCCTGACCGGTGTCGACTATCCGCCGCCGCAGGAGTGGGCTGCCCGCAACGCGACGACCCGGGACCTCCGAGACGCCGACGAGGTCGGCGGTGCCGGTGGCTGCTGCGGCTGACCGCCGACTGGGCCCTCATTCCCGCCGACTGGGCCCTCTTTCTCGTCGACTGGGCCCCGCCGGCCTCGCTACGTTGCGCTGCTCTCGAGTGCCATCGCCTCGTACACCTCGGTGCGGGTCTCGAAGCTGACGGGTTTGCTCACGCCCGCGCCGACGGGATCGGCCCCGTTGAGGAGTTTGGCGCGCCACTCGAACGGATCGAACACCGCGGGCGTCGTCGTTTCGATGAAACGCGAGACGAGGCCGGCGAATCGATCGGGTTCGTCGCGGAACGGGAAGTGTCCGCAGCCCTCGAAGCTCTCCAAGACTGAACCGGCGATGGCGGCGTGGGCCAACTCGGCGTGCCGATACGGGATGACCGGATCGTCGGTGCCCCAGGCGATGAGGACCGGGATGCTGGAGGTCAGATAGCTGCGGTCCAGCATGGAGATGTGCTGACCCCGCCAGTCGACGACCGCGCGAAGGGTGCGGCCGAAGGCCGCGCGGGCATCCCGCGGACTCAGATCGCGCAGGATCCGCATCAGGTCGGACCGGTCCAGGAGATGGTTGACCGGCGAGAGGGATTTGGCCGGGCCGGGCAGTGGTGGGATCGCGGCCAGGGCCCGGGTGGTGGTGTCGAGCGCCGTCATCGCCCCGGGCAGGCGGAGCAGACCCAGCGCCTGACTGGCCCCCGGGAGTGTGGCCAATCGCAACGCGGGCGACACGTCACGGCTGACGCCGCCGGCGGCGACGAGTGCCAGGCGCGAGACCATCGACGGGAATTGGTAGTAGAACTGCATGGCGACACCGCCGCCGAGAGAGTGGCCGACAACGGTCACCCGCTCATGGCCGAGGACCCACAGCAGGTCTCGGACGCCGTTGGCGAAGGCGGCGATCGAGTAGTCGGCGCGCGGCTTGTCGGAGAATCCGTGCCCGAGGAGGTCCGGTGCGATGACGGTGTAGTCGGAGGCGAGCCGGGCCATGATCGGTTCCCACGTCGACGAGTTGTCGCCGATTCCGTGGATGAGGACAACCGGCGGGCCACTCCCCGCGATGCGGTAGGCGCGTCGGTATCCGTGGATCGTTCGAAACCGCAGGCGGATCCTCGGGTGCGGTTGGTCGGTGCGCGGTGCGGCACCGACGTGGATGGCGTCGATGGTCACGGAAGACCTCCTCCTGTCGACCTGGTGTAGCCAGTCAACCCCAACCGGCGCACTCGCGCGTAGCCGGAATCGCGGATGTAGCACGGTATTTACATACGAAACGATCAACGGGCGGGCGCCTCGCAAGCCCGCACCGCTCGGTCATCGACGATCCCGATGGAACCGTTCGCGCCTCCGCTGCGTCTAATCCCATACGCGGCGAAACACGCCGCGCGGGGGAGGAGCCATGGAAACCGGAGTACTGGATTGGATTGATTCCCGCACCACGACGCGCTCGCGGTCGGGGGCGATCACCGTGACGACCACGGCACACGGATTGCCGGTGGCCGTCCGGATCAGCGACGCGGCGTTGGGGATGGGCGCCGACGCGGTGGCCGCACGCGTGCTGGCCCTGTGCGACGAGGGGCGGATCGCGGCGAGCGTCCGGTTGCGCGAGCACTTGGCGGCGACCGGGGTCGACGACGAGGTGCTCGCGGCCATGTCGTTGTCCACCGCTGACGATCTGGCCCGCGCACAATCCGCCGAGGACGCGGCGGCCTGCGGCTCCGGTTCGTGGCTGAGGTGACCATGGCGAATCCAGAGCTCGACGAGATGCTCGCCGCCGCCACCGCCGCCGTCGGGCGGATGGCCGACCTGAACGATGACTACGAGGCGATCCGCGCGCAGGCCGCCGACCCGCGGAACTTGGTCACTGCGACTGTCAACGGCGCGGGCGGACTGGTCGGGTTGCGCCTCGATCCCGCCTCGCTCCGCCTCGGTGCCAGCGAACTCGGCGACCTGATCGCCTCGACGGCGCTGATCGCCGCCCAGCGCGCGTTCGCGCGGCGCGCGGCGATCACCGAAGAGTTCCAGTCCGAGCTCGGCGCGGCGGACAACCGATGAGCGGCGTGATGATCGTCGGCGAGGCGGTCGAGGGGTTGGCCGCGACGTCGGCCGCGATGGGTACCGCCCTGGCCACCGCGGGCAGCGTCGATGCGGCAGCGAATACCGCGGCGATGGTTGCGGTGTTCGGATTGATCGGACAGGAGTTCATTGCCGCGTTCGCTTCGGCGCAGGCCGCCCACCTGGCGTCGGTGGGCAGTTTGGCGGCCGTCCATGCGGGCACGGCGGCATCGATGCTCGCCGGTTCGGCAGCCTTGGCCGCGACCGATGCGATCGGTGCGGCCGAGGTGGCGCGGTGAACGGGGGGCCGGTGCAGGCCACCGGTGCGGTATCGGCGTCGGCCGGGCTGACCGTCGAAGGGGCGTTACGCGCGGGCGGACTTGGACCGGTTCTCGACACCCCGGTATCGGCGGTGCTCCAGTCGTTGGGTCTGCCACCGCTCCCGCACGTACCACCAATGCCGCCGCTGCCCGGCCTACCGCCGCTGCCGGTGCTGGATCTGTCGGCGCTGCTCAAGCCGCTCACCGACCTGCTCGGCGCCTTCGGTACCGGGGATCTCGCGGGAGCAGGAGACCCGACGAAGATTTTCACCGGCCTGTCGTCGTTGCTCGACCTCACCGTTTCGGGCACGACCTCGGCGCTCAAAGCGGTCGACAAGGTGTGGTCGGGCGCCGCGGCGACCGGCGCGGCCGCCAAGATGGGGCGAACAGCGGTCGAGTCGGGAATGGTTGCGCGCCAGGGCGCGACGATGTCGGTCGACATCGGTGCCGCGGCGACCATCGTCGCGGGCGGGCTCGCCGCGCTGCAGGCGGTGATCGTGAAGACCGCGGGTCTGGTAGGGGCGGCGTTGCCGTTTATTTGGACTCCGCCCGGGCAGGCTGCGGCGCTGGCCGCGATCAGTGCCGGTATGACCGAAGGGGTCGCGGTTGTCACGGCGACGAAGGTGCAACTTCTGGCACCCACGGCGACGATGGCGACAAACGGTGCCCCGGTCCCGATCAGTGGCGCACCGACCGGGGCGGTATCGCCGTTCATGGTGGCGGCGACAGCACTCGAGACGCTGGCCGTTCCACTCAAGTCGGCGACGGGGATCCTGGGTTCGACGCTGGCCGCCGCGGCGCGGCAACAACAGACGACGAGACGGCCGGCCGCTGATCACCAAGGCAAACCGCCGGCCGGGGAGAAGCACTGCCCGGCACCGGAGCAGCGCGTCGCGCCCGCGGGTGCCGCAGGCGCGGGTCTCGGCAAGATCGGCGGTCTCGGTGGTGGCGGCCTCAATCCACGGGAAGTCACCGCGCGCTACGCGGCTCGTACTCCGATGGTCGGCGATATTGAGCCCGCTGCCGCGGTGAGCGTGCCTGGTCCGGGCGCCGCCCATCCGGCGCCGGTCGGGTCGGCCGGCGCCATGGCGCCGGTGGCGGGTGCGATGGGCGGGGCGCACGCTGTCGCACGAGTGGGCGCGGGATCACCCGACGCCTTGAAGTCGGTCGGTGTCCTCGGTGACTGTGATAAAGCCTGCGCACCAGCCGTTTTCGGTGCCGATCCTGCGGTGGAGGCATCGGACGACCTTGACCCCGCGGAGACGGCGGCGAGCAACCGGCTTGCTGCCCTTAGAGAGGAGTTGTTGTCATGACGTCGAACCTCCACGCCGACCCCGACGGGATGGCGGTGTTGGCCGGGCGGATCGAGGAGATCGCCGGTCGGTTGCACACGATGGTCACGGCCGGGTTGGCTCCGCCGCCGTCGGGACGCGACGAGGTGAGCCGCGCCGTCAGCGATGCCGTCGGGCGGGCGGCCCGCGAGATCGAGCGCGACCTTGCCGACGGGGCGCGTGAAGCGCGGGCGTTCGCCGCCGCGTTGCGCGAACAGGCGGGCGCGATAGGGGCCGCCGATGACATCACCGTCGCGCCGACGGGGTGAGCGGTGGCCATGCCGGGGGCGACTGGATTCACCGGGGTCGACTGGTCCACGCGGCCCGCGGAGCAATTGTCGGCCGACCTCGCGGCCGGACCCGGGACGGCACCGCTGACCGAGGCCGTCGAGGCGTGGACCGAGTTGGCGCGGGAACTCGACCGGCTCGTCGTCGAGGCGAAGCGGGTCGGACACGAGTTGCGCGACGTGTGGGACTCGTCCAGTGGCGGCGCCGCCCGGCGGGCCCTCGACCGTTTTCCCGGCTGGATCGACACACTCGGCCGGCGGGCAGAAGCGCAAGCCGCCCTGACCCGGGCCGCGGCCGCGGCGGCAGAAGCGGCGAGGGTCGCGATGCCCGCGGCATCGGTGGTCGACGAGATCCGTGCCGCGGTCGCCGACGCGATCAGAGCCGGCCTGACGTCGGTCATGACCGGCGGACTCGCCCGCACCCACCGCGCCGAGCGCGACCTGGCGGCGGCCGCAGCGCAGGTGATGGCCGACTACGAACGCGATTCGACTGCGGCGGCCACGGCGCCGGTCCGGCATGACCGGCCGCCCACGCTCGTTCGGGGCACGGGCGGCAGCGGGGAGCACGCACAATACTCGCCTACCGGGACGAGGGCCGCGGGCCTTCCCGGCCTGTTGGCAGCGCCACGCGTCTTGGGAGCCTTCCGTCCGGCCGCCGTGACTGTGCCTCGCCTGGAGGCAGCGGATGGTCCGACGAACCGGATTGGGCCTGGTCCCGGGGCGGAGCCGGTCGCCGACACGGATCCGACGAAGCCGGCGTCCGTGGGGCCGGTTGCTCCGATGGCACCCGTCGTCGGGGGTCGCGCTGGTGCGGCAACCATGGCGAGCGAGTCCCCGGTGATCACGACCGGTTCCGTGGTTCGGGCCGACGAAGGTCCGTTGACCTGGGCGGAACTGGCCACCCACGATGCGGTGCGCGTCCAGATCGGCGCGACCACAGACTCGGATCACACAGCCGTGTGATCCGACACCAAGAAGAAGGGGGAACACCATGCCCGGAGCAGGGCTCAATCTCGACGTCGCCGCCTCGATGGCGTCGACGAAGTCGGTGGCGGGGATCGTCGACGAGATGCAGCAGGTCATCCGCGCCATTCAAACGGCATCGCAGAACGCGGCCACGACCTGGAAGGGGCGCGCGTCGGGGGCCTATGACACGACCCACGCCGACTGGAACGCCAGCGCCAACAAGCTGAATCTGGCGCTCGAAGACATCAAGGCGAAACTGACCGCGTCGTTCGCCGGCTACGGCGACGAGGACGAGTCGGGTGCCGCCACCATCGCCGGGTCGCTGTCGGTCTGACGCGTCTCGGCACCAGAGAAGGAGAGAAGAATGAGTGTCATCCAGTACGATTTCGCCGCGCTCGACACGCTGACCGGCGACCTCAACCGCAACTTTGCCCGGCTCGAGCAACTGTCGGGTCAGTTGCGTACCCAGGTCACCGCGCTGGCATCGCAGTGGCAATCGGTCCAGGGCGCCCAGGCGTACCAAGAGTCGCAGGCCCAATGGGACCGGGTCTTCGAGGAGTCGAGGCACCGGTTGAACAACCTGAGCGGCGCGGTGTCCAAGGCGTCGTCGACGATGGGCAACACCGACATGAGGGTTGGCCGCACGTTCGCCGTGTGATCGCGGGGCCGTCATCGCCGCAGCGGCGGTGGCGGCCCTCGCCGAGAATCGGTGAGCGCCATGGCGGTGGACACCGCGCCGGTCGGCCGGCGGGCGTTTAAGCTCGTGGCAGTTCCAATCACCGACGAAAGGTCCCGCCTGATGGCCGGAGGACTCGCCGCACTCCTCGACGATGTCGCAATGCTGGCAAAACTGACCGCGGCGTCCATCGATGACATCGGCGCCGCTGCCGGCAAGGCGAGTACCAAGGCGGTCGGCGTGATCGTCGACGACGCCGCGGTGACGCCGCGTTACGTCCAGGGGATCTCGCCGGCCCGTGAGCTCACGATCATCGGGAAGATCGCCCGAGGATCTATACGCAACAAGATCGTCTTCATCCTTCCGGCGATCATGCTCCTCAGCGAATTCGCGCCCTGGGCGCTGACGCCGCTGTTGATGATCGGTGGTACCTATCTGTGCTTCGAAGGCGCCGAGAAGATCTGGGAGAAGATCACCGGCCACCACGAGGACGAGGCGCAGATGCCGGCCGCGCAGGGCGGCGCCGACCAGGAGAAGTCGCTCGTCGGCGGCGCGGTGCGCACCGACTTCATCCTGTCGGCGGAGATCATGGTCATCGCGTTGTCGGAGGTGGCCGAGGAGAGCTTCTGGTTGCGTCTCGGCGCGTTGGTGATCGTTGCGCTGGTGATCACCGCGCTGGTCTATGGCGTTGTTGCCGTCATCGTGAAGATGGACGACGTCGGGTTGGCCCTGGCGGAGCGGTCGAGCCAGGTCGCGCAGCGAACCGGCCGATTCCTGGTGCGCGCCATGCCGACTCTGATGACGGTGCTGTCCTACGTCGGAGTCGTCGCAATGCTCTGGGTCGGTGGCCATATCGTCCTGAACGGGATCCACGAGCTCGGGTGGGACCCGCTCTACGACTTCGTGCACCACCTGCAGGAGGAGACCGTCGATGCGGCTCCGTTCGCCGGGGGCTTTGCCGGCTGGTTGGTCAACTCGTTCTTCTCCGCCATCCTCGGATTCGTCGTCGGATCGCTGGTGGCCTGGGTGGTGTATCTCATCCATGTGCTCCGGGCGAACCGCCCCGACGAGGCGGTGCCGGGCGACTCCGCCGAGGCGCATCGGTAACGCGATCGTCACACGATCTGCGGCAGTTGCGCCGCATGGTGCGCTAGCGTCGACTCGCAAAGCGAGCACGAAGACCGAGAACCGGAGCACGATGAGCAACCCATTGCTGCGCACCAAATCGATCGAGCAGTCGATCGCCGACACCGACGATCCGGACACCAAGCTCCGCAAGGACCTCAGTGCCTGGGATCTGACGGTCTTCGGCGTCGCCGTGGTCATCGGCGCGGGCATCTTCACCCTCACCGCGCGGACCGCCGGCAACGTCGCCGGGCCGGCGGTGTCGATCGCCTTCATCCTCGCCGCGGTGACGTGTGGCCTGGCTGCGCTGTGCTACGCCGAGTTCGCCTCGACGGTGCCGGTGGCCGGCAGTGCCTACACCTTCTCCTATGCGACCTTCGGGGAGTTCGTGGCGTGGATCATCGGGTGGGACCTGATCCTCGAATTGGCGCTGGCCGCGTCGGTCGTCGCGAAGGGGTGGTCGCTCTATCTCGGGGAGATCATCGGTCGGTCGGCCGCGGTAACCGTCGGGGGGATCCGATTCGATTGGGGCGCAGTTCTTCTCATCGTCGTGCTCACCACACTCTTGGCGCTGGGGACCAAACTCTCCTCGCGCGTGTCGCTGGTCATCACCGCGATCAAGGTCGGCGTCGTGCTCTTGGTGATCATCGTCGGAGCCTTCTACATCTCACCGAAGAACTACGACCCGTTCATCCCGCCGGCCACAAGCGGGGACCATGGCGAGGGGATCCACCAAACCGTTTTCTCCTGGGTGACGGGGGCGACCGGCTCCAACTTCGGCTGGTACGGGTTGCTGGCCGCCGCGTCGCTGGTGTTCTTCGCCTTTATCGGCTTTGACGTCATCGCGACGACGGCGGAGGAGACGCGCAACCCCGCGCGGGACATGCCGCGGGGGATCCTCGGGTCGTTGGCCATCGTGACGGTGCTCTACGTCGGCGTCTCGATCGTCCTCTCCGGCATGGTTCCACACACCAAGCTCGCCGACCGGACGGGGCCCGACGGCAAGAAGATCGAATCGACACTGTCGACCGCCTTCGAGGCACACGGCGTCACTTGGGCCGAATGGGTGATCAACATCGGTGCGCTGGCGGGTCTGACGACGGTGGTGATGGTGTTGCTGCTGGGGCAGATCCGGATCGGCTTCGCCATGTCGCGCGACGGGCTGTTCCCACAGGCACTCGCGAAGACCGGGTCGCGGGGGACGCCGGTCCGCATGACGATCATCGTCGGGGTCGTCGCGGCACTTCTCGCCGCCTTCTTCGACATGTTCGCGCTGGAACAGATGGTCAACATCGGAACACTGTTCGCGTTCGTGCTGGTGTGCATCGGCGTCATCATCCTGCGCCGGACGCGACCGGACCTGCCGCGAGGGTTCCGCGTGCCGTTCGTACCGGCGGTCCCGATCGCCGCGGTCGTGGCCTGCCTGTGGTTGATGATCAATCTGTCGATCGAGACCTGGGTCCGCTTCCTTGTCTGGATGGCGGTGGGCCTGGCCGTGTACTTCCTCTACGGACGGCGGAACTCTGTTCTGGCCCGGCGTGAACGCGGTGAACTGCCCGCCGCCCACGAGTGAACGACCGACAGGATAGCCTGGTCTGCGACCGTGCACCGACCGCGGACGACACGCGTCCGCGGAACCGACTAGGGGAGTAGATGAGCCTCGTGTCCAAGGCCATTCCGACCGCCGACAATCGCAATGGAATCGACTTCAAGGTCGCCGATCTCGGCGAAGCAGACTTCGGCCGCAAGGAGATCGAGCTTGCCGAGCACGAGATGCCCGGCTTGATGGAGTTGCGTCGCGAATACGCCGACGTCGAACCGCTCAAGGGGGCCCGCATCTCCGGGTCGCTGCACATGACCGTGCAGACGGCGGTGCTGATCGAGACCCTGGTGGCGCTCGGTGCGGAGGTCCGCTGGGCCTCCTGCAACATCTTCTCCACCCAGGATCACGCGGCGGCGGCTGTCGTCGTCGGTCCGCACGGCACCGCCGACGAGCCGAAGGGTGTCCCGGTGTTCGCCTGGAAGGGCGAGACGCTCGAGGAGTACTGGTGGTGTGTCGAGCAGATGCTCACCTGGCCGTCCGCCGCCGGGAGCGCGAGCGAGCGGGGCGAATCTGGTACTGCTGATGTCGAACCGGTATTGGCCAACATGATCCTCGACGACGGCGGTGACGCGACGATGCTCGTGCTGCGCGGCGCCGAGTTCGAGAAGGCCGGGGTGGTCCCGCCGACCGACGACGACCACTCGGCCGAGTACAAGGTGTTCCTGGATCTGCTGCGTTCGCGCTTCGAACAGGACAAGGGCAAGTGGACCGCCATTGCGGAGTCGGTCAAGGGCGTCACCGAGGAGACCACGACCGGCGTGCTGCGCCTCTACCAGTTCGCCGCGGCCGGCGACCTGGCGTTCCCGGCGATCAACGTCAACGACTCGGTCACCAAGAGCAAGTTCGACAACAAGTACGGCACGCGCCACTCGCTCATCGACGGAATCAACCGCGGCACCGATGTCCTCATCGGCGGCAAGAAGATCCTGATCTGCGGGTACGGCGACGTCGGCAAGGGCTGTGCCGAGTCGCTGGCCGGCCAGGGCGGGCGCGTCCAGGTCACTGAGATCGACCCGATCAACGCGCTGCAGGCGCTGATGGACGGCTTCGACGTGGTGACCGTCGACGAGGCGATCGCCGACGCCGACATCGTCGTCACGGCGACCGGGAACCTGGGCATCATCACCTTCGCGCATATGCAGAAGATGAAGAACCAGGCGATCTTGGGCAACATCGGCCACTTCGACAACGAGATCGACATGGCCGGGCTCGAGAGCGCCGCCGGGATGACCCGGATCACCGTCAAGCCGCAGGTCGACCAGTGGGTCTTCCCGGATGGGCACAGCATCATCGTCCTCAGCGAGGGTCGCCTGCTGAACCTGGGCAACGCCACCGGCCACCCGTCGTTCGTCATGAGCAACAGCTTCTCCAACCAGGTGATCGCGCAGATCGAACTGTGGACGAAGAACGACGAGTACGACAACGAGGTCTACCGCCTGCCCAAGCACCTCGACGAGAAGGTTGCCCGGATCCACGTCGAGGCCCTTGGCGGCTCGTTGACGAAGCTGTCGAAGGAACAGGCCGAGTACATCGGCGTCGACGTCGAGGGCCCGTACAAGCCGGAGCACTACCGCTACTGAGGTTCAGGGCCCAGTCGGCGGAGATGAGGGCCCAGTCGACGAAGATGAGGGCCCAGTCGACGGAAAACGGGGCCCAGTCGGCGAAGATGAGGGCCCAGTCGACGGGAAACGGGGCCCAGTCGGCGGTTAGGCGAGGAGTTCGGCGGCCAGACCCGGCACCGGGTCGCCGCTGAGCACCCGCCACGGCGACACCCACTGCGCAGCGGCGAGGCCTCGATAGGCCTCGTCGACGCGCGCCTGCAACGCCGCGTCGCGCTCGTAGCGGTCGCGGTCGCGGCCGGCATCGGTCTCGGCCCGGTCGACGGCCCGCTGCGCGGCCACCTCGACCGGCACGCCGAGAAACAGTTGCCAGTCGGGGACCGGCAGGTCGAAGCGGTCGAACTCCAGCGCGCGCACCCACTCGGTGGCGGCGACCGCCGCACCCGTCGACCGCTCGGCAACGCGCGCCGCGGTGTAGGCGGCGTTGGAGGCGACGTAGCGGTCGGCGACGACGACGTCGTTCTCGGCGATCAGCGAGCGCAGCGCCGGTGCCGCCTCCCGCCGGTCGAGGGCGAAAAGCAGCGCCATCGCGTACGCGCTGTCGGTGACGTCGCCGTGGAAGCCGCGCAATGCCTCGGCGCTGAGATCGGCATGCACGGATTCGCCGTAGCGGGGAAAGGCGATGGTGGCCACGCGAACCCCGTCGGCCTCCCACCCTCGGCGCAGCCCGTCGACGAGGGTGCGTTTCCCGGCTCCGTCGATTCCCTCGACGGTGATGAAAGTTGCCACGGTGCACGACCCTACCGAGTGCGCACGGCCGTGTCCGGCGGTGCCCGGGCAGACGTGATGGCGCGCGTTGCGCCGTCGTCGGCCCGGCGCGTCGATACCGCCCAAAAGGTCACGGAAGTGTCACTATGGAGCGCATGAAGCCACGTGTCCTCGTCGTCGATGACGATGCCGCTCTCGCGGAGATGCTGACCATCGTGCTTCGCGGTGAGGGCTTCGAGCCGTTCCACGTCGCCGACGGGACCCAGGCGCTGACCGCGGTGCGTGAAATCCGACCCGACCTCGTGTTGCTCGACTTGATGCTGCCGGGGATGAACGGCATCGACGTCTGCCGCGTGCTGCGCCAGGACTCGGGTGTGCCGATCGTGATGCTGACCGCCAAGTCCGACACGGTCGACGTGGTGCTGGGGCTTGAATCCGGCGCCGACGACTACATGGTCAAGCCCTTCAAGCCCAAGGAACTGGTGGCGCGCATCCGGGCCCGGCTGCGCCGCACCGACGACGAGCCCGCCGAGATGCTGTCGATCGGCCCGGTGGAGATCGACGTGCCGGCGCACAAGGTGACCCGCGACGGACAGCCGATCTCGTTGACCCCGTTGGAGTTCGACCTCCTCGTCGCGCTCGCGCGCAAGCCCCGCCAGGTGTTCACCCGCGACGTCCTGCTCGAGCAGGTGTGGGGCTACCGGCACCCGGCTGACACGCGCCTGGTGAACGTGCACGTGCAGCGGCTGCGCGCCAAGGTGGAGACGGATCCGGAGAACCCGGAGATCGTCCTGACCGTGAGGGGTGTCGGCTACAAAGCCGGGCCGCCGTGACCGAGCGTTCCGGTCGGGGCCGCGCCTCCCGTCCGCGCCGCCCCAACAGTGCCGCGGTCCGGCTGCGTCGAACCCTGACCACCCTGGGCCACCGCTTCGGCGGGGTCTGGCGGCGCTCCCTCCAACTGCGCATCGTCGTATCGACCCTCGCACTGTCGTTGGTCGTGCTGCTCATTTTGGGATTCGTCCTGATGTCGCAGATCACCAACAGCCTGCTCGACGCCAAACTGGGTGCCGCGGAAGAGGAGATCGACCGGGCCCGCGTCGTCGTCGAGCGCGACCTGGCCAGTCCCGATCCCAGTACCCCGGTGATCGCCCGGCTGCGCCAGACCCGTGCCCTGCTGACCGAGCGCGACACCGGCGAATCGGGCAGCGGGTCGCGCGCGGTCGGCGCCTTCGACACGGTGCTCCTCGTGCGCAGCCCCGGCGCGAGCACCGACGACACCGGCGTCGGACCGGTCGCCGCGATCCCGCAGAACCTGCGCATGATGATTCAGAGCGGGCAGGTCGCCTACCAGTATTCGAAGGTGGAGACGACCGGTGGGGCGAACACCGCCGCCCTGTTGATCGGCACCCCGACGAATGCGGCGGTCCCCGGACTGGAGCTGTACCTGGTCTTCCCGTTGAGCGCCGAGGAGGACACGGTCACCCTGGTGCTGCGGACGTTGGCCACCGGCGGCGTCGTCCTCCTGGGGTTGTTGGCGGCGATCGCCTGGTTGGTGTCGCGCCAGGTCGTGCTCCCGGTGCGGTCGGCGGCCCGGGTGGCAGTGCGCTTCGCCAGCGGCCGGCTCTCCGAGCGGATGCCGGTGCGCGGTGAGGATGACATGGCGCGGCTGGCGATGGCGTTCAACGACATGGCCGAGAGCCTGCAGCGGCAGATCACCCACCTCGAGGAGTTCGGCGGCCTGCAGCGCCAGTTCACCTCCGACGTCTCCCACGAGTTGCGGACCCCGCTGACCACCGTGCGGATGGCTTCGGACCTGCTCTACGAGGGCCGCGACGACCTCGACCCGGTGCGCAAACGCTCGGTCGAGCTGCTCGACAAGGAGCTCGACCGGTTCGAGACCCTCCTCACCGAACTGCTGGAGATCTCCCGCCACGACGCGGGCATGGCCGAACTCGCGGCCGAGCAGATGCCGATGACGATTCCCATCGATGCTGCGCTGCAGACCGTGCGCCACCTCGCCGACGAGACCGGGACCGAACTGGTCATCGACCTCCCGGCGGAGCCGGTGGTGGCCGAGATCGACCCGCGCCGCGTCGAGCGCATCTTGCGCAACCTGCTCGCCAACGCGATCGACCACTCCGAGCAGCGCCCTGTCACACTGACGATGCGGACCGACGGCGATGCGGTGGCGGTCACCGTCCGCGACCGCGGAGTCGGGTTGCGCCCCGGAGAGGAGAAGTTGGTGTTCAACCGGTTCTGGCGCTCGGACCCGTCGCGCTACCGGCGTTCCGGCGGCACCGGGCTCGGATTGGCGATCAGCGTCGAGGACGCCCACCTGCACGCCGGGCGGTTGGAGGCGTGGGGAGAACCGGGGCAGGGGGCGAACTTCCGCCTCACCCTGCCGCTCAAGCGGGGGCACAAGCTCCTGGGCAGCCCGTTGCCGTTGCGCCCGGTCGACGTCCGGACGTCGGGGCCGACGACGGGGGACGGCCGGTGACTGCGGGCCGGCGGATGGTCGCCGGACACCGGCGCCGGGTACTGGTGATGGCCATCGCGGCGACGATCGGCCTCGCCCTGAGCGGGTGTGTGGCGATCCCCAATGACTCGCCCCCGCAACCGTTGAAGAGCTTCGAACGCCGCCCCGACGCCAAGCCGCTGCCCAAGCCGACTGCCGCCATGGACCCCGAGGCCCTGGTCTACGGCTTCCTCAAGGCGACCGCCGACCCCAGCGCGGCGCATTCGGCGGCGCGGGCCTTCCTGACGACGGAGAACGGGGCGAGGTGGGACGACCGGGGCGACGCCGCCGTGCTGAGCAACGTGAACGTGCTGATCGATTCGCGCACCGACACCGCCGCGACGGTCCGCGTCACCGGGGACAACACCGCGACGATGAAGGTCAACGGACAGTTGCTCCCCGCCACGGGGCGGATCGAGACGACGTTCCGACTCACCCGGACGCCGGTGGGTTGGCGCATCGACGGCCCGCTGGCGCCCGGGGTCATGATCGACCGCACCCAGTTCGAGGCGACCTATCGGTTGGTGACGCTCTACTTCACCGACCGCGGCCGGTCCCGGCTGATCGGCGATCCGCGGTGGTTCTACATCGGCCAGACCGGAGCGGCCTCGGTGGCGGCCCGGCTGCTCGCCGGTCCCAGCCTCGACCTGGCCTCCGCCACCGCGTCGGCGATACCGGCGACGGCGGAGTTGGGGCCGGTGACCCAACGCCACGGCGGCGGGGTCCAGATCGACCTGCGGAACGCGGGCACGCCGTCGGCCCCGGAGCGGTCGCTGCTGGCCGCGCAACTGGTGTGGACGCTGAGCAGTGTGGACGCCCCCGCGCCGTACGCGATCACCCTCGACGGGGCGCCGTTGCTGCCCGACCATCCCGACGGCCTGCGTCTCGCCGACGTCGAACGCTATTCGCCGACCGGGACGTCGGGTCAAGCGGATCGGCTGGCGGTGATCAGCGGCGGCCGGCTCAACGACGTCGTCGACGGGCGGCTCGATCCGGTCCGGGGCGACCTCAACGACGGGAACCAGGTCGCGTCGGCCGGTCTGAGCGCGGACCGCACCCGCGTCGCGGCCGTGCGCATGGTCCGTCCGGCCGGCACCACGCCCACCCCGGCCCCCGGTGCTCCGCCGGCCGCACCGACACCGGCGCCCGGACCGGCCCGGACGCAACTGGTGACCGGCGCGTTCGGCGGGGACATGCAGACCCTCACCTCGGGGGCGACGATCACCCGGCCGAGTTTCGGCGCCGCCAACTCGGTGTGGGCGGTGGTCGACGGCAAACCGACCCGCTGGTCGATCGCCGACGGGGTGCGCACCGCGGTCGCCGACACCGCCGCGTTGTCGGCGGTGGCGCACGGCCCGATCACCGACCTCCAGGTCTCGCCCGACGGGGTCCGCGCGGCGCTGATCGTCGCCGGGCAGGTGCTGTTCGCCATCATCGACGAGCGGGAGGACGGCCAGGTGGCCCTCGCCCATCCGCGGTTCGCGGCGTACAACATCGGCAACCGCGCCGTCGCGCTGGATTGGGCGTCGCCGACGACGCTCGTCGTGGCCCGTGATGCCACCGAGTCCCCGGTCACCCAGGTGCCGGTGTCGGGTTTGCCCGCGGCGGGCCTGGGGTCGGGGAACTTGGCACCGCCGGTGCACGCCGTGGCGGCGAACCTGTCCTCCACCTACGTGGCCGACACCCGCGGGGTGCTGGTTTTGACGACCAGTTCGGGTAACCGCGACCAGACGTGGGCCGATGTGCCGGCCGCCAAGGGGGCCGACATCATCCCGGTGCTGCCCTAGTTCTACTGACCCGGGACGTTGGGTACGGCGGCGCCTCAGTCGGCGGCCGCGATCGCGAGGACCACCGCCACCGGCACGCCGCGGCGGGCGAGGATTCGCACCGATTCGGCCGCGGTGCTCCCGGTGGTGACGACGTCGTCGAGGAGCACGACGACGTCGTCGGGCGAAAGTTCCAGCGACCGTAGGTGATTGGTGTCGCACCGGATCGAGCCGTGGAGGTTCGCCCGGCGGGCGCCGGCATCGAGGCCGGCCGAGTCGCGCACCCAGCCGCCGGTGTGCAACACCGGTGCGACGACCACCCGCGAGCCCAGGCGGCGCGCGGCGGCGCGCGCGTACGCCGTCACCGGATCGCCTCCGCGTCGGCGGGCCGCGACGGCGCGCGTGGGTGCGGGGACCAGGACGAGGCGCGGCGCGTCGGGCAGTTCCCGCCACCGGAAGAGGGTGACCGCGGCACGCGCCAGGGAGTGTCCGATCGGGTCGACGAGGTCGCGGCGCCCGTGTTCCTTGACGGCGATGATCGCGGCGCGCAGCGGGCCGCGGTAGGGGCCCAAGACCCAGACGGCGGCCGCGACGGGGGTCGCCGGCTCGACGAGGCGCGGGACGTCGGCGAGGCTGCGCGCGCAGCGCGGGCACCACGGCGTCTCGGGGGTGCCGCAGCCGCCGCAGACCACGGGGGCGACCAGATCGGCCAGCGCGCGTGCCAGCTCGGCGGGCGTGAATCGATGGGTCGACCCCTCCACCCGAGCCCCCCTCGTCGGCCGATGATCACAATCACACCATTGCGGGCGCGTTCAGTGGGGCAAAACCTGGCAGGCCGACGGGGAGGCGACTACGGTCGAGATCAACATCCCCGCCCCGCACACGGAGGCGCTACCTGGGAGGTGAGGCCGCTGACACTTCGGTGCCAGCCGCCCGGCTGGCATAGCTAGATCGTTCGAGTTGTTCCGCCAGTAGGAGGAAGTTGTATGTCGTCCGTCATTCACCGCAAAGGTCAGCGCGAGCCGAAGGTCACCCGGCGCGAGGGGGAGCAACCGTTCGACGCCGAGGCCGCCTTCACCCGCCCGCCGGGCACGGTCATTTCGGCAGAGCCGGCCGAACCGAACGCGGCGGTGAACTTCTCCGGGCGCAACGTCGAGATTCCCGAGCACTACCAGGTGTACGTGCGGGACAAACTGGCCCGGCTGGAGCGGCTCAACCCGGCCATCTTCCGGTTCGACGTGCAGCTTTACCACGAGCGCAACCGGCGCCAGTCCAAGGCGTGCCAGCAGGTGGAGATCACCGCCACCGGCAAGGGGCCGGTGGTCCGCGCGCAGGCCGGCGGGGAGAACTTCTACGCCGCACTGGAGTTGGCGCTGGACCGGATGGAGTCACGGCTGCGGCGGACCAAGACGCGCCGCGAGGTCCATTACGGACTGCGGACACCGACGTCGCTGGCCGAGGCGACCGCCACCGGTGCGGGCGACCTGGCCGGCAGTGCGGCGGATTCGGTGGCCGAGGCGGACGTGGACCGGTACGCGGTGGACGACCACGAGCCGGGGCAGATCGTCCGCGTCAAGGAACACCCGGGCGAGCCGATGACCGTTGATGACGCGCTGTACGAGATGGAACTCGTCGGGCACGACTTCTTCCTGTTCCTCGACAAGGAGACCGACCGCCCGTCGGTCGTCTATCGCCGGCACGCGTTCGACTACGGCCTGCTCCGGTTGGTGTGACGAGGGGCGCCGCTCCGGCGGCGCCGCTCTAACCGACGTGCTGGCGCACGCGTCCCTGTTGTTCCGTACCATGTCAGAGGGTTCGGTGTGAGTGCCCCCGGGTCCGGGGGCGCCGATCGGGCCAGACACTCACGGTTACACACAAGGGATTGCCAGTGCTGAACAAGCTGCTCCGCGTCGGCGAAGGCCGGATGGTCAAGCGACTCGACGTGATCGCCGGTCACGTCGAAGCTCTCGAAGACGAGACCGCCGCGCTCACCGACGACGAACTGCGCGCCAAGACCGACGAGTTCCGAGAGCGGTTCGCCGACGGCGAGACCCTCGACGAACTGCTGCCGGAGGCGTTTGCGGTGGCCCGCGAAGCGGCCTGGCGCGTCCTGGACCAGAAGCACTTCCACGTCCAGATCATGGGCGGCGCGGCACTGCACTTCGGCAACATCGCCGAGATGAAGACCGGTGAGGGCAAGACCCTGACCTGTGTGCTGCCGGCCTACCTCAACGCGATCGCCGGCAAGGGCGTGCACGTGGTCACCGTCAACGACTACCTCGCCAAGCGCGACTCCGAGTGGATGGGCCGCGTCCACCGCTTCCTGGGCCTGGAGACCGACGTGATCCTCTCGGCCATGTCGCCGGAGGCCCGCAAACGCGCCTACGACGCCGACATCACCTACGGCACCAACAACGAGTTCGGCTTCGACTACCTGCGCGACAACATGGCGCACGCCCTCGAGCAGCAGGTGCAGCGCGGCCACTTCTTCGCGATCGTCGACGAGGTCGACTCGATCCTCATCGACGAGGCGCGCACCCCGCTGATCATCTCCGGCCCGGCCGACTCGTCGAGCAAGTGGTACGTTGAGTTCGCCCGTCTCGCGCCGCTGATGAAGAAGGACGTCCACTACGAGGTCGACATCAAGAAGAAGACCATCGGCGTCCACGAGGACGGCGTCAGCTTCGTCGAGGACCAGCTGGGTATCGAGAACCTCTACGACGCGGCCAACTCGCAGCTCGTCGGGTACTTGAACAACGCGATCAAGGTCAAGGAACTCTTCCACCGCGACAAGGACTACATCGTCCGCAACGGCGAAGTGGTCATCGTCGACGAGTTCACCGGCCGCGTGCTCGACGGCCGGCGCTTCAACGAGGGCCTGCACCAGGCGATTGAGGCCAAGGAGGGCGTGGAGATCCAGGCGGAGAACCAGACCCTGGCCACCATCACCCTGCAGAACTACTTCCGCATGTACGAGAAGCTGGCCGGGATGACCGGTACGGCCGAGACCGAGGCCGCCGAGTTCGACCAGATCTACAAGCTGGGCGTGCTGCCGATCCCGACCAACAAGCCGATGATCCGCAAGGATCAGACCGACCTGATCTACAAGACCGAGGAAGCCAAGTTCGACGCGGTCGTCGACGACGTCGCCGAGCGGCACGAGAAGGGCCAGCCGGTCCTGATCGGTACCACCAGCGTCGAGCGCTCGGAATACCTCTCCCGCCAACTCGAGCGGCGCGGCATCCCGCACACGGTGCTGAACGCGAAGTACCACGAGCAGGAGGCGCAGATCATCGCCGAGGCCGGCCGCGTCGGCGCGGTCACGGTCGCGACGAACATGGCCGGCCGCGGTACCGACGTCGTCCTGGGCGGCAACGCCGACATCATCGCCGATTCGCGCCTGCGCAAGGCCGGACTCGACCCGGTGCACACGCCCGAGGAGTACGAGGCGGCGTGGGACGAGGCGATCACGATCGCCCGCGAGAACGCCGAGTCCGAGGCCGACGAGGTGCGCGAGGCGGGCGGGCTGTACGTGCTGGGCACCGAGCGCCACGAGTCGCGCCGGATCGACAACCAGCTGCGCGGCCGCTCGGGTCGTCAGGGTGACCCCGGCGAATCGCGGTTCTACCTGTCGCTGGGCGACGAGCTCATGCGCCGGTTCAACGGCGCGGCGCTGGAAGTCATCATGAACCGCGTCAACCTGCCCGACGACGTGCCGATCGAGGCGAAGATGGTCACCAAGGCCATCCGGTCGGCGCAGACGCAGGTCGAGCAGCAGAACTTCGAGGTCCGCAAGAACGTCCTCAAGTACGACGAGGTGATGAACGAGCAGCGCAAGGTCATCTACCGCGAACGTTCGACGATCCTCGCCGGCGAGGACCACCACGAGCAGGTCGAGCAGTTCATCGACGACGTCGTCGGCGCCTACGTCGACGGTGCGACCGCCGAGGGCTATGCCGAGGACTGGGACGTCGAGGAGTTGTGGAACGCGCTGCGGTCGCTCTACCCGATCGCGCTGTCCCCGCAACAGCTGTTGGGGGAGAACGAGTTCGGCGAGCGCGACGACGTTGCCGCAGAGGAGTTGCGGGAGGTTCTCGTCGCCGACGCGCACCAGGCCTACGCGAAGCGCGAGGACGAGATCGATGCGTTGGCCGGCGAGGGGGCGATGCGCCAGCTCGAGCGCAGCATCCTCCTCTCGGTGATCGACCGGAAGTGGCGCGACCACCTCTACGAGATGGACTACCTGCGCGAAGGCATCTACCTGCGCTCGATGGCCCAGGCCGATCCGGTGGTCGAGTACCAGCGCGAGGGTTTCGACATGTTCCACGGCATGCTCGACGGCATCAAGGAGGAGGCGCTGGGCTTCCTCTTCAACGCCCAGGTCGAGACCGAACCGGCCTACGATCCGGGCCCCGAACTCCCGACCGGGCCGGTCGCCGACTCGGCCGACGAGTCCAAGATCCCGGCCGGTTTGCGGGCGCGCGGCGTCCCCGGCCAGCCGGCCGAGACGCCGATGGTCTTCACCGGCCCGGATGAGAGCGGATCGGCCGCGGCCTTCGACGAGGAGCCGGCCGAGGACGGGGATGCGGTGGATTCCGCGGGCCGCCGCTCCAACCGGCGCCCCAAGCGCGGCAAGCCCGCGTCGAAGAAGGCCAAGCGCCGCCGCTGAATCGACGGTATTTCGGATCGCAGGGAACCGAACGGCGTTGCGCTGCGTCCCAGTTATATGGAGACCAGTCGCGTCGTGGTCCGGCCCGCGCCCAGGTTCGAACACCCGGGACGCTGGGCGGTGGAATGCGGGTGCACCGCACCGGTCCCGGTTGAGGAGACGGCAGCGGACCGTCGCGCCGACGATCCGGTCGCGGCCACCCGGGCCGTCGCGGACCGGACCCCGGCGCCCGGTCCGCCGGCGGCGCAGTTGGCCTCGGCCCGCGCGTTCGCCGTCGCGGCGATGACGGTGGTGCTCGAGGTGATCGACCGTCGGCGGCCCGTCGGCGCACTGGACCCGTTCGTCGCCGCGCCGGTGGCCGACCATGTGATCGCGCGCGGCAAGGCGCGCCACGAATCACGCGCGCTGCCCGGGTCCTCGGCTCCGGGCCTGCGGCTGCGGCGGGTGCACATCCAACTCGGGGTCGACGGCGCGGCCGAGTTTTTCGGCAGCTACACCTGCGGCGACCGGGTCCGCGCCTTCGCCGGCCGCATGGGTGTGCCCCCGCGCGGACCGCGCCGGCGGGGCCGGGCCGGTGGCGGGGTGCCGGCCTGGCAGGTGCAGGGCTTGATGTTGGGCTGATGATGCTCGCCTCTGATTGCGTGTCGGGCCGATAGGATCGCGTCATCATGGTGAACCGGCTTACTCCGCGCGAAGCGATGTATTACTTCCTCGACGAGGGCTCCTCGACCGTGCATGTCGGCGCGCTCATCATCGTCGATCCCACCGCCGACGGCGCCGAGCCCGGGTTGGACTACCAGTCGTTGGTGTCGCTGATCGAGGGTCGCATCCAGCTCGCGCCGCGCTACCGGCAACTCGTCAAGCCGGTCGTCCTCGGTTTGGCGCGCCCGGTCTGGGTCGACGACCCGGACTTCGACATCAACTTCCACGTCCGACGGGCCGGGCTGCCGCGGCCGGGTGCCACCGAGCAACTGCAGGACCTCGTCGGCCGGATCCTGTCGCGGCCGCTGGACCCGCAGCGCCCGTTGTGGGAGATGTATCTGATCGAAGGGCTGGCCGACGGGGCGATGGCCATCCTGACCAAGACGCACCGGTGCGTCCTGGGCCCCGATTCCCCGGAGCTGTCGGGATTGCTGCTCGACGCCGAACCGGAGTTCGGCGAGCCCGCCGAGGACATCTGGTTGCCGACGCGGGCGCCGAGCCAGGCCCAACTCGCGGTGGATGCGATCGCCGAGGGGTTGGCCCGGCCCGGGGAACTCGTGGAGAGCATCGTCGGGAACGGACCCGTCGGCGGGTTGCGCGACCTGGTGACGTCGACGGCCAGCCGGGCCACCGAGGCGATCTCGCAGGTCACCAATTCGGCGCCGCCCAGCCGGTTGAACCAGGCCACGACGTCGACGCGCAGCTTCGCCGTCGCGTCGATCCCGGTCGCCGAGGCCGCCCGGGTCGCCGAGCAGTACCGCTGCGGCCAGCGCGATGTGGAACTGGCCGTCGTCACCGGGGTGTTGCGCCGCTGGATGCTCTCGTTCACCGACACCCTCGGTGCCGGGGCGACCGTGCGCGTGGTCCTGCCGATCGGTTCGCGTCCCGCCGACGACGAGGCCGATTCCGGAACCGGGCGGCCGCGCGACGGTTGGTTCGGGGAGGACGGGCCGGGGTTCGTCACCGATCTGCCGGTCGGCGAGGCGAATCCGACGGTGGTCCTGGCGCAGGTCGCCGGGCTGGCGACGCGCAACGCGCAGTCCGCGTCGCGGCAGACCACGCGGGTCAGTCCGCTGCTGCCGGATTTGGGTGTGGTCCCGTTCGGCGACGCGGCCGCGCGGTTCTTCACCAGTTGGAACCGGCACACCTACAACCTGCCGATCGCCGTGGTGGCGACGCCGATCGGACAGCGGTGGGTGCGCGGCGTGCCGGTGCGGGAGCTGTTCGGGATCCCGGCGCTGCTGGCCAACCGGGCGTTGGCCATCGCCGTGATGACCTATGCCGACCACATCGAGTTCGCCTACCTCGGCGACCGCGGCGTGATGTCGGACCTGCCCGCCCTCGTCGACTACACCCACGACGCCTTCGATGAGATCACCGACGCCGAGGGAGGTCGATGACGTGCGGGTCTACCTGCCGGCAACGCTCGCGATGCTGCAATCGCTCAATGAGACAGGCGAATTCACGCCGGTGGGCGGTACGGCCTTCGCGCTGACCCCGGCCCTGCGGGAGGCGTACACCGCCGGCGACGACGAGGAACTCGCCGAGGCGGCGCTTCGTGAAGCCGCCCGGGCGAGCCTGCGGTTGCTCGGCGCGGACGAACCCGAGACCGACGAGGAGCACGACGGGGCGTCGCTACCGCCGCGGCGCGTCGTGGTGGCCGCCGACGTCGAGCAGGTGGCGCTGCGGCCGGATCTGGACGCCGCGGTGGTCAAGGTGACCGGTGTGGTGCCGCGGTCGGCGATCGCCGCGGTGCATGTCGACGGGGCCGACGCCGAAGCCGCGGTGCGGGCCGCGGTGGCCGCGGTGGACGCGGCCGACCTGGGCGATCTCGATGCGGAACTTGCGATCGGCGATGCCGAAGATTTCGACCTGGGTTGGTACGCCACCCAGGAGCTGCCGTTCCTGCTGGAATTGTTGTAGTGCAGCTGCGTCCAACGACGCATGCAGCTTGCCCACTTGTGGGCGGAGGATGGTGGCGCACCGCCTTGGATCTACTTAGAGCCGGTCACTGCGGATCAATGCGGTAATTCTGCGCCACGAGCTGCAACCATTGCGTCTGCGAGGGAACGCGATCACCCCGGTCGACAATCGTCGTGAAGTGCGGGACGCCCGGGACGATCTTCGTCGTGTTGTGCGCGCCCACGGAGTTGTGTTCACACTGTCCGGACGCAGTGCGAGCAACCTTGTTCGGATAGGCCGGAAGGATCTTTCCGCCGACGAAGCCGCGATTCCCCAAGCACGTCAGACTGCCGCCGACGACGGCGCCGGCAACCTGGTTGGCGGCAGAGTGGTTGCGCAGGAAGTCGAGGTTGCCGCCGACCGAGATCTGCGATACGCACGTCGAGAAATTCCCGAGCGTCGGATAGTTCGTGCTCGACACGTCCCAGGGTGCATCCGGCCCGCTGTCAGTGATGGTCAAGTCACCGCGGATCGTCGAGGAGCAGATACCATTTGCGGTTCCCAGCCCGAAGAAGGCAGCCTTGTTCGGATGCAGGGTGGTGTGGGTGACGGCCACACTGCCGAGGACGGTGCTTGTGATGAGCCCAAACGTCGAGGCGCGCACCGACGTCACGCTTCCGGTGACCAACGAGTGCTGTACGAGGCACCAGTGGCCCGGCGAGACCGTGACGTTGCGGAAGACTCCCTGAATGATCTGATCGGAGCAGGTGACGTCACTGTGTCGCGATTGCGCGTGCGAGGGTGAGACGGTGCCGAGTAAGAGGAGGGCCGCAGCCTGGGCGCCCACCAGCAGTCGACGGACGGCCCTCGTTTCGCCGATCACGCCGATCACTGCTTCACGGCCTGTGGAGTCTTCCACTCACCGTCGAGGGCCGGCTTCTTCGGCCAGTACAACCGCAGGATCATCTGGAACGGGCCTTCGGGCGCGGGGAGCCAGTTGGCCTCCTTGTCCTTGCCGGGCGACTGGTTCTGCACGTGCAGCGTGACGCCTCCGTCGGGATCCTTGATCAGGCCGGGCAGCATCGGCGAGTTGACCAGGTAGCGGTCGATCGGATTGGCCACGAGCAGACTCTGGGGCATCCGGTACATGGTGATCGACCAGAACGAATGGACCGGCGGCAGCTGGCCGGGGGCGAAGCGCAAGGTGTAGGAGTGGGCGCCGGACAGTGGAGCTTTCGTCGAATCGTTGGCGACAACGGGGTAGAGGGCTTCTTTTGCGACGTTGCCGTAGATGCCGAGCACCGAGCCGGCCATCCGGTAGAGGTAGTTGTCGCCGAGTTCGGCGTGCGTGCCGAACAGGTCCGCGGAGGTGACCTTGCCGGTGTTGAGCTCGTCGGTCTGGAATGTCGCCAACTCGGCCAGGGCATCGGCCATGCCATCCTTGACGGCCTGCAACTGTTCGGGACTCAGTGTGTCGGGGTTGAATCCGCCGTCGGGTCCGATGCCGATGGAGGCGAAGCGCTCGCGCAGCGCCTTCTCGTCGGGGAACACGGGGGCGTACTTGAGGACGAAACCAAGGATCTCGAAGAACCTCGGTGAGGTTCGCTGCTCTTCGACGGTCAGCGGCGTGATGAAGTCGACGGGCGGGGCCGTGGCCGCCGGCTTGCCGGTGAAGGCTGATAACGGCTGCACCTTGTACCCGGCCTGGATTCGCTTGACGTTGTCCAGGTCGGCTGGATCGAACAGTTGGGTCCGGTAGATGATCAACGAGAAGTCGGTGTCGGCCCGGATCACCTCGTCGATGCCCGCGGGCTTCTCGCCATTCCAGCCGGGACCGGCCAGCAGATACTTACCACCGTCATTGCCGGTGGTGCGGCTGCCGACGTAGTGGTAGTCGTAGGTGTAGGCGTCGATGAACTGCAGCGAGTAGTAGCGGTTCGCGTCGATCTTGGGGACGGTCAGCACGAGGGGCTCGGCGCGCAGATCGGCACCGATGAACGAGTACGGCGTGTCGGAGTTGGGGGTCTGAACGGTGGTGTCGGCCGGAGTGAAGACCCGGGCGATGCTGTGCAGTGTGTTCCAATCGCCTTTGTACTGCGGGTTTGCCTTGTCGGCGAAGTAGGAGTGTTGGATGCGATAGCTGTCGACCAACGGCAATCCATAGATGTAGGCCTGTTTGGCGATTTCGCGGAATTGTAGGGGTGTCCGAGCTCCGGAGGTCTCCGCCGGCTCACCATCGCTTTGGCAGGCGGCGATGGCGAGGGTCGCGGCGGTGAGAGTGGCGACAATCCCAACACGCTTCATCGAGTCCTCCTTGTAGGTGATGGATACAACTGTGCCGGACGAGGGCGGGTGCGTCTTGACTCTGCTGGACGGAGTTTTTACTTTGAGGGACATGCTGCTGATCCGGGGTTCGAGTCTGAGCGGCTTCGACACGCTCGTCGGCGACTGTGGCGGGGATGCCGTAGCACTACTAGCGGCGGCCGGTGTCGACCCCGGCGATGTCGGGGACCACGAACGGTTCATTGTCTGTAGGAATGCCGTGTTGGCCGTGGAGACTGCGGCTGCGGTTCTCGATGTTGCGGACTTCGGTCGCCGACTCGCCGATCTGCAGAGCATCGACATCCTCGGACCGGTGGGCGTCGCGGCCCGCACCGCCGGCACCGTCGGTGAGGCGCTGGGGATCTTCGACACCTATATGGACACCTACAGCGCTGCGATTCTCGCCCAGGTCGGGCCCGGCCCCGACGATGGGCTGGCGCGATTCGAGTACAGCTTCCTGATGGATCCCGCGCCGCCGCAGGCCCAATCCATCGAGCTCGCACTCGGTCTCACCCTTCGCGTCTTCCGGACCCTCCTGGGGACCGCGTATCGACCGGTGGCGGTGCACCTTCCGCATTCGGCGCTGGGCTTGCCGTCGTCGTATCGCTACTACTTCGGCTGCTCGCCGCGATTTGATGAGCCGGTCGCCGGCTTCACCGTTCGGGCAGCGGATCTGGAGCGGCCGTTGGGGCGCGACCCGCTGGTCCACCAGGTGGCCATGAACTACCTCGTCGACGTCATGGCACACCGGGAACGTGCGATTGTGGGCTCGGTCCGCAGCGTCCTGCGGCAGTTACTCCCGACCCGCAGGCTCAACATCGATCTGGTCGCCGGCCAGTTCAACCTGCATCCGAAGGCTCTGCAGCGGCGCCTCGCCGCCGAGGGGACGAGCCTGGCGGAGTTGGTGGACCAGACCCGGCGCGACATCGCCGAGCGGTTGCTCGTCGGGTCGGACTTGTCGGTCGCACAGGTGGCCCGGCAGCTCGGCTATACCGAGCAGAGCACGTTGACGCGCGCCTGCCGGCGTTGGTTCGATGCGAGCCCGACGGAGCTGCGCGCGCGAGGATGACGGTCAGA
Organism: Gordonia crocea; assembly: GCF_009932435.1. Classification (NCBI taxonomy): domain Bacteria; kingdom Bacillati; phylum Actinomycetota; class Actinomycetes; order Mycobacteriales; family Gordoniaceae; genus Gordonia; species Gordonia crocea. The sequence continues at coordinate 210,618 of NZ_BJOU01000019.1, forward strand.
CGTCGAGCGAGCAGTCGCCGGCCGCGGCGGACACACAGGTCTGGATGCGCTCGCCGGCCACATGCTCGACGCCGGTGCGCAGGTCGCGGACGACGCCGGCCTCGACCGGGACGACACAGCTCTGGCAGATCCCCATCCGGCAGCCGAAGGGCATGAGCACGCCGGCCGCCTCACCGGCCTCGAGGATCGTGGTCGCCCCGTCGATCGTCGCGGTCTTGCCGCTGCGGGTGAACGAGACCGTCCCGCCCTGCTCACCGGCGGCGCCGCGTTCGAGGGCGAAGCGCTCGAGGTGCAGGTGGTCGCGCACGCCGGCGTCGTCGAACATCCCGGACACCAGGTCGAGGAAGCCGCCGGGACCGCACGCCCAGGTCTCGCGCTGGGCCCAATCCGGGCACAGGGCGCCGATCCCGTCGGGGGTGAGGCGGCCGTCGCGGCGGGTCTGGTGGAGGTGGACGGTGATCCCGCGGTCGGCATAGCCGGCCAGCTCGTCGGCGAAGAGGACGTCGTCGGCGGTGGGGGCGGAGTGGACCAGCACGATGTCGGTGCGCTGGCCGCGGTGCTCGACCGTTCGCAGCATCGAGATGATCGGGGTGATGCCGCTGCCGGCGGTGAGGAAGAGGAGGGTGGCAGGTAGCGGCTCGGGCAGGACGAATTCGCCGGCGGGGGCGGCGAGGCGGACGATGGTGCCCGGCTTGAGCCCGGTCACCAGGTGGGAGGAGAGGAACCCCTCGGGCATCGCCTTGACCGTGATGGAGACCGTTTGCTGCTGTTCGGCGAGGTCCGGTGCGGAGGTGAGCGAGTAGGAGCGCCAGATCCAGCGCCCGCCCACGGCGACGCCGATGCCGAGGTACTGCCCGGGCTGGTAGTCGAAGGAGAAGCCCCATCCGGGTTTGATCTCGATGGTCGCCGAGTCCGCGGTCTCGCGGCGCACCGAGACGACTCGGCCGCGCAGTTCGCGCGCCGACCACAGCGGGTTGGCCAGGTGCAGGTAATCGTCGGGCAGCAGGGGGGTGGTGATCCGGGCGGCGGCGGCGCGCACCCACTGCGACGCGCGGTGGCGCGCGTTGACGCCGCGCACCGGCTCTTCGAATCGTTCACGCCAATTCATGCGTGGGTACTCCTTCTGCGGCGGCCCGGGTGACTGGGGGCTGGACAACCTCCGTAATCGTAACCTACGCTTGCGTAAGTTACGAACCCGTAGGTTAGGACGGACATGGCAATCTCCGACATCCCCGAGTATGCCCATCTCACCGATGCAGACGTCGAGGCGTTGGCCGCGGAACTGGACCAGATCCGCGCCGACATCGAGGCCGACCGCGGCGAGCGCGACGCCCGGTACATCCGCAACACCATCCGCCTGCAGCGCGGACTCGACCTCGCTGGGCGCGCGATGATCGCCGGCGGGAGCCGCCGGGGCCTGTGGTGGGCCGGGGCATCGACGCTGGGCGTCGCCAAGATCATCGAGAACATGGAACTGGGCCACAACGTCATGCACGGCCAGTGGGATTGGATGAACGATCCCGAGGTCCACTCCACCACCTGGGAGTGGGACAACACCGGCCCGTCGGCGCACTGGAAGCACACCCACAACTACATCCACCACAAGTACACCAACGTCTTGGGGATGGACGACGACGTGGGGTACGGCCTGCTCCGGGTGACCCGCGACCAGCGGTGGCGCCCGTTCTACCTGGGCAACCTGGTCTACAACACGATCCTCGCGCTGTTCTTCGAGTACGGCGTGGCCGCCCAGCACCTGGAGCTCGGCCGCAAGCGCCGCACGCCCGAGGACAAGGCGCAGTTCTCCGCCGACCTGCGCGACGTCGGCGCCAAGATCGGCCGACAGGTCGGCAAGGACTACATCCTGTACCCGGCCGTCGTCGGTGCGGTCACCCGCTCGCCGCGGGCCGCGCGGCGCACGGCCGGCGCCAACCTCGTCGCCAACATCATCCGCAACCTGTGGACCAACGCGGTCATCTTCTGCGGCCACTTCCCCGACGGTGCCGAGAAGTTCACCAAGAAGGACATGGACACCGAGTCGCAGGGGCAGTGGTACCTGCGCCAGATGCTCGGCAGCGCCAACTTCCACTCCGGTCCGGTCCTGGGCTTCATGTCCGGGAACCTGTCCTACCAGATCGAGCACCACCTGTTCCCGGACCTGCCGAGCAACCGGTTGCCCGAGATCGCGCAGCGGGTCCAGGCGCTGGCCGAGAAGTACGACCTGCCCTACACCACGGGGTCGTTGCCGGTGCAGTACCTGAAGTCGTGGCGGACCATCGCCAAGCTGTCGCTGCCCGACCGGTTCCTGATCGCCACCGCCGACGACGCGCCCGAAACCGCGTCGGAGCGCCGCTTCAAGTCCGAGGACCCGTCGAAGCCGCTGGTCTCGACGGTGGATCCGGTGACCGGGCGCCGTCGCGGTCTCCGCTCGGCGATCGCCGGGATGCGGCAGCGCCGCCGCTCGCGTCGGGTCGTCACCGCGCTGCGGACCGGCCCGGGGACCGACCCCGGACGGTCGTCGCGGGCCGCGTGAGGACCATCGGCCCGCGGGTGGGCATGTCGTCCCGACGACGCGCATAATAGACCGCGATGGCAATCACCGATATCCGCGAGTACGCGCACCTGAGCGACGCCGACGTCGAGGCGCTCGGCGCCGAGCTTGACTCGTTGCGCCGCGAGGTCGAGTCTGACCTCGGCGCGCGCGACGTCGCCTACCTGCGGCGCACGATCCGTGCCCAGCGGGCGCTGGAGATCGTCGGGCGCGTGGCGCTGCTGGGCAGCCACAAGCGCGGCCTGTGGTGGCTGGGGACCGGGTCGTTGGCGTTGGCCAAGATCATCGAGAACATGGAACTCGGCCACAACGTCATGCACGGCCAGTGGGATTGGATGAACGATCCCGAGATCCACTCCACGACGTGGGAGTGGGACATGGTGTGTGCCGCTCCCCATTGGAAGCACTCGCACAACTTCATCCACCACAAGTACACCAACGTCGTCGGGATGGACCACGACGTCGGGTACAAGACCCTGCGGGTGACCCGTGACCAGCCCTGGGAGCCGCGCTGGCTGGCCCAACCCTTCGCCAACCTGCTGCTCGCGGCGACCTTCGAGTGGGGGATCGCCCTCCACGACCTGGAATTGGGCGCGGTCGCCCGGGGCGAGAAGTCCAAAGCCGAGGCGGCCCCGCAGATCCGGGAGTTCGTGCGCAAGGCGGGGCGCCAGATCGCCAAGGACTACGTGCTCTTCCCGGCGCTGACCGGGCCGAACTTCAAGCACACCCTCACCGCCAACTTGACCGCCAACGTGGTGCGCAACCTGTGGGCGTACGTCGTCATCTTCTGCGGACACTTCCCCGACGGGGCGGAGAAGTTCACCGTCGACTCGCTGGAGGAGGAGACGGCCGGCGCGTGGTACCTGCGCCAGATGCTGGGGACGGCCAACTTCGAGACCGGTCCGGTCATGGCCTTCCTGTCCGGCAATCTGTCCTACCAGATCGAGCACCACCTCTATCCCGACCTGCCGAGCAACCGGTTGGCCGAGATCTCGGTCCGGGTGCGGGAACTGTGTGAGAAATACGACCTGCCCTATACGACCGGCTCGCTGTTCACCCAGTACATGCAGACGTTGCGGACCATCAACAAGCTCGCGCTGCCCGATCAACTGCTGCGCGACACCGTCGACGACGCGCCCGAAACCGCGTCCGAGCGCCGGTTCGACGGCCGGCCCGCCGAACGGGGGCTCAAGACCGCGCTGCGGGACCTGGCCCGCTCGCGCCGCCGCCGGATCCGGCGCTCCTGGCGATAGCCGCGGTCAGCTCTCCGCGTCGGCGTCACTGGAATGCGGGTCGCCGGAATGCAGTGCGACGAGGATGTTGCGCACGGCTTGGGCCCGTCGTGACGCCGCGCCCTCGAGGAGGTCCAGCGCGCACTCCGGATCGGCCGGCGGGCCCAGGTGGGTGCAGCCGCGCGGGCAGTCCTCGATGGCCTCGCGAAGATCGGCGAAGGCGTTGACCACGTCGTCGGGGGAGACGTGGGCCAACCCGAAGGAGCGGATCCCCGGGGTGTCGACCACCCAGGTGCCGGGGATGCCCGGGACCGGCAGCGCCACCGACTGGGTCGAGGTGTGGCGTCCCTTGCCGACGCCGGACACCTCGCCGGTGGCCCGATCTGCTTGGGGGACAAGACGATTCACCATCGTCGACTTGCCGACACCGGAGTGTCCGATGAGCGCGGTCAGCTTTCCGGCGAGGAGTTCGCCCAACCCGTCGAGGTCGTCGTCGCGCCCGGCGGACACAATCGGCAGGTCCAACCCGTCGAAGGCCGCGCGGAACGCCGACCCGTCGGCGAGGTCGGACTTGGTGAGCGCCAAGACCGGGCTTAGCCCGCCGACGTAGGCCGCGGCCAAGGCCCGCTCCACGAAGCCGGTCCGCGGCGGCGGGTCGGCCAGCGCGGTCACGATGAGCAGTTGGTCGGCGTTGGCGACGACGATGCGCTCATACGGGTCGGTGTCGTCGGCGGTGCGGCGCAACACCGACGAGCGGTCGTCGACGCGGACGATCCGGGCGAGGGTGTCCTTGTCGCCGGACACATCGCCGACCACGCCGACCCGGTCGCCGACGACGATGGGGGTGCGGCCCAATTCCCGGGCCCGCATGGCCACGACGACCCGCTCCGGGTCGGCCTCGATCGCGCAGCCCCAGCGCCCCCGGTCGACCGAGACGACCATGGCGCCCGACGCGTCGGCGTGGGCCGGTCGGGTCTTGGTGCGCGGGCGCGAACTCTTCCCCGGGCGAATCCGGACGTCGGATTCGTCGTAGCCCCCGGTGGTCCGCCCCCGGCTCACTCGGCGGTGACCCCCGCGCCGAGCATGGCCGACCACATCCCGGGGAAATCGGGCATCGTCTTGGCCGTGGTGGCGATGTCGACGACCTCGACGCCGGGCACGCACAGGCCGATCACCGCGCCCGCGGTCGCCATCCGGTGGTCGGCGTAGGACTCCCACACCCCGCCGTGCAGCGGGCGCGGGCGGATCAGCAATCCGTCGTCGAGTTCCACCGCGTCGCCGCCGAGCCGGTTGATCTCGGTGACCAGTGCCGCCAGGCGGTCGGTCTCGTGCCCGCGCAGATGGCCGATGCCCCTCAGTCGGGATTCGCCGGTCGCCAGGGCGCACAGCGCCGCGATCGTCGGGGTCAGCTCGCCCACGGCGCGCAGGTCGGCGTCGATGCCGCGCAGTTCGCCGGTCCCGACGACGGTCAGCACGCCGTCGGCGCCCAGGGTGGCGTGCGCGCCGAAGTCGCCGAGGATGTCGACGAACTGCGCACCGGGTTGGGTGGTGACCGCCGGCCAGCGCGGGACGCGCACCGTGCCCGTCGTCGCGGCGGCGGCGGCCAGGAACGGGGAGGCGTTGGACAGGTCGGGCTCGATCACCCAGTCGTGCGCGGCGATCGGCCCCGGCGCGACCCGCCACTCGTCGGGGACATCGGTGGCGACGTCGACGCCGTGCACCGCCAGCATCGACAGCGTCATCTCGACATGCGGCATCGACGGCACCGGATCGCCCCGGTGGATGACCCGCACCCCGCAGTCGAAGCGCGCGCCCGACAGCAGCAACCCGGAGACGAACTGCGACGACGCCGACGCGTCGATCACGACGTCCCCGCCGGCCACGGCGCCACGGCCGGCGACGGTGAACGGCAGTGCGGCGCCGGTGATCTCGGCGCCGAGGTCGCGCAGCGCGTCGAGGATGGTGCCCAGCGGTCGGGAGCGGGCCTGCTCGTCGCCGTCGAAGGCCACGGTGCCGGTCGCCAGCGCGGCGACCGGGGGGAGGAAGCGCATGACGGTGCCCGCGAGCCCGCAGTCGACAGTCGCGGCGTGCAGCGGCCGCGGCGTCACGGTGACCCGGGTCGGGTCGTCGTCGGCGATGTCGATGCCGGTGCCCATCGCGGCCAGGCCGTGGAGCATCAGGTCGGTGTCGCGGCTGCGCAGCGTCCCGTCGACCGTCGACGGGCCGTCGGCCAGCGCGGCGAGGACCAGGGCGCGGTTGGTGATGGACTTCGAGCCGGGGAGTGCGACGGTCGCCGACACCGGGGCGGGCGCGGTGGGGGCGGACCAGGTCGTCATGGCGTCCAGTCTCTCATGGGCGCCGGCGGGGGATAATCGACGGATGGCGTCGCACAGTGCGGGACTGCTGCTCTACCGGGCGGCGGCCGATCCCGGCGGGTTCGAGGTGTTGCTGGTCCATCCCGGTGGGCCGTTCTGGGCCCGCAAGGACGCCGGCGCCTGGTCGATCCCGAAGGGGGAGTACGAGGCGGCCGAGGACCCGCTCGCGGCCGCTCGGCGCGAGTTCGGCGAGGAGACCGGTTCGCCTGCGCCGGAGGGCACGGAGATCGACCTCGGTGAGGCGGTGCAGCGCGGCGGCAAGGTGGTGCGCGCGTTCGCGCTGCGCGGCGACCTCGACGCCGCGGCCGTCGTGTCGAACACCTTCGAGATGGTGTGGCCGCCGAAGTCGGGGCAGGTGCGCGAGTTCCCGGAGGTCGATCGCGCCGAGTGGTTCACCGCCGCCGATGCGGCCGACAAGCTCAACCCCGCCCAAGCGGTGTTCCTGGACCGGCTGGCCGAGACGTTGGGATGAACCCCCAGGCCACGGCGGTGTCCGATTTGTGCGATTTGGCACGACCGGCGTCAATGTGGCATTTTTGCGCTCAGCAGAACCCTCGCGATTGTGAGGGTTTCATTGTTGGGTCTCAACGTGGAGGCCTGGTGGAGGTTGTCGATTAATGGAAGCGAAGCTGACCGAGCTCTTTGATGAGGTCGTGGGCCGCAATCCCGGGGAACGTGAATTCCACCAGGCCGTGCGCGAGGTGTTCGACAGCCTCGGACCGGTGCTGACCAAGCACCCGGAATACGCCGACGCCGCGGTCATCAAGCGACTGTGCGAGCCCGAGCGACAGATCATCTTCCGCGTGCCGTGGGTCGACGACGCCGGCAAGGTCCAGATCAACCGCGGCTTCCGCGTCGAGTTCAACTCCGCGCTCGGCCCCTTCAAGGGCGGCATGCGGTTCCACCCCAGCGTCTACCTGGGCATCATCAAGTTCCTCGGCTTCGAGCAGATCTTCAAGAACTCGCTGACCGGCCTGCCGATCGGTGGCGGCAAGGGCGGCTCCGACTTCGACCCCAAGGGTCGTTCCGACGGCGAGATCATGCGCTTCTGCCAGTCGCTGATGACCGAGCTGTACCGCCACATCGGCGAGTACACCGACGTCCCCGCCGGTGACATCGGCGTCGGTGGCCGCGAGATCGGCTACCTGTTCGGCCAGTACAAGCGGATCACCAACCGCTACGAGTCGGGCGTGCTCACCGGCAAGGGCCTGGCCTGGGGCGGCTCCCAGGTCCGCACGGAGGCGACCGGGTACGGTGCCGTCTTCTTCACCGACGAGATGCTCAAGACCCGCGGACAGTCGTTCGAGGGCAAGAAGGTCTCGGTGTCCGGGTCGGGCAACGTCGCCATCTACGCGATCGAGAAGATCCACGAGCTCGGCGGCACGGTCATCGCCTGCTCGGACTCGTCGGGCTACATTGTCGACGAGAAGGGCATCGACCTCGAGGTCCTCAAGCAGGTCAAGGAGGTCGACCGCGGCCGGGTGGGCGACTACGCCACCAAGCGCGGCAACGGCTGCTCGGTCGTCGAGAAGGGCAACATCTGGGATGTCGCCGTCGACGTCGCGCTGCCGTGTGCCACCCAGAACGAACTGCACGCCGACGATGCGGCCAAGCTGATCAGCGGTGGTGTGCTGGCTGTGGCCGAGGGCGCGAACATGCCGTGTACCCCCGATGCCACCAAGGCGTTCACCGAGGCCGGCGTGCTGTTCGCCCCGGGCAAGGCGGCCAACGCCGGCGGTGTCGCGACCAGTGCCCTGGAGATGCAGCAGAACGCCTCTCGGGACTCGTGGAGCTTCGACTACACCCAGGAACGACTCGCCGAGATCATGCGCGGCATCCACGACAGCTGCGTCGAGACCGCCGAGGTCTACGGCATGCCGGACAACTACATCGCCGGTGCCAACATCGCCGGCTTCATCAAGGTCGCCGACGCGATGCTGGCGCTGGGCGTCATCTAGCCCCGATCGCGACTGCCTGCCGGAGTAGCGTGGACGCCATGAGCGTCACCATCGGCAGGGTTTACGACGACGTTCCGCCCGGGGTCACCCGGGTGCTGGTCGACCGGTTGTGGCCGCGCGGCATCCGTAAGGGCGACCCGCGGATCGGGCAGTGGTGCAAGGCGGTGGCGCCGAGTACGCAACTGCGCCAGTGGTACGGCCACGACCCGGCCAAGTTCGACGAGTTCGCCCGCCGCTACCGCGCCGAGTTGGGTGGCGGGGAGCAGGCCCAAGCCCTCGCCGAGATCCGCGAGCTGGCCGCCGCGGGCGACGTCGAATTGGTGACGGCGACGAAGGATCCCGACCACAGCGAGGTGCCGATCATCGTCGGCGAACTCTGACCCGGAGATCGGGGCGATACGTCGTTGTTCAGTCCTCGCTGGAGCGGCGGTCGCCGAGATAGGCGAGCAGCGCCGGATCCGAGGACACGAGACGGTCGATCTCCTCGCCGCCGTCGCACCGGTACATCCCCACCACCACCGCGGGGCCGCGGCGGGACAGCACCCGCCACACCGCGCCGGAATCGGCCCACCGGCGCAGGACGGCCGTCGGATCGGTGCCACTGCCCATACCCCGATCCTAGGCCCGATGTCGGACGCCGATGGTCTAATTCGAACACCAGTTCACCGATGGTCGGTGGCGGTCCGAATCCGGAGGCGGCAATGGTGGGACGAGGCGACAACGGCGAGTACGGGACGGTAGACGAGGTGTGGGAGGGCTTCGCGGGCTGGCTTGCCGCTCGGCTGATGGAGTTGCCGGTGGCGTCGGTGATCGACGCCGGCCGTGCCGACGCCACACCTGCGACCGACGGGTACGACGTGGAGTGCGCCCAGATGCAGCGCTTGCACGGGGACCGGTTCCTGTTGCGGCTGTCGACGACGCTGATGATCATCCCCCTCCTCGACGCCTACGACGGGGAGATGGTCGAGCCGGACCGGTGGCACCACGACGGGTTGTTCGAGGACTGCACCCACGGCTACCTGGTCAGCCAGTCGGCCGTGTTGGTCGCCGATCTCGTCGTCGCATGGTTCCGGGAGCGGTGTGGTTTCGCCAGTCCCGACCGGATTGGATTCGCCTATATGAAGGCGAAATCGTTGCCCCGCACCGGGGGCGGTGCGCGATTGCGCCTACCGCGCGCGGCCCTGGATCGATAGCGGTGCGCCCCCCCATCCCGGCGGCATAGGGTGGGGGCAGGTCGGGGATGCAGAATGAAGCGATACACAACGATGGAGGGCACATGGAACTGAGCGTGGGCGGGATTATCGGGCTGATCATCTTCGGCGCGGTCATCGGAATCCTGGCAAGGGTGGTGATGCCCGGCAAGCAGTCGGTGTCGGTGCTCGTGACGGTCATCCTCGGCATCCTCGGTGCCGTGGTCGGCTACTGGGTGGCGGCGAAACTGGGTGTCGCCGACACCGCGGGGATCGACTGGTGGCGCTGGATCATCAGCATCGCCGCGGCGGTGGTGTTGACCGTCGGGTACGAGGCGATCACCTCGCGATCGTCGAGCTGACATGCGCGTCGTCATCGTCGGCGGCCACGGGAAGGTCGCCCTGCGGGCAGCCCGATTGTTGACCCATCGGGGAGACGAGGTCACCGCCTTGATCCGGCGGGCCGATCAGGCCGACGAGGTCGCGGAGACCGGCGCCGAGCCGGTGCTCTTCGACGTCGAGGCGACGACCGAGTCGGCTTTTGCCGAGGTCATCGGCGGTCATGACGCGATTGTGTGGTCCGCGGGTGCGGGCGGGGGCAACCCCGCCCGCACCTACGCGGTCGACCGTGACGCGGCGATCCGTTCGATGCGCGCGGCCGCGACGGCCGGCGTGCGCCGGTATGTGATGGTCTCCTATTACGGGGCCAGCACCCATCACGGTGTGCCCGAAGACAACTCGTTCTTCACCTACGCGGAGGCGAAGGCCGCGGCCGATGAATTCCTCCGCGGAACAGACCTGGACTGGACGATCCTGGGACCCAGCACGCTCACCGACGGTCCCGGTGGGGGAGTCGAGGTCGCCGAGGCCGGTTCGGCCACCGGGCAGGTCAAGGGCGCCGTCAGCCGGGACACGGTTGCGGCGGTCGTCGTCGCGGCCCTGCACGATCCCGCCACCATCCACCGCCAATTGGAGTTCAACGACGGTCCGAACGCCGTGGGAACCTGGTGACCGGGTTCACCACGGATGCATTTGGGCGAATCGTCGGAGCGAACCAGGTTCTGACCGACCCCGATCTGATGCGGGGCTACCTCGCGGACTGGACGGGGCGGCGCACCGGTGCCGCCGATGCGGTCGTGCGGCCCCGAACCACCGCGGAGGTGTCCGCCGTGGTTGCCGAATGCGCGCGCACCGGCGTCGCGGTCGTCGTCCAAGGGGGCAACACCGGTCTGGTCGGCGGATCTGTTCCGGAGGTTGCGGGTGGGCCCGTCGTCGTCTTGTCGACGGCGCGGATGACCGATGTCGAGGCCGTCGATCCGGTGGAGATGTGCGTCGGAGTCCAGGCCGGTGCCACGGTCGCCTCGATCGCGGCGGCGGCGGCAGCCGCGGGTACCCGGTTCGCGATCGATCTGGCCTCGCGCGACTCGGCCACCGCGGGCGGGATCGTGGCGACCAGCGCGGGTGGCATCCACGTGGTCCGACACGGCGGCACGCGGGCACAGGTGCTGGGGATCGAGGCGGTTCGCGCCGACGGCCGGGTCCTTCGCCGGTGGAGCCCGTTGCGCAAGGACAACGTCGGCTATGACCTGCCCGGGCTGCTGGCCGGGAGCGAGGGCACGCTGGCGGTGATCACCGGGGTGTTGTTCGCGGTGGTCGATCAGCCGGGGCACACGGCGGCGGCGGTCGTCGGCATCGACACTGCCGACGAGGTGTTCACCCTGATCCGGCAGATTCGGCGGGCCGGGCTCGTGATCGAGGCCGTGGAATTGATGACGCGGGCCGGTGTCGCGCTGGTCGTCGAGGCAGGGGCGCGGCCGGCGTTGGCCGGGTCGAGTGGGTATCAGGTGTTGCTGGAGGTATCCGGTGCGGACCCGGTGCAGCGCCTGGCCGCCGTGCTGGCCGACAGCGGCGTCGCCGACGCGGTCGTCGACGAGGGGCCCGCGCGGCCGCTGTGGGAACTGCGCGAACGCCACACCGAGACGATTGCCGCGGCCAGCACGACGGTGCCGGTCAAGCTCGACGTCACCATCCGCCGACGTGATCTGGACGCCTTCCTCGCCGATCTGGACGAGTTGATCGCGTCGTTGCCCTACCCCTGCCGGTTGGTCGTCTTTGGCCACGCCGCCGACGGAAACCTCCACGTGAACCTGCTCGACGTCCCCGTCGAACAGCAGGCCGAGGTGGCCCACCGGGTTTTGGAGCGGGTTGTGGCGCGCGAGGGCAGTGTGAGCGCCGAGCACGGCATCGGCCGAGACAAACGGGAGTGGCTCTCGGTCGTCCGTGACGAGGTCGACGTGGCGACCATGCGTGCGGTGAAGCAGGCCTGGGACCCCGACGGCCGGCTCAATCCCGGCGTCCTCTTTCCCGACGCCCCCGACTAACCGTCGACTGGGCCCTCTTTCCCGTCGAGTGGGCCCTCGATCCCGTCGAGTGGGCCCTCGATCTCGTCGAGTGGGCCCTCGATCTCGTCGACTGGGCCCCCGATCTCGTCGACTGGGCCCTCGATCCCGTCGACTGGGCCCCGCTACGCCCAGGCGACGACGACCCCGACGACGAGGACCACGACGGTTCCCACCTCGCCGACGATCAGCGCGATCATGAAACCGCGGACCAGACCACCGGGCCTCGGATGGAATTGGTTGTCGGTGTCGCGCAACGCACCGTGCAACACATAGCTGGCGATCGCAGCGACGAAGAAGAACACCGCGACGGCGACACATACGGCATTGACCCACGCCGGCCACGCAGAAAGCGCGGTGAGCGCTGCCAGAACGAGCGTCGCGAACGAATACATGAGGGCCGCGCGGTGGGCGATGTCGACGTAGACATGCGCCTGTCCGTTCGGCGACGTCAGGATTTGCCGGTACTTCCACACCCCCAACAGCATCGCCCACGCGAGGATGAGGCCCGCGGCGACGACCGTGGCGATGGTGACGGCGTCGAGCTGGTCGATCAGTGCACCGCGCTCGCCGGCGACGTGGCAGATTGCGCGGGAATCGATAGGCATGGGCTGGGACCGTTCTGCTGGGCTGAACCCGACCACGGCGACTGTGTCATCGAACGATGTAAGGTTGGGGTACGCCGAGGAATCGAGGAATCGTGGCTGAGGACAACGTTATCGCGCGCGGGGGCGCCGAGAGTGCGAGGGCACCGGAGTTCGACGCGGTGATCGTCGGTGCCGGATTCGGTGGGATGGGCGCGGCGATCGAGTTGAAGCGTCAGGGTGTCACCAACATCGCCATCGTCGAGCGCGAAGACGATCTCGGCGGTACCTGGCACGTCAACCACTACCCAGGGCTGGCGGTGGACATCGCCTCGGTCACCTACAGCTATTCGTTTGAACCCAACCCGTACTGGTCGCGGCTCTTCGCGCCCGGCGCAGAGCTCAAGCGGTATGCCGAGCACGTGGCTGACAAATACGACCTGCGCCGCCATATGACTTTCGGTGAGCAGGTTGCGCGCGCCGAATGGGACGAGACGAATTCCATGTGGCGCGTTTTCAGCGAGGATGGCACCGAGCGAACCGCACGCTTTCTGCTCACGGCGACGGGATTCCTGTCCCAACCGCGTACCCCCGACATCCCGGGGATCAAGACGTTTGCCGGCAAGGTCATCCACACGACGGCGTGGGAGGACGGCCACGACTTCACCGGTGAACGCGTGGCCGTCATCGGAACCGGCGCGACGGCGGTGCAGTTGATCCCCGAGATCGCCAAACGGGCAGCAGCGCTGACGGTCTATCAGCGCACCGCGATCTGGGTCGTGCCCAAAGTCGACTTCGCCATTCCGCGGGCGGTGCAGAAGTTGTTTGCCCGTGTGCCGGCCACGCAGAAGGCGGCACGTCTGGTGAACACGGCGATGCTTGAGCTCCTCATGGTGACCGGCGTGCTCCACTACAAGCAGTTCAAATTGGGAAACAAGGGCGCCGAGCGCCTCGCCAAGGCACATCTGCGAAACCAGATTGCCGACGAGGAGCTGCGTGCGAAGCTCACCCCCAACTACGACTTCGGGTGCAAGCGGCCGACTTTCTCCAACGAGTACTTTGCGACCTTCACCAAGCCGAATGTGCACTTGGAGACGTCGTCGATCGTCAAGGTCGATCCCGACGGTCTCCTGACTGCCGACGGGGAGAAGACGGAGATCGACACCTTGGTGCTGGCCACCGGATTCGACCTGTGGGACACCAACTTTCCCGCTTTCGAGATCCGCGGCCGGGACGGCAAAGACCTCGGCAAGTGGTGGCGTGCCGAACGTTTCCAGGCTTACGAAGGGATCACGGTGCCGAAGTTTCCGAACTTCCTCACGCTCAACAGTCCCTACTCGTACAGCGGACTGTCGTACTTCACGACGATCGAAGGGCAGATGCGCCACATCGCCCGCTTGCTCGGCGAGTTCAAACGTCGAGGTGCCGTCACGTTCGAAGTGACCGACGACGCGAATACGCGCTTCCTCGACGACGTGACGCGCCGCCTGGAGTCGTCGGTGTTCTATCGCGGCGACTGCTCGACGTCGCGCAGCTATTACTTCAACCACGCGGGCGAGGCGACCCTGCTCCGACCGCGCTCGACCCCGGGGACGCTGCGCGAGATGGCAACCTTCCCGCTCTCGGACTACGAGTTCACCCGCTGACGGGGCCCAGTCGACGAGATTGAGGGCCCAGTCGACGGGAATGAGGGCCCAGTCGACGGGGATGAGGGCCCAGTCGGCGGGATCGAGGGCCCAGTCGACTGGGATGAGGGCCCAGTCGGCGGGGGTCAGGCCCGGTCGCAGACCCACCCGTCGGGCATCGAGCCGGCTTCGAGGAAGTCGCGCAGCTCGCTCGACGACTCCTCGTCGAGCGCGGTGTCGGCCTGAGGGTAGAGGATCATCTCCTCTTTGGGGTTGTGCGCCTCGATCTGCGCGACGAGATCGCGGCGCAACGAGCCGATCCGCGGGTCGGCGGGGTCCTCGCGCAGGATCGGCTCGAGCTCGTCCATCAGGTGCCACATCTGGCCGTGCTCGAGCAGCATCACCATGACGGGGCCGAGCATTCCCGCTTCGCGCAGCGGCGGGAACAGCAGTTCCTCTTCCAGGTAGATGTGGCGTCGCAGGGCGGCAATGGCATCCAGCATGGTGCCCTCGCCGTCGATCCCCGCATCGATGTCGACATGCTCTTGTTGTAGAGCCTGAGCAAGAGTGGTCACCGCGAACCTCCCAGCAATTTAACGGAATCCACTCAATTATATTGCGCGGCGCGGCCGCAGCGGACGGTCGGAGACGTTGGTCCCGGCCGCGTGCCCACCCGCGGGGCTACGACGGGGACTCGGTCGGCCGCCCGGCCACGAGGTCGCCCAGTTCCAGCCCGAGCCGACCCCATCGGGCGTCGAGACCGTCGGCGCGGTCCCGGGCCCGTCGCCGCTGCTCCGGCGAGTAGCGCTTGTGCGCCCACCGCGAATCCGGTCGGGCCAGGCGGAACGCCCCGATCCAGGCGATCGGCGGCAGGAAGGCGCCGAAGACGGCCGTGGAGTACTTGCCCTTCGCGACGCAAACGAGCAACGCCAGCAGGTGGACCGGGAGCCCGGCGAGGAAGCCGAGGTGGCCGAGATCGGCCGAGGAGGTATCCGCGAGTGGGTCGATGCCGACGGCCAACAGGCCCAGCACCGCACTGGTGAGCATCACGACCTGCACCGACAGTTGCCCTTCGCGCGACCAATACACGTCTTGCAGGTGGAGGAGCAAGGCAAACTCGTCGAGTACCAGCGACGACCCGACGCCGATCATCACGGCGCTGATCGCGGCCATCGGTGCCGCCCCGTGTGCGGCGACGGAGGCGATCGCACCGGTGATGGTGAGGATGATGCCGGGGATGGAGTGGTGGATGTGCACTCCGCCGCGCACGTTGTTGCGGAAGGGGCCGCGGCCGGCGCGGATCAACCGGGTGATCGCCCGGGTGAGGACGAAGGTGGCCAGGAAGGCCACGAAGAGCAGGGTCAGCGGCAGCCGACCCGGTGCGGTCAGGTCGTCGAGGGTGCCCATGTCCGGGTCAGCGGGCTATCCCGGTGCGCCGCTGCTCGATGATCAGGCACCGGTCCTCGACATACGCCAGGCCGGCGTCGGTGGCGATCCGGCGTGCCTCCGGTGACGTGATGCCCAACTGCAGCCACAGTGCCGTCGCCCCGGCCTCGACGGCGGCCCGTGCGACGTCGGCGCAGTCGGCGGACGGGCGGAACACGTCGACGAGCCCCACCTGTTCGGGCACCTGCGCCAACGACCGGTAGACCTTCTCGCCGACGATCTCATCGGCGTGCGGGTTGACCGGGATGATCCGCCATCCGTGCTTTTGCATGTACGCGGGGACTTCGTTGGCGGCCTTGGCCGGGTCGGCGCTGGCCCCGACGACGGTGATCGTGTCGTAGGACCGCAAGATCTCCTCGACGACGGCGTCGGTGTCTGCTCGGTTGCCCATGGGTCGAGCCTACGGGGAAAGGCCCGAGATCAGGTTGATCACCAGCGCGAGGATCACCGTTCCGAACAGGTAGGACAGCAGCGCCTGGAACAGGGCGGGCCGTCGCATGAGGGAGCCGGAGAGGTTGGTGTCGGACACGGTGAAGCTCATCCCGATGGTGAACGAGACGTATGCGAAGTCGACGAAACGGGGTAGCTCCTGCTGGTTGAAGTCGATTCCGCCGACCGGGTCGGTGTAGTACAGGCGGGCGTAGTGCGTCGCGAACAGGGTGTGGATCGCGGTCCACGAGGTCACCACCGCCATGATCGTGGCGAGGACCAGCCACGGATTGCCGTGACGGAAGAGCGCGACGACGACGCTGGTCAGGCTGAACAGTGTCGCGGCAGCCACGAGCAACACAGACCACCCGGTGGTCATGTCTCCTCGTCGGGCGAAGTGCTCGGTGGTCGCCGCATCCATCGGGCCCAGCGCGATCCAGGTGAGCACGACGAACACCGCGGCGGTGGTGAACCACACCGACAGCCGGACTTCGACCCTCCACCCGGCCCACAGTCCCACCGCGACCAGGGTGCCGATCAACAACGACAACAGGAGGCGCCACAGCGCCGACGATTCGCGTACGCGGGCCATGACCGCTGCCGGGGTCACGACACCGGGTCCAGCAACTGGGGCCCGTTGTTGGCGACCCGGTTGACCAGCGGGGCGACCTCGCGGATCTCGATGGCGTCGGCCAGCTCCCGGGCCGGCGGCGCGAACATCTCCGCGGGGGCGGGCGCGTCGGGGTTCAGCCAGTCCGACCACCACTGGCTCGGCATGATGAGCGGCATCCGGTCGTGGATCTCGCGCAGGTCGCCGACCGAGTCGGTGGTGAGAATCGTGCAGCTGAGCAGCGGCGGTTCGTCGGGCCCGGCGTCGCGCGGCCGCCACACCGACCACAACCCGCCCATGAACAGCCGGGTGTGGTCGGCGGGCGACATGAAATAGGGGACTTTTCGCGTCTTACCGTCGTCGGCGACGGCCTTGCGCCACTCGTACCAGCCGTCCATCGGGACCAGGCACCGCTTGGACTTCACCGAGGAGCGGAAGGACGCCTTCTCCGCCGCCGTCTCGGCGCGGGCGTTGAACAGCGAGCCCTTCCCGATCTCCTTGGCCCACGGCGGGACCAACCCCCACCGCATGGCCCGGATACGGCGGGTCGGATCGCTTGGGTCGGCGTCATCATGGGCGTGCCGGTCGACGACGGTCAGGACGGTCGTCGTCGGGGCGAGGTTGTAGTTCTCCCACCGGGACCGCACCGGCGCATCAACGGAATCGAGGGTCTGTTGTGCGGGCGCCTCGGGTGCCGGCAGGTCGGGTACCTCGTTCACCGCGTCGATCTCGGCGGCCAGTTTCGCCGGGTCGGTCGTCACCGCATAGCGTCCGCACATGCCTCAATGCTAGGGAACGGCCCTGACATGGGGAATGCGTGCGGGCGGATGAGCGTTGAGCCCTTCAGACGGTCGTCACGACGACCTGCGACGACGACCAACGACGACGATCAACGACGACGAGGAGCGCGGTATGGCATGCACGGTTGCGGCCCCGGTGACGGAGCGCCAGATCTTCGGCTCGCTAGACTTGGGCGAGCACCGGGTCGATGCGCGCCCGGGCGGAACCGGAAGGACCGTCGTGAGCGAAACGCCCGCCGACGAGGCGGAGGACATTGATGCCGTCGCCGCGGGCGACGATCAGACCGACCAGGCCGACGAGACCGACGAGGAGCGGACCGCGCGCTTCGAGCGCGACGCGCTGCCGTTGCTCGACCAGCTCTACGGTGCGGCGCTGCGGATGACGCGCAACCCCGCCGACGCCGAAGACCTGGTCCAGGAGACCTACATCAAGGCCTTCTCCGCGTTCTCGTCGTTCCGCAAGGGCACCAACCTCAAGGCGTGGCTGTACCGGATCCTCACCAACACCTACATCAACAGCTACCGCAAGAAGCAGCGGCAACCGGCGCAATATCCGACCGACGAGATCACCGACTGGCAGCTGGCCCAGACCGCCGAGCATTCGTCGACCGGTTTGCGGTCCGCCGAGATCGAGGCGCTCGACGCGCTGCCCGACGATGAGATCAAGGAAGCCCTGCAGGCCCTGCCGGAAGACTTCCGCATGGCGGTCTACTACGCCGACGTGGAAGGGCTGCCCTACAAGGAGATCGCCGAGATCATGGACACCCCCATCGGCACCGTGATGTCGCGGCTGCACCGCGGCCGGCGCCAGCTGCGCGACCTGCTCGCCGACGTCGCCCGGGAACGGGGCTTCAACCGCGGGGACAAGACCGCAGAGGCGGGTGCGAAGCGATGACCGGCACCGATCCCGAGTTCGAAGCGCTCGACTGCACCAACGTCCTCGCCGACGTATGGCTGCTCCTGGACAACGAATGCGACCCGGCCGCCCGGGCGCGGCTCCAGGAGCATCTCGACCGCTGCCCGGCCTGCCTGGCGCAGTACGGCATCGAGCAGCAGATCAAAGACCTCGTCGGTCGCAAGTGCGGCGGCGAGCGCGCCCCGGCCGGCCTCGCCGATCGGCTTCGCGTGCAGATCCGTCAGTCCACGACGGTCACCCAGTCCTCGGACGGGACCTCGGTCTCGCGCACGACGGTGACCCGGACCAGTGTCTCCTCCCAGCGGGGAGCCGACATCGCGCCGCAGGTGGAAACAGAAAACCCGGGCGACCGGCGGTAAAGCCGGCGACACCCGGGTTCGCTTCAGATCCGACGAGCGGATCAGGCGTTCGGCCGCTTGCCGTGGTTGGCGGCGTTCTTCTTGCGAGCGCGCTTCTTGCGTCCACGCTTTCCCATGGGACTCTCCTTCTCCTGTGGTGACCCCATTCTTTCACGGCCGGGTCGACAACCGGAAAACGAGCCCCGCTCGCGGGTGGATCCGGCGCGCCGTGGGCTACCTTTAGGTGCATGGCTGAAGACGTTGTTGCCGAGATCGTGGCCACCGTTCTCGAGGTGCTCGTTTCCGACGGCCAGCCCGTCGAGGTCGGGGACACCCTCGTGCTGCTGGAGTCGATGAAGATGGAGATCCCGGTCGTCGCCGAGGACGCCGGCGTGCTCGACGAGGTGAAGGTGTCGGTCAACGACGTGATCCAGGCCGGCGACGTGATCGCCACCTACAAGTAGCGCCCCGGTGTCGACCCTCGCCGATCTCCTTGCCGTCCACACCTCCCTCTCCGACGAGCAGGGCGGGCATTTGCAGCGCCTGGTGGGGGAGTGGCAGCTGCTGGCCGACCTGTCCTTTGCCGACCTGCTGCTGTCGGTGCCCGACACCGCCGACGGTCCGACCGGCGGGTTTGTGACCGTTGCCCAGTGCCGGCCCAACACGGCCTCGACGGTGCTGCCCGCCGACGAGGTCAGCCGTGTGGTCAGCGCCGAACGAGGCCGGGCGATGCGCGGCGCGATGACCGACGGGAAGATCGTCGTCGACCAGGCGGCGATGCTGGGCGGGGTCGCGTTGCGACGCGATCTGATCCCGGTCCGCTTCGACGGCGAGGTGATCGCCGTCCTCACCCAGGCCGCGGCCAACACCGACCGCATCCCGTCGCCGTTGGAACGGGCCTACCAGGCCTCGGCGGGAGACCTGTGCAACATGGTGGCCGACGGGACGTTTCCGCCGGTCGAGGGCAATGAGGCCGGGCTGTCCACCCCGCGCGCCGGAGACGGTTTCGTGCGCATCGACGCCGAGGCCCACGTCCTCTACGCCAGCCCGAACGCGTTGTCGGCCTTCCACCGCATGGGCTTCACCAGCGACCTCACCGGGGCCCATCTGGGGGATGTCCTGGCCGAGCTGGTGTCCGACGCCTTCGACGCGCAGGACGCGGCGGCGATGATCCGCCTCGGCGCGTCCGGCCCGGCGCTGGATCCGGGGGCGGCCGGCGACCGGGTGCTGCGCCTGGAGATCGACGCCCGTCGGGCGACCGTACTGGTCCGCGTCGTGCCGCTGCGTCCCCGCGGGGTGGCCACCGGCGCGATCGTGCTGGTCCGCGACGTCACCGAGGTCAAACGCCGCGATCGAGCCCTGATCAGCAAGGATGCGACGATCCGCGAGATCCACCACCGGGTGAAGAACAACCTGCAGAGCGTGTCGGCGCTGTTGCGACTGCAGGCCCGACGCACGTCCAATCCCGACGCGCAGACCGCGCTGACCGAGGCGGTGCGGCGGGTGGCCTCAATCGCCCTGGTCCACGAGTTCCTCTCCGGCAGCGTCGACGAGGAGGTCGAGGTCGACGAGGTCGTCAACCGCCTGCTGCCGGTGTTGGTCGACGCGACCAACACCAGCGCCGGCAACGCGCAGGTCGTCGTCGATGGTCGGTTCGGCGTGCTGCCCGCCGACCTGGCGATGCCCCTGGTGATGGTGCTGACCGAATTGATCCAGAACTCGGTCGAGCACGGATTCACCGGCGGCCGGGCCGGGCGGATCGAGGTACAGGCCCGCCGCGGATTGCGGGAGCTGTCGATCCGGGTGAGCGACGACGGCGACGGCATCGCCGACGATTTCGATGTCGCCACCAGCGGCCACCTCGGGCTGCAAATCGTGCGCACCCTGGTCGAGATCGACCTCAACGGCACCGTCGAGTTCGGCAACGCGCCGGGCGGAGGCGCCTCGGTGCAGGTCGTCATCCCGGTTGCGCCGCAGGCCAACGGGTTGCTGGCGAACGAAAAAGCCCCGGACGCCGGTGGCGTCCGGGGCTGATCGGAAATCTCGTTAGACGGTGCTGCGCGCGCGGGTGCGGGCGGTGCGGCGCTTCAGCGCGCGGCGCTCGTCCTCGCTCATCCCGCCCCAGACACCGGCGTCCTGGCCGGAGTCCAGCGCCCAGGTCAGGCACTCGGCCGTCACCGGGCAGCGGTTGCACACAAGCTTCGCGTCGGCGATCTGGGCGATCGCCGGACCGCTCGTCCCCACCGGGAAGAACAGCTCGGGGTCTTCGTCGCGACAGATTGCCTTGTGGCGCCAATCCATTTCTACAGATCTCCTCTGGGCACGCGTCTAGGCGCGCCCCTCATTAAGCCTCGGGGGCGTTGGCTGGTTCATTTTGGCTGTTCGCACAAGCGTCGACTACCGTTCATCCGCTCGTGGTTCCTTGTGAATACTTTCACGAATCGAGCCGAAGTCAATAGGATTCTATTAACACGTGGGCAACGTCACTGTGAACGCGGGGTTCGGATTTGTGTGCTAACGGGTGCTAGCGGCCCTGCTCAGCGGGTGCGACGACGGCCAGCGCGTCGGCACGATACCCGAAAGTCATCTCCGCGCGGTCACCGGTGAAGTCGCCGTCGATCTGCGTCGGCAGGGGTGTCGGGGAGGAGAAGGACACGGCGGTCACGTCGTCGTCGCGGAAGAGGTGCCCGGCGCGCGGGTCGGCCCCCACCAGCAGCCGGGTCGCCAGCGGCAGGTTGCGCGCGACGCTCATCGTCGACGAGGCGAAGACGCCGAGGCCGCCGGCCAGCGAGGTGGTCGGGTTGGTCTCGATGACCCGCCCGCCCAAGAACGTCCACGGCGTGGTGTTGAGGACGAAGGCGAAGCTGGTGTCGGTCAGCGTCGTGGTCGTCTGGTCCCGGTCGGTGACGGTGACGGTGAAGCGCTGCTGGTCGGCGCGGTTGCGCAGGAAGGTCACCACCGTGGTGAACAGGTATCGGCCCGGGGTGGCCGCCTTTCCGCGGTGGCGCTTGGCCTCCATGGCGGCGACCACGCGGGCGTCGATCCCCATGCCGCAGTTGAAGAGGAACCAGCGGTCGTCGGTGACACCCAGGTTCACCCGGCGCTGGGCGCCCGATTCCAACAGTTCGATCAGTTGGGCGGTGGCCCGCAGCGGATCGGCGTCGATGCCCAGCGCCCGCGCGAAGACGTTGGCACTCCCGCCGGGGATGATGCCCAACCGTGGCTGCGTGGCGGGCGGCGGGTCATCGGGGCGGCCGAGCAGCCCGTTGACGACCTCGTTGACCGAGCCGTCGCCGCCGTGGACGACGACCGCGTCGTAGCCACCGTCGTCGAGCGCCCGCCGCGCGAACTCCTCGGCGTGCCCCCGGTGGGTGGTCTGCTCGACCGTGAGGTCCATTCGGGAACCCAGGGTGTGGGCAAGGGTGTCGCGGCCGGCCGGCGTGGTGGCGGTCGCGTAGGGATTGACGATGAGCATGGCGCGCACGGAACACCACCCTACGTCTGTGCCCCGACCGCCGTACAACGACGCGGGGGCAATACCCTTGGGCCATGCCTCTGATAACCCCCGTTCCGCGCCCCATACGGTGGGCCGGTATCTCGATCGCCGCCCAGGGGTGCGTCGGCGTGGTCGCCGCCGCGATCCTGGTGGTCCGGGCACTGGGCGGCCACCACGAGGACTTCGCCAGCGGCTACGGGCTGGCCCTGTGGTGCGGGTTCATCGGTCTGGGCGTGCTGGCCGGCGGGATCGCGCTGCTGCGCGGGAAGCGGTGGGGCCGCGGGATCGGCGTCGTGGCGCAGCTGCTGCTGCTGCCGGTCGCGTACGCCCTGCTGACCGACAGTCATCTGCCGTTCCTCGGTGTGCCACTGGGGTTCTGGGCGCTGGGCACGCTCGGGGCGCTCTTCACGACGGCCTCGCTGACCTGGGCCGCCGGACCGGATGCCTCGACCGACCTCGAACCGTAAGGTGGGCAGCATGACAACCATCGTCGCGATCGCCAATCAGAAGGGCGGCGTCGCCAAGACCACCACCACCGTCTCGCTGGGGGCCGCGTTGGCCGACCTGGACGCCTCGGTCCTCGTCGTCGATCTTGATCCGCAGGGCTGCCTGACGTTCTCCCTGGGGCACGATCCCGACCAGCTCCAGGTCTCGGTCCACGACGTGCTGCTGGGCGAGGAGGAGATCGCCGACGCGCTGTTGACCACCGACGACGGGGTGACCCTGCTGCCGGCCACCATCGACCTGGCCGGCGCCGAGGCGCTGCTGCTGATGCGGCCGGGCCGCGAATATGCGCTCAAGCGCGCGCTGGCCGACGTGGCGCAGGACTATGACGTGATCCTGATCGACTGCCCGCCCTCGTTGGGCGTGCTGACCCTCAACGGGCTGACCGCCGCCGGATCGGTCATGGTGCCGCTGCAGTGCGAGACCCTGGCCCACCGGGGTGTCGGGCAGCTGTTGCGGACGGTGACCGAGGTTCAGCAGATCACCAACCCGGACCTGCAGCTTCTCGGGGCCATCGCCACGCTCTACGACGCGCGGACGACGCACAGCCGCGACGTCTTGGCCGACGTCGCCGACCGCTACGACCTGTCGGTGATCAACCCGCCGATCCCGCGCACGGTGCGGTTCGCCGAGGCCTCGGCCTCCGGGGTGTCGGTGCTGCGCGGCCGCAAGAACAAGGGCGCCATCGCATACCGCGAGCTCGCACAGAACCTGTGGAACCACTGGACCAAGGGTGCCGAGCTGACGGCCTTCGACGTGGAGCTCTGACGCGGCCGACTACGGTCCGTAGACCGAGACGAGCGTGCCGCGCTGCTCGACGATCCCATCGCCGATGGCGGCCGGAATGATCGGGTCGCGCACCTCGGGGTTCTCGCGCGAGACGGGGATCTGCCCGGTCCGGCGCCCGGTCGCCGCGTCGACGACGAGATAGCCCTCCGGATCGGGAATCAGCATCGATTCGCCGAGGGCGACGCCCGGCCCGCTGGTGCCGGCAACGGTGAACCGCGGGACCATTGAGATCGCGTCGAGGACCGCGGTGGCGGCACCGGTCCACACCGATACCAGTCCCTCGCCGGCCACCGATTCGCTCCCGGCCGGGAGCTCGGCACCGCCGGGGACCGGATGGCGCCCGGTTTCGGCCCCGTCGGAATCAAAAGTGCGGATGGCGGCCGCGGTCGGTTCGGGGGTGTTGGCCCCACCGTCGTAAACCCCGATCGCCGAGTCGGACATGCCGACGACGACCGGCGGGGCGAACGCGGTTCCGCTGGTGATCACCGTCGAGCCGTAGGAGGGGATCTTCTCGTCCTTGTCCAGGACGGCGCCGATGACGGTCAGGCGGTAGCCCGGATCTCCGTCGCAGTGCTCGATGATCGCGACCCGGTCGCCGGCGGTCATGCCGGACTTCAGCCGGCAGCCGTGGCCGTCGTGGCGGCCGAGATCCGGTTTGACGCGGGCGTCGATGCGACCGTATTCGATGCCGCGCACCAGGTTCGAGCCCCAGGTCTCCAGCCGGGTGGGGCCGATGCTCAGGACGTAGCCGCCGTCGGAGGTGAGGGTCACGGTTTTGTCGGCGTCGGAGCTTCGGGTCCCGCGGCGGGTACCGCGGTGCGCGTCGATCGCGGTGACCTCCCCGCAGCCGCGGGAGTTGGCGTAGGCGGCCAGGGCGGTGGGCGTCGTCGGCGACCAGGCCGAGAGCACCGCGCACACCGGGATCTTCCGCTCGTAGCGCCAGATCGCCTGGCCGGTGCGCGGATCGCGTGCCTGGACCACGCCGCCGTCCCCGGTGAGCACAACGCTGTCGGTGACCTGCGGAGACCGGGTCGCCGTCGACGGCGCGGTCCAGCGGTGGACCAGTCGGGCCGGGACCTGTGCCGGATAGGGCTGCGCGGCCGGAGAGGCCGTTGGCGGGGTCAGCGTCGTCCTGCGGGCGGAGCTGAAATACCAAATGCCGACCGCGGCGACGACGACGGCGACGACGATCAGCGCCGTGACGACGAGGTCGACGGGCCGTCGGCGCAACGGGGGCATCGTGGGGAGGTGCTACTCGGCGGGGGTCGCCGAGGCAGCGGCGTTGTCGGCCGCGGCACCGCTACCGGTTCCGCGTCCCCGCCCACCGCGACGGCGCCGACGGCGCTTGGCCTGGCCGCCCTCGCCGTTGTCGGCGCCCGCGTCGGGGCCCGAACCGGAGTCGGCGGCTGCCTTCGGCCGGGAGGCGGCGTCGGCGGCGGGCTTGTCCCCGGCGGTCTTGCCGCCACGGGTGCGGCGCCGCGAGCGCTCGGTCTTCGGGCGCGCGGGGCGCTCGATGCGCTTCTGCTGCTCGCGTCCGGCACGGGTGCCCGAGGCGGTCTTGGGGGCGCCGATGCGGCCGGTGGCCGATTCGGGGATGCTGAGTTCCTCGCGCAGGTGCTCGGAGCTGGAGTAGGTCTCCACCGGCTCGGGCACCCCGAGTCCGAGGGCGTTGTTGATCAGCTCCCACCGGTGCATCTCATCCCAGTCGACCAGGGTGATGGCGATGCCGGTGCGGCCCGCGCGACCGGTGCGGCCGATGCGGTGCACGTAGGTCTTGTCGTCCTCGGGGCACTGGTAGTTGATCACGTGCGTGACGTCGTCGATGTCGATGCCGCGCGCGGCGACGTCGGTGGCGACGAGGACGTCGACCTTGCCCTCGCGGAAGGCCGCGAGGGCCTTCTCGCGCGCGCCCTGTCCCAGGTCGCCGTGGACCGCGCCGACGGCGAAGCCGCGCTCGGCGAGGTCGTCGGCCACCTTCTGCGCGGTGCGCTTGGTGCGGGTGAAGATCATGGTGGCGCCGCGGCCGTCGGCCTGCAGCACCCGGGCGACCAGCTCGGCCTTGTCCAGCGCGTGCGCACGGTAGATGTGCTGGGTGGTGCGTTCGTGCACGGCCGAGTCGTTGGCGTGCTCGGCCCGGATGTGGGTCGGGCGGTTGAGGAAGGTGCGGGCCAGGGTGACGATCGGGCCCGGCATCGTCGCGGAGAACAGCATCGTCTGGCGGGCGCTTGGCACCGCCGAGAGGATGCGCTCGATGTCGGGGAGGAAGCCCAGGTCGAGCATCTCGTCGGCCTCGTCGAGGACGAGGATCTCGACCTTGCCCAGGACCAGGTGCCCCTGCTGGGCGAGGTCGAGCAGGCGGCCGGGCGTGCCGACGACGATGTCGACGCCGGCCTGCAGGTCGGCGATCTGGGTCTCGTAGGGGCGGCCGCCGTAGATCGCGGTGACCTTCAGCGGGCGGACGGTGCCGTCGGCGAGGGTGACGTCGACGCCCTTGCCGGCCACCTCGAGGTCACCGGTGACCTGCAGGCACAACTCGCGGGTCGGCACGATGACCAGGGCGCGCGGGGTGTTGTCCAGGGCGCGCACGCCCGAGGCCGGCGCGGTCAACAGGCGGTGGATCAGCGGGACGCCGAAGCCGAAGGTCTTGCCCATCCCGGTGCGGGCCTGGCCGATCAGGTCGTCGCCGGCCAGGGCCAGCGGCAGCGTCAGTTCCTGGATCGCGAAGGTGTGGGTCTTGCCGTCGGCGGTGAGTGCGGCGACGATGTCGTCGTGCACGCCGAGTTCGGCGAAGGTGGGAGCGGAGTGCTCCTCGTCGATGATGGTGGTCTGCACCGACTCGTCGGCGCTCGTTTCAGCAGTGCTCATATGTGTTTGTCCAAGACCTCTCGGATAGCTCGCGCGCACCGATGGCTTGGTCAGCTCCGAAGTGATTCGCGGCTCCCGGGGCGGGGCGCGTGCGGAGCGGTGCGCGCACATTTCGTCGGTGCCATCTGCGGGGATTCGCGACGGCACCGTTGAACAGTGTACTTGGTCAGCCGTACCGGACCCGCTTACCATCGGGCGCATGGACGAAAACCCCGGCATCGCGAAGCTGTTCTCGGTTCTCATCGCCGGCGAGTACGCCGCCCATAGCCGGCTGATTTCCGAGTCCGCGATGGCGCCCGACGTGGCCAGCCGGATCGCGATCGGCCGGATGGCCGCCTCGGAGATGAACCACTTCGAGGAGCTGGCCCAGCAGCTGGTCAAGCGGGGGATCGACCCACTGGAGGCGGTGCTGACCCACCTCGACATCTTCGACCGGTACCACGGCACCACCAACCCCAAGACGTGGGACGAGGTGATGGTGAAGGCCTACGTCGGCGACGGCTTGGCCGCCGACGTCTACCGCGAGATCGCCGACGGGATGCCCGACGAGGCGCGCACCGTCGTGTCGACGGTGATGGCGCAGACCGGCAACTCCGAGTTCGCCCGCGACTGGGTGCGCGCCCGGGTTGCCGAGCAGCCGGATCTGAAGTGGCCGTTGACCCTGTGGGGACGCCGCCTCCTAGGCGAGGCGATCACCCATGCGCAGTGGGTCCTCGCCGCTGAAGAGGAGGTGACCGACCTGCTGTTCACGGGGGGCTCCACCGACCTCGCCGCCGTTTCCCGATTCTTCGACTCGGTCACCGAGCGTCATGCGGAACGCATGGCGGACTTGGGGTTGGGGTAGGTCAGACTCGCTTATCGGGCGCTGGTCCGACGGAATTGCGTCTGGCGTAGGCGGCGCCGATCGTTGTCGTTTTACTCGCGATCGTCATCGTGTGGGCGGCAAGCCCGCGTAGTGGCCTTCGTGGCTTCCGCTGTAGGCGAAACCGGGCTTGTGGCATGTCGTAGCGGGTCGGGTCTCGGCTAGGCTCTAGCCCATGAGCGTGGAAGTGAAGATCGGCATCGTCGACAGCCCCCGGGAACTGGCCGTGCAGGTGGCCGATGACAGCGAGAAGACGTTCGACGCGGTGTCGGCCGCGCTGACCGGTAAGAGTGAATTGCTCACCCTCGTCGACGATCGCGGTTCGCGCTTCCTGGTCCCGTCGGCGAAGATCGCCTACGCCGAGGTCGGCAGCGCCGAGGTGCGCCGCGTGGGCTTCGGCTCCAAGTAGCCGCCGTCAGGGACGGGGCTTCTCGACGTTCTGATTCGGGACGTGGGACAGGCCGCCCCACAGCAGGGCGACGGTGGTATCCACCGCGACTTGCTTTTCCACCGGGCGTTGGGCGTCGATCCAGTACCGTGCGTTGACCTGGCTCGCGCCGACCAGGCCGGCGGCCAGCATCCGCGACCGATACGGGTCGTAGCCCGAGTCGTGCATGACGAGCTGGTAGACCGCGTCCACGCAGGCCTCGATCGCCCCTTCGACGCGCTTGATGACCGCCGGGTCTTTGGCGTCGGAGGTGAAGATCAGCCGGTAGCCGGAGTTGTCGAGGTCGACGAAATCGAAGAAGGCCGCCACCGCGGCGCGCACGCGTTGGCGGTTGTCGGTGCTGGTGCGCAATGCGTTGTTGATCGTCGTCACGAGCTTCTCCCCATGGGAGTCGACGACGGCGATGTAGAGGTCGAGCTTCGACGGGAAGTGTTGGTACAGCACCGGCTTGGAGACGCCCGCATGGATAGCGATCTCGTCCATCCCCGCCGAGTGGTAGCCGCGCTCGACAAAGATCTCGCTGGCGGCGTCGAGGAGTTGGAGCCGACGGGCGCTGCGCGGCAGGCGAGTGCCGTTGCGGCCCGACGAACTCGTGCTGGACGTGGTCATGGGGAGCAGCCTACTCCCGGGGAGGGGGGACACCTTTCGGTAACCTGGGTGTCAACCGTGGAGCCTGCGCGGGATACCGCGCGGCCTGTGAGAAAGTTAACGCGTGAACCGATCCGAGGACGGCCGATCCGGCGCGCCTCGACCCCGAGCGGGCGAGGCGGCGCGTCCGCGTCCGCGTCCGCGTCCGCGCGCCGGGCAGTCCGAGTCATATCCGCGAGCCGGGCAGTCGTCGGCCCGTGGAGCCGCCGGGGCCCGACCGGGCCCGCCCCCGCCGCCCCGCACGTCGGTACCCCGGCCGGGGCCGGGGCAACCACTGACGGCCACCTGGGATCCGTCGACGGAATCGTCGTCCGCCGATGCGGCCGAGGGCAATGTGTTCTCCCGCTTCGTCGCCGCCTACGGGTGGCGCGCCTACGCGATCCCGGTTCTCGCGGTGCTCACCGTCATGCTGGTGGTCATGACGATCCGCGGCGGGAATGCCGACGGGGCGGCCGACGGTGCCTCCCCGGACAGCGGGCGCAACACCGACGTGGTCAAGGAGTCGACGCCGGTGGGCGCCCCGACGGGCACGATCGCCGCATCGGCGCTGCCGGTCGGCGCACTCCCACCTGACGGGCATTTCACCAGGGTCGGTAAGAAGTCTTTCCACGCGGTGCCGGTGAAGGCCGCACAGAAGGTCGGAACCGGCGCGCAGCTGTACACCTACACCGTCGAGGTCGAGAACGGGTTGGCGCCCATCGACTACTCCGGTGATCGTGCTTTCGCGTCGATGGTCGACGCGACCCTGGCCAATTCCAAGAGCTGGATCGGTGGCGGCAAGGTTTCGTTCAAACGGGTCAACGCGGGGCAGAACCCAGACTTGCGGATCTCGCTGACGTCGCCCAACACCACCCGCGAACTGTGCGGCTACCAGATCAAACTGGAGAGCTCCTGCTTTTACCCGCCGACCCGACAGGTCCTCATCAACGAGGCCCGCTGGGTGCGCGGCGCGCTCTCGTTCTCCGGCGACACGCACAGCTACCGTCAGTACCTCGTGAACCACGAGGTCGGGCACGGAATCGGCTACGAGGCGCACGAACCGTGCAAGCAGAACGGCGCTCTCGCACCGATCATGATGCAGCAATCGTTCGGAACGAGTAACAAGGACATCATGGGACTCGATCCGGACATGAACGCCAATCGGGCGTTGAGCTGCAGACCCAACCCGTGGCCGTTCCCATGACGCTGCCACCGCTGGTGGACCCGGCCGCCGCACTGAGCCGCGACGAGGTCGGCCGCTACAGCCGCCACCTGATCATCCCCGACGTCGGGATGGCCGGGCAGAAGCGACTGAAGAACGCCAAGGTCTTGGTCATCGGGGCCGGCGGGCTGGGCTCGCCGACGCTGATGTACCTCGCGGCCGCCGGTGTCGGCACGATCGGGATCGTCGACTTCGACGTCGTCGACGAGTCGAACCTGCAGCGTCAGGTGATCCACGGGCAGTCCGACATCGGCATCCCCAAAGCCCAGTCGGCCAAGAACTCGATGCTCGAGATCAACCCGTACATCACCGTGGTGACCCATGAGGTGGCGCTGAGCAACGAGAACGCGGTGGAACTGTTCTCGCAGTACGACCTGATCCTCGACGGTGCCGACAACTTCGCGACCCGCTACCTCGTCAACGATGCGGCAATCCTTGCCGGCAAGCCCTATGTGTGGGGTTCGATCTATCGCTTCGAGGGCCAGGTGTCGGTGTTCTGGGAGTCGGCACCTGACGGGCTCGGCATCAACTACCGCGACCTGTACCCGCAGGCACCGCCGCCGGGGATGGTGCCCTCCTGCGCCGAGGGCGGCGTGCTCGGCATCCTCTGTGCGACGATCGGCTCGATCATGGGCACCGAGGCGATCAAGCTGATCTGCGGGATCGGTGAATCGCTGCTCGGCCGGCTGATGGTGTACGACGCGCTGGAGATGACCTTCCGCACGGTGCGGATCCGCAAGGACCCGGCCGGGGCGAAGGTCACCGAGCTTATCGACTACGACGACTTCTGCGGCGTTGTCTCCGACGAGGCGCAGGCCGCTGCCGCCGATTCGACGCTGACCCCGAGCGAGGTCAAGGCGAGGCTCGACGACGGTGCCCCGGTCGCCCTGATCGACGTCCGCGACCCGGTGGAGTGGGACATCGTCCACCTGCCCGGCGCGACGCTGATCCCCAAGGGCGAGTTCGAGTCGGGGGAGGGGCTGGGCAAGATCCCGCAGGACCGCCCGGTCGTCCTCTACTGCCGCACCGGGATCCGCTCGGCCGAGGTGTTGGCCATGGTCAAGAGCGCCGGGTTCGCCGACGCCACCCACATCCAGGGCGGGATCACCGCGTGGGCGCAGCAGGTCGACCCGTCGATGCCCATCTACTGAAGGCCAGGCCACCGTGTCCCGTGTGCGCGTTCACAACTTCTCGATCTCGCTCGACGGCTTCGGGACCGGCGAGGACCAAACCTTCGACGAACCGTTCGGCCATGCCGGCACCCGACTGCTGGAATGGGCGTTCCCGACCCGCACCTTCACCGACATGGGATTCCACGGCGAGCAGCCGGGCACCGCGGGTGTCGACGAGGCTTTCGCCAGCCGGTGGAACGCCGGTGTCGGGGTGGAGATCATGGGCCGCAACAAGTTTGCCCCCAAACCCGGGCCGTGGCCCGACGACCAGTGGCAGGGCTGGTGGGGTGACGAGCCGCCGTTTCACACCCCGGTCGTCGTCCTCACCCACCACCCCCGGCCTCCGCTGGAGTTGTCCGGCGGCACGACCTTCCACTTCCTCGACGCACCGCCGGCCGAGGCCCTCGCCTACGCCCGGGAACTGGCGGGCGACAAGGACATCCGCATCGGCGGCGGGACGAGCACCGTGCGCGAGTTCCTGAGCGCCGACCTGGTCGACGAGATGCACATCGCCGTCGTGCCGGTGCTCCTCGGCCGCGGCGAGCGGCTCTGGGACGGCCTGGAGGGGATCGAGAAGCGCTTCGACATCGAGAGCGTCACATCGCCCAGCGGTGTCGTGCACCTGACGTTCACCCGTCTCGCCGATTGACCTGCGGAGTGCTCGATCACAGATCGGTGATCGGGGGCGCCGTGTGGTCGGGGCCGTTCATACGCCGGCGTTGCGCTGGCGCAGTGGACCGGCCCCGACCGGGGCCGTTTTTCGCTATGAAGTTCTCAAGGTACGTGTGTGGCCCGCGGGCCGAAGGTGCTGCGCTGGGTTAACGGATTAGTTCTGGACGGTGCCTGCGGCTCAGGCTGCGGCGTGGTCGGCGATAGTGAGGGTGCGTCGGTGGTGGCAGCGAAAGTCACCTCCTTCGGGTGGTGGCCGGCGCCAACGGCAACTCCCGCAACAAGTCACGGCCGTTCTTCAACCGGTGCCGCACCGGGATGCCGATGACTTCGGCCCGGGCGGTCGCAGCGGCCAATAGATAGGAGGCGATGTTGCCCATCCGGACCGCGGTGACCATCACCCCCAGCAAGGCGTTGTCGTCGGCGATCGCCTCTGCCGACGCCAACAACGAGCCCAAGCCAGTACCGGATTCGACGGCGGCCGGCGCCAGGTCGTCGGCCAGGTCGGTGACGAATGCGGTGAGTTCGTCGTGGTTCATGTGACCCCCCAGGTCCGGGTTCGCATCATGTGGTGCGGACCCGGATTAGAAACTGCGTTCTGCTGTTCTTACGAACTAGATTTCACTCTAAACGAGAGGTCTGATAACCGCGTTCTAGCGGATTGAACTGCATCGATGGTGCGGAACGGCAGCGTCGGAAGTCAGGGTGGGTGGTTACGTCTAGACGCGCAGCCGGACCTGGTCGACGACTCGCATCAGGCCGGGCAGTGCGCCCGCCGTCGACCGGGGGTGCAGGGCGTGCACGGCCAAGCGGAACATGGTGGCGCGCAACAACATCTGCCCCCACTCGGGCTGATCGGCCCATCGGTCGAGCAGGTTGTCGTCGGCACCGCCCCAGGCCAGCGAATCCACCGCGACCACGGCGGCGGCCCACGACGCGGGCCGCCAGTATGGGACGATATCGGTGATGCCGGGGGCGGCGGCGCCGGCGAACAGGACCGTGCCGAACAGGTCACCGTGCACGATCTGCGACGGCGACGTCACCGGACGACGCAGCCCGGCCAGAGTCTTGACCGCCTCGAGGCTGGACTTCCCGTCGTCGGTGACCGGCTCGGCCATGCCGGCGGCCCGCGCGGTGCGCAGCGGTTGGTCCTCCCACGCGGCGCGGTCGGCGGCGGTGAACACGTCGACATCGGTGTATGGCGGGGCCGGAGGCTGCAGCAGGAAGCGAGGGCGTTCCAGCTTGGTCAGCGCAGCGTGCAGCCGATCGGCGACCTGCAGCACCTCGTCGTAGCGGGGCTCCGGCGATCCGGCGATGTAGGTGTCGGCCCGCCAGCCGGACACGACGTAGCGCCCGTCGGTGGAGCGGAACGGCCGCGCGATCCGCAGACCGTCGACGTAGAGGTTTTCCCTGGTGGCGGCGGACCAGGCGGCGCGCGCGTGGTCGGGGACCATCGACAGCACCACTTCGCCCACACGCCAGCCGCCGACCCACTGGTCACCCATCGCGATCGGCGGGTGCGCGGTCAGACCGAAGGTCTGCAGCACGTGCTCGGGCGGTTCGACAGGACTCGTCACGAGCCCAGATTACCCAGCTAGTCGCCCGATTTCGGGCAGCGACACCGGCCACGGCGGATCAGGGGGCGTCGGGTGTCCAGCGGCAGCGGCGCAGGACGACCCGCCCGTCGACGACGGGCACGCCCTCTTGCGCCAGGCGCGACAATTGGCGCGAGGCCAGGTGCGCGGGCGGGCGCCCGCTCGCACTGATCACGCGGTGCCAGGGCAGATCGGCGGAATCGGTCCGCATGATCCACCCGACGATGCGCGGGCTGGACAACCCCGCCGCGGCGGCCAGGTCGCCGTAGGTGGTGACCGACCCGGCCGGGACGGCCGCGACAAGCGCGCGGACCCGCTCCACGTCGTCGTCGGTGACCCGGCCCATCGCGACGGGTCCTCAGTCCGACCCGGTGGCCGCGCGGACCAGACGGGCGACGAGCTCGGGCACCAGGAACGGGACCATGTGTTCGCAGTCGGCGTGATGGATGCGCACCGAGTTGGGCCGCTCGCGTGCGCAGGCTTTGAGAAACGCCGGGCTGACCAGCGGTGGCGCCACCCGGTCGGCGACGACGACGTCGGTGGGCACCGTCGGCGGCGGCAGTTCGGCGGGGGTGGCCATCTCGCTCCACGCGGTGGCCGCGGCGGGTTGGCTGACGCGCCAGCCGTAGGCCCCCGCCGGCAACCCGAGGGATTCCGACGGTTGCAGGTGCACGGCGATCTCCTCGTCGAGGACCTCGTCGGGGATGTCGGCCCACCCCTCGGCGCGCTTGGCGTCGCGGGCCGCCGACGGCGACGGGTAGGTCCAGTGGGCCATGCTGGCCGCGGCCACCTCGAGGGCGCGCCCGGGATCCAGGCCTTGCGCGGGATCCAGCAGCACCAGGGCGCGGACCCGGTCGGGGTGGCGCTGCGCCAGCCGGATCGCCAGCGCACCGCCAAACGAGTGTCCGACGACGGTGAGCGGAGAATCCGTTTGCGCGACAAGCGAATCGAGGGCGTGCAGGTGGGCGTCATAGGACCACGGCGGTTCCCAGGGGGATTCGCCGTGGCCGAGTAGGTCGGGGGCGACGACGCGGTGATCGGGCAGATCGGTAGCCAACCGGGCCCACCGGCGGCCGTGCCCGGTCAACCCGTGCAGGGCGAGGACGACCCGGTCGGAATCGGCCGGTCCGAAGGTCTCGACGGAGAGCTCAGTCATGGTGGTCCCGACGATAGCCGACCGCCCGGTTCGGGCACGGCGGTGTCGGCCCGCCGTGATTCGATAGGGGCATGGTCAGCAGCCCCCAGCGCCCGTTGGTGCGCACGACGCTCGTCGGTGCGCAGGCGGCGCCGACGGCGGCTCGGGAGTGGCCGGCGCCGGTGGCGCGGCTGATCGAAACCCCGGTGTTGGCCGATCCCGAGCAGCCGTGGCTGCCCTACCGCGTGCACGGCGGGCCGGGGAGCGGCAAGACCTCGGTGATCGTCGACGCCGCGGTGGCGCGGCTCACCGATCCGTCGATAGCCCCGGGATCGGTGTTGGTGCTGGCGGCGAGCCGGCGCGCCGGAAGCGTGTTGCGCGAGCAGATCACCCGCGCCGTCCTCGCGGCCGGCGGCTCGCCGACCGGGGCGGTGCGCGAACCACTCGTCCGGACGATCCACTCCTACGCCTTCGCCATCCTGCGCTTGCAGGCGCAGGCGCACGACAATCCGCCGCCGCGGCTCATCACCGGGTCGGAGCAGGATGTCGTGCTGCGCGAGTTGTTGGCCGGCGACGTCGCCGACGGCGCAGCGGACTGGCCGGAGTCGCTGCGCCCGGCCCTGCTCACCGACGGCTTCGCCCAGGCGCTGCGCGACTTGCTGATGCGGGCCGCCGAACGGGGTGCGGGACCCGAGGAACTGGTTCGGCTGGGTCGCCGTCACCGCCGGCCGGAATGGGTGGCGGCGGGGAAGATGTTCGCGCAGTACGAGCAGACCATGCTGCTGCGCGGCGCGGTCGGCGTCGGGTCCCCGCAGGCCAGCGCTCCCGCGGTGGACGCCGCAGAACTGGTCGGCTCGGCGTTGTCGGCCTTCGCCACCGACCCCGACCTCCTCGCCGCTCAGCGCGCCCGGATCCGGCACCTGCTGGTCGACGACGCCCAACACCTCGACCCGCAGGCCGCGCACCTGGTCCGGCTGATCGGCACGGGCGCCGACTCGACGATCATCGCGACGGATCCGGACCAGTCGATCTTCGGCTTCCGCGGGGCCTCACCGCGGTTCTCGGCGGAACTGGTCGATCCCTCCTCCCCGCGCGACATCGCCTTGACGCAGTCGTACCGGGCGACCCCGGCCGTCGCCGCCGTCGGCGCGGCCCTCGCCGCCCGCCTGCCGGGGGCGCGGCCCCACCGGTATCCGGAACCCGAACCGGACGGACCGACCGGTACCGCGGAGGTGAAAGTGTTCGCGTCGGCGGCGAAAGAGGCCACCGCCGTCGCCGACATGCTGCGCCGCGCCCACCTGTTCGACGACGTGGCGTGGTCGTCGATGGCCGTCATCGTCCGCTCGGTACCGCGGGCCCTGCCCGCACTGCGCCGGGCGTTCCGCGCGGCCGGCGTCCCCGTCGCCACCCCCGCCTCGGATCTGCCGCTGCACCGCCAGCGGGCGGTGACGGCCTTCCTCGTCGCGCTGCTGGCCGCCGACGGCTCGGTGTTGCCGGCCGAGTCGGTCATCACGCTGCTCACCGGGCCGATCGGCAGCGCGGACCCGGCGGCGCTGCGGCGGCTGCGGCGCGGGGTCCGGCGCGTCGACGACACCGTCGATTCGATCGACGCGCTGGGCGGCGCCCTCGCCGACGACGCCGCAGCGCAGCGATACCTGGCGACGCTCAGCGACGCCGAGGCGCGGCCGCTGGTCCGGGTGCGCGCGGTGGTGGCCGCCGCGCGGCGGGCCATCGACGCGCACCGGTCGGTCGAGGAAGTCCTCTGGGAGGCGTGGTCGGCGTCCGGGCTGGAACGCCGGTGGGCCCCGGCGGCGTTGCGCGGCGGCCCGGCCGGCGAGCAGGCCGACCGCGACCTCGACGCGATGCTCGCCTTGTTCGAGGCGGCCGAGTCCTTCGCCGACAACCTGCCGAGCGCCGGGGTCACCGCGTTCGTCGACCACGTCGAAGCCCTGCAGATCCCGCGGGACTCGCGGGCGAGCGCGGTGCGCGACGAAGCCGTCACCATCTGTTCGGCCCACGCCGCCGCCGGGCGGGAGTGGGACGTGGTGGCGGTGCCGGCGGTACTCGACGGGCTGTGGCCCTCGCTGCGGCCCCGCGGCAGCGTGCTCGCGACCGGCGCGCTGGTCGACCTGCTCGACGGCATCGACCCCGAGGCGGTCGACACCGTCGCGCGCAGCGCCGTCGCACTCGCCGACGAGCGGCGGTTGCTGTTGGTGGCCTGCTCCCGGGCCCGGCGGCGGCTGATGGTGAGCGCGGTCGAGGACGGCAGCGGTGAGGCGGCGCCGTCACGGTTCATCGGGGAGATCGCCGCGGCACTGGGCCAGACCGGCGGCGTGGAGGCGGAGCCGGATGCCCTGCCGGTCGACCCGGGGGTCGACCGCGTGCTGTCCCTGCCGTCGCTGGTGGCGGCGTTGCGCTCGGAGGTGCTCGCCGGTGTTGGCGGCGACGGGGGTTCGGATTCCGGCCCGACCCCGCGCGCGGTCGCGGCCGCCGAACTGCTGGCGCGGCTGGCCGATCACGACATCCCCGGCGCGCACCCGCGCGACTGGTTCGGCCTGGCGCCGGCCAGCACCGACGACCCGCTGTGGGTGCCGGCCGACGGGCCGCGACGACTCTCCCCGTCGAACATCGAGTCGCTGACGCGCTGCTCGTTGCGTTGGGTCCTCGAGGGCAACGGCGGGCGCGACGGGGATGAGACGCCGGCGGTCACCGGCACCCTTGTCCACACGCTGGTGCAGGCGCTGGCCGGACAGATCAGCCCGACCGAGGCGACCGAGGCGTTGCGGGGGATCTGGGACCGCGTCGACACCGGCGCCGACTGGTTTTCCCGGCGTGAACTCGCGCGGGCCGAGCAGATGCTCGACAACTTCCGCGGCTGGCTGACCGCCTCGCGCGACGAACTCACCGCCGTGGGCACCGAGGTCCCCGTCGACGCCGAGCTCGCCGCCGAGCCGGGACTGCCCGGTGCCGATATCCCGGTCCGGATCGTCGGGCGGATCGACCGGTTGGAGACAGACCGGGCCGACCGGCCCGTCATCGTCGACGTGAAGACCGGCAAGAGCGTGCCCACCAAGGAGGTCGCCCGCGAACACCCGCAGCTGGCCACCTACCAATTGGCCCTGCACCTGGGCGGGGTCCCGGGATTCCCGGCCGGAATCGAGCCGGGCGGTGGGGAACTGGTCTACGTCGCGAGCCCCAACCAGAAGACCGGAGCCGCGGTGCGCGAACAGCCGGCGCTCACCCCGGAACTGATCGACGGGTGGAAGGTGGTCCTGCGCGCGGCGGCCGCCGGCAGCGTGGGACCGGTGTTCACCGCCGTCCAGAACGACGGGTGCGGGCACTGCGGGTTGCACACGTCGTGCCCGGCCCAGCTCACCGGGCGGAGCGTCGTCGATGACTGAGCTGATCCCGGCCACCAGCATCGCGGCGGCTCTCGGACTACCGCGGCCCACCCCCGAGCAGGTCGCCGTCATCGAGGCGCCGCTCGAGCCGGTCCTCGTCGTCGCCGGGGCCGGCGCGGGCAAGACCGAGACGATGGCCTCGCGGGTGGTCTGGTTGGTGGTCAACCGGTTTGCCGGTCCCGAGGAGGTCCTCGGGCTGACGTTCACCCGCAAGGCGGCCAGCGAGCTGGGAGCGCGGATCCGGCGGCGGCTGGCGACGCTGGCCGGGGCGCCGGTGCTGGCCGAGTGGGACGTCGACGGGTCGCTGCGCGCCCGACTCGCCGGAGCCGACCCCGAGATCAGCACCTACCACGCCTACGCGGGACGGCTGATCGCCGACTACGGGCTGCTGCTGCCGGTGGAACCGACGTCGACGCTGCTCAGCGAAACCGAGCTGTGGCAGCTCGCCTTCTCGGTCGTCGCAAACCACCCGGGGGACCTGGCGACCAACAAGGTGCCGTCCGGGGTGACTGAGGCGGTGTTGAAGCTGTACTCCGACTCCGCCGAGCACCTCGTCGACCCGGATTCGCTGGCGAGCGCCGGACAGCGGCTCTACGACCTCGTCGACACCCTGCCCAAAGGGCTGCGCCAGCGTGACGAGCCGTCACGCAAGCTGCGCGACGTGCAGGCGGTCATCGACGAGCGCCGCGCGTTGCTCCCTCTGGTGGCGGAACTGTCGCGGCGGATGCGCGAGCAGGGCGCACTGGACTTCGGGTCGCAGATGTCGTTGGCGGCGCGCCTGGTCACCCGGCACCCGGAGGTCGTCGCCGCTGAGCGGGCGTCGGTGCGCGCCGTCCTCCTCGACGAGTACCAGGACACCGGCCACTCCCAGCGGATCCTGTTGCGGGCGTTGTTCGGCAGCGGCGGCGGACCCGTCGCGGTGACCGCCGTCGGGGACCCGATCCAATCGATCTACGGCTGGCGCGGGGCGTCGGCGGCCAACCTGCCGCGGTTCGCCACCGATTTCCCGCGGCCCGACGGCACGCCGGCGCAGCGGCTCGAACTACTCACGAGCTGGCGCAACGCGGCACATGCGTTGACATTGGCCAACTCCGCCTCCGACGAGTTGCGCCGCCGCGGGGTGCCCGTGTCGATTCTGCGGCCACGGCCCGATGCCCCGCTGGGCACCGTGGCCATGGCACTGACCGAGACCGTCCTGGACGAGCGGACCTGGATTGCCGAGAGGATCGCGGAGCTGTACCGGACCGCGGCCGAGGCCGGCACTGCGCCGCCGACCACCGCGATCCTGGTGCGCCGCAACGAGGATTCGGCGCCGTTGGCCGCCGAGTTGGAGGCGCTGGGCATCCCCGCCGAGGTTGTGGGTATCGGCGGGCTGCTGCACGTGCCCGAGGTCGAGGACGTGGTCGCGACGCTGCGGCTCATGGCCGACCCGATGGCCGGCAGTGCCGCGATGCGGCTGCTCACCGGTGCGCGCTGGCAACTGGGTGCCGTCGACATCGCCGCACTGTGGCGCCGCGCCCGGGAGTTGGCGGCGGGGAGCCGGGTCGCGCAAATGCCGCTGGACACCCCCGAACAGCTGGCCCAGGCACTGGCGGCAACGGTCCCCGACGAACTGGTCGACGACGCCGGGATCGCCGACGCACTCGTCGACCCCGGCGACCCGGCCCGCTACAGCACTGAGGGTTATACGCGCATCCGTCGCCTCGGTGGGCAGCTCGAACAGCTGCGCCGGCGCATCGGACAGCCCCTCCCGGAGCTGGTCGCCGACGTCGAGCAGACGATCGGAGTGGCGGTGGAGGCGCAGATCCGCGCCCGGCGAATGCGGGGCGCGACCACCGGCCGCGAACACCTCGACGCCTTCGCCGGCTATGTCGCGGCCTACGCCGACAAGCCGGGCGCGACGCTGCCCGGCCTCCTGGCCTTCCTCGACACCGCGGAGACCATCGAGAAAGGCCTGGAACCCGGTCGGGTCGAGGTGGCCGAGCAGCGGGTGCAGATCCTGACCGTCCACGCCGCCAAGGGGCTGGAGTGGGACGTCGTCGCCATCCCGCACGTGTGCGGCGGGATCTTCCCCAGCGGGCGATCGGAAGGGACGTGGCTCGGCAGTGCGCGCGAGTTGCCCGCCGAGTTGCGCGGTGATCTCGCCGACCCGGACCGGGGCGGTGGGTCCGGCGAGGGGTTCCCGCGGTTGTCCCTCGACGCCGCCGGGGACCGCAAGGAACTCGAGTCGGCGCTCGAGGACCACAAGGCGGCCATTGCCCAACGCCGCCTCGAAGAGGACCGTCGGCTGCTCTACGTCGCACTGACGCGCGCCAAGGCGTCGCTGTTCATCTCGGCGCACCACTGGTCGATGGGGTCGTCGAAACCGCGCGGAATCTCCGAGTTCTATACCGAGCTGCTCGACGTCGTATCGAGCACCATGGCCGATCCCGGCGTCGACTCCACCGGGATGTCGGTCGACATCGCCGCGCCGGAACCCGATCCGTCGGCGGAGAACCCCTTGGCCGCCCACGTCATCAGTGCCCAGTGGCCGGCCGACCACCTCGGTGAGCGGCGCCCGCGCGAGACCGCCGCCGCGGCGCTGGTCCTCGACCGGTTGACCGCCCGGGCGCAGCCGTCGCTGTTCGACGGGGTCGGCGAGGCCGCCGAACCGGTTTCCGTCGACGACGATGTCGACCGTTGGCGCGCCGAGGTCGACGTCCTGCTCGCGGAGCACGCCGCGGCCAACCAGGCCGGCGTCGACGTCGCGCTGCCCGCTCACCTGTCGGTCAGCCAGCTCGTCGACCTCGATACCGACGAGGCCACCTTCGCCCAACGGCTGCGGCGGCCGGTCCCGTTCAAACCGAACGCGCTGGCCCGCCGCGGCACCGCGTTTCACGCGTGGGTGGAACGGCGGTTCGGCGCCTCCAGCCTGCTCGACATCGACGAGCTGCCCGGTGCGGCGGACGAGACCGCGGTTCCCGACGAGGATCTCGCCGAGCTGATCACCCGGTTCGAGGCGTCCCGGTGGGCCAATCGCACGCCCGTCGAAGTCGAGGTGCCGTTCGAGACGGTGATCGGGTCCACGGTGATCCGCGGACGCATCGATGCGGTCTTCGCCGAACGCGGCGACGACGGGCAGCAGCGGTGGATCGTCGTCGACTGGAAGACCGGCGCGGTGCCCGAACCGGCGAAGCGCGCGTCCCTCAA
Source organism: Gordonia crocea (assembly GCF_009932435.1). NCBI lineage: Bacteria > Bacillati > Actinomycetota > Actinomycetes > Mycobacteriales > Gordoniaceae > Gordonia > Gordonia crocea. Next base: position 251,045 of record NZ_BJOU01000019.1, read on the forward strand.
CATCCAGTTGGCCGCGTACCGGATCGCATGGGCGAAACTCGTCGGCGCGCACGTCGATCAGGTCCGCGCAGCCTTCCACTATGTGCGGCCGGACTTCACGCTCGAGCCCGACGACTTGCCCGATGCGACCTCGCTGGCCGCACTGCTCGCGCGATAGCGGTGCTAGATTCCCACACGTGATGTTCGCGAAGGGCCGGGTGAAGGCCCGCCTGCGGCGCCGGACCCGCGGCGCCCTGTCGACCGAGCCGGAATACGCGCTCGTCAACATCGTGCGCATCCCCGATGCGCAGATGAGTCCGGCGCGCGCGATCGGGCGGCGCGTGCTGTTCGCGCTGCTGGCGCTGTTGTTCACCTCGCTGGTGGTCTTCATCGACCGTGAGGGATACCGCGATGCCACCGGCAACCCGCTGTCGTACCTCGACTCGCTCTACTACTCGGCGGTGACCCTGTCGACCACGGGATACGGCGACGTCACGCCGGTCTCGCCGGGCGCGCGACTGGTCAACATCATCGTCATCACCCCATTGCGCGTCCTGTTCCTGATCGTCTTGATCGGTACCACCCTGGAAGTGCTGACCGAGCGGTCGCGCCAGGCGCTGAGAATCCAACGCTGGAGGGCTACGTTGCGCAACCACACAGTTGTCGTCGGGTTCGGCACGAAGGGCCAGACCGCCGTCGACGCGATGATCGGCGACGGGGTCAAGCCGTCGGAGATCGTCGTCGTCGACCCGTCACAGGCCGCACTCGACGCCGCCGAGGCACACGGCCTGGTCACGGTGCGCGGCGATGCCACCAAGTCCGACGTGTTGCGGCTCGCCGGTGCGGCCCACGCCGCGAGCATCATCATCGCGACGAGCCGTGACGACACGGCGGTCCTCACCGCGCTGTCGGCGCGCGAGATGAACAAGACCGCCACCATCGTCGCGTCGATCCGCGATTCGGAGAACACGCACGTCATGAAACAGTCCGGCGCGAACTCGGTCGTCGTGACGTCGGAGACCGCGGGCCGACTCTTGGGGATCGCGACCCAGTCGCCCAGCGTCGTGGAGGTTTTCGAGGACCTCCTCACCCCGGACGAGGGATATGCCATCGCCGAGCGGCCGGTCGACCCGACCGAAGTCGGCGGATCCCCGGCGCACACCGTCGACATCGTCCTGGGATTGGTGCGCGACGGGAAGCTCTACCGCATTGGCGAACCGGGGGTCGAGGCGATCGAGCTCGGCGACCGCCTGCTCTACGTCCGCCGCGGTCCCGCCGACAAGGACCGCTGACCAATGGCATTCGAGATGCCGCAGCCACCGCTGTTCTCCCGCTCCACCGTCGACCGGGGCGGCGAGTTCCGCGGTAACCGCGGGGCCGCGGTGCAGGGCTGGGACAGTGCCCGGGTGTTGCTGATCGATCGTCGGGGCCGGTTCGGCGTCGGCGAGAGCGGTGGCCTGCGCTGGGTGTCGGGGCCGACGGTCGCGCCGTCGCCGCCCGAGGACCTCGTGTTGCTCGGCGTCGAGGGCGAGGTGTTCTTGTGGGCGCGCCGCGTCGACGACGTGGCCGAGCCGCTCGGCGACGCGCGATCGGCCGGCCACCACCTCGGCGGCGACGATGCCGGGTTGCTGGTGACCGCGCTGGGGATGCTCAACTGGCACGACCATGCGGAGTTCTCGCCAACGACCGGGTCGCCGACCTCGGTGGAGAAGAGCGGATGGGTCCGGCGTGATCGGTCATGCGGCCGGGAGGAGTTCCCGCGCACCGATCCGGCGATCATCACCGTCGTCCACGACGGCGCCGACCGGATTCTCCTCGGACGGCAGGCGATGTGGCCCGAGCGCTGGTATTCGACGCTGGCGGGATTCGTCGAGCCGGGGGAGTCGTTGGAGCAGTGCGTGGTGCGCGAGGTTCGCGAGGAGGTCGGCATCACCGTCACCGAGCCGCGCTATCTCGGCAGTCAGCCGTGGCCGTTCCCGCGGTCGCTAATGGTCGGGTTCGCCGCGATCGGCGACCCCGACGAGCCGCTGCAGTTCCTCGACGGCGAGATCGCCGATGCCGTCTGGTTCACCCGCGAGCAGGTGCGCGACGCGCTCGCGGCGGGGGAGTGGGCGGCGCCCGACGACGATGATGCCGCGTCGGTACCGCTGCGCCTGCCCGGCTCGGTCTCGATCGCCCGCGCGATGGTCGAGACCTGGGCCGCCGCCTCCTAACCGCCGACTGGGCCCTCTTTCTCGTCGAGTGGGCCCTCGATTTCGTCGACTGGGCCCTCGATCTCGTCGACTGGGCCCTCGATCGTGCCAACTGGACGGCGGGAACAACTGGCTGCCCATGTGGTGTTATCAATGGCATGAGTACCGATGCTCCAGCCCTGACGATGTACACGACGACCTGGTGTGGTTACTGCAACCGACTCAAGACCGGCCTGAAGAGTCTTGGGGTCACGTGGGACGAGGTGAATATCGAGGAGGATCCGGCTGCGGCCGACTTCGTCGGCGGCGTCAATAACGGAAACCACGTCGTTCCGACGGTGAAATATGCCGACGGATCTACCGCGACCAATCCGTCGATCGCCGATGTGCGCGCGAAACTGGGCCTCTGATTAGGGCCCAGTCGACGGGATCGAGGGCCCAGTCGGCGGGAAGTAGGGCCCAGTCAGCGGGATAGAGGGCCCAGTCAGCGGGATAGAGGGCCCAGTCGACGAGGATGAGGGCCCACTCGGCGGGAAAGAGGGCCCAGTCGGCGGAGATGAGGGCCCACTCGACGACGGGGAGGGGCGTCGGGAACTGTCGGACCGGGGTGGGATAGTGGACGCCGTGGGGGACCATCTCGACGACCTCGACCCGGAACAGCTCGCCGCGGTGACAGCACCGCGCGGGCCGGTCTGCGTGCTCGCGGGAGCGGGAACCGGCAAGACCCGGACGATCACCCGGCGCATCGCCCACCTCGTCGACCAGGGGCAGGTCAATCCCGACCAAGTCCTTGCCGTCACCTTTACCGCCCGTGCGGCCGGCGAGATGCGGTCGCGGCTGCGAGCGCTCGGCATCGGCAGCGCCGGGTCATCGGCCGGGGTCCAGGCGCAGACGTTCCATGCCGCAGCCTTGCGACAACTGCGCTACTTCTGGCCGCGCGCCGTGGGCAACACGCGGTGGGAACTCATGGATTCCAAGCTGCCCCTCGTGGGCCGGGCGGCCCGCCGGGCACGGCTGGACACCTCGACCGAGTCGCTGCGCGACCTGGCTTCGGAGATCGAATGGGCCAAGGCGAGCCTGATCGGTCCGAGCGGCTATGCGCAGGCCGCCGCGCGCGCCGGGCGAGACCTCCCGGCACCCGCCGACGATGTCGCCAAGGTCTTCGCCGGCTATGAGGCGGCCAAGATCTCCGAGGACGGCGACCGCCTCTTCGACTTCGACGACCTGCTGATCTTCACCACCCAGATCCTGCTCGACGACGCCGGGATCGCTGACGAGTTCCGGTCGCGGTACCGGTGCTTCGTCGTCGACGAGTATCAGGACGTCACCCCGGTACAGCAGGGCCTGCTCAAAGCGTGGCTCGGCGACCGTGACGACCTGACCGTCGTCGGCGATGCGAACCAGACCATCTACACCTTCGCCGGGGCGCGGGCGGAGTACCTGCTCAACTTCTCCCGCGAGTATCCCGACGCCCAGGTCGTCCGCCTGGTGCGCGACTACCGGTCCACGCCCGAGGTGGTCGACCTGGCCAACCGGGTGATCGGCGCCGCCCGCGGACGGGCGGCCGGCACGCGCCTCGAACTCGTCGGGCAACGCCCCTCCGGACCACGGCCGCGTTTCGCCGAGTACCCCGACGAACCGGCCGAGGCGGCCGCCGCCGTCGCCGAGATCGCCGCGCTGATCGCTGACGGCGTGCCCGCCTCGGAGATCGCGGTGCTCTACCGCGTCAACGCCCAATCACAGGTGTATGAGCAGGCATTGACCGAGGCCCAGATTCCGTACCAGGTGCGCGGCGGCGACGCCTTTTTCGCGCGGACCGAGATCCGCCAGGCGCTGCGCGAAGTCTCTGCGGCCGCCCGGGCCGACGATCCGCCGTCGGGACCGGACCTCGTCGAGTCGCTGCGCGCCCTGCTCTTCCCGCTCGGGCTCACCCCCGACGAGCCGTCCGGCGCCGAGGCCCGGTCGCGGTGGGCGTCGCTCACCGCCCTGATCGAGCTCGCCGAAGAACTGCTCGGCCACAACCCGGAACTCGGCATGCGCGAGCTGGCCACCGAGTTGGTCTCGCGATCGCAGGCCGGACACCCCCCGACGATGCGCGGCGTCACGTTGTCCTCCTTGCACGCCGCGAAGGGGCTGGAGTGGGATGCGGTGTTCCTCGTCGGCCTGACCGACGGGGCGGTGCCGATCTCCCACGCCATCGATGCCTCCCCCGACGCGGTGGAGGAGGAGCGCCGACTGTTCTACGTCGGCGTGACCCGCGCCCGTGAACACCTGCGGCTCTCGTGGGCGCTGTCGCGCAACGAGGGCGGCCGTCGGGGCCGGCGCAAATCGCGCTTCCTGAACGGGCTGCTGCCGACCTGCGAGCGCTGCTCGTCGACGCTCATCGGCGCGCGCGCCCTGCGCACCGGGATCTGCGACTCGTGTTCGGGCGACCGGCGCCCCGCCACTGGCACGACGACGCGACGGTCGACGACGACGATGCCGCTGGCGCCGGCCGACGCCGAGCTCTTCGACGCCTTGCGCGAGTGGCGCTCGGCGGAAGCGAATCGCCAGGAGAAGCCGGCCTACACGGTGTTCGCCGACAAGACCTTGCGCGAAATCGCCACCGACCGCCCCGCCGACCTGGGTCAATTGCAGCGGGTGAGCGGCATCGGCCCGGCCAAGTTGGAGCGGTACGGCGACGCGGTGGTGGCGATCGTGGCGAAGGCCGCTGACGGCTGACACCGCCAGAGAAGCGGCAAAAGCCCAGGTAGAAAATAGGTTGTGCCGTCGTTGATCGACCCGTAGCCTGGATCAGGTCATAGCAACGGGGAACGGCTCCGTTGTGCGCACGGACGAATCGGAAGGAGTGCGGACAGTGAACTCAACTCATGAGCTCGCCGGCCATGCCGTCGCTGTCGCGCGCCCGTGGGGCCATGCTGCCCTGCACCCTGCCGTCCTCGTCGACGCAGCGCACAAGGCGATCGCCTACCAGGCGGTAGCAGCACGAGCTCTCTGGCGATTCCCCGTACCGGATCATCCGATGTGACATAACCCTCCTCGGACCCCTGGGCCACGGTGAATCGCGAAACGCGACAACCGTGGCCTTTTTCGTTGTCACACCCGATCTGACCAACCCAAACCGTGGAGAATCCCATGACCTGCCTTACCGACTGGATCGACGGCCCGTCGCCGACCAGGGGCCTCGACTCTCTCGGCCTGCCGTGCCGGGAGTCCGACGCGGACCTGTGGTTCGCCGAGTCGCCCACCGACCTGGAGGCCGCGAAGGTCCTCTGCCAGGGCTGCCCGCTTCAGCGGGAGTGCCTGGAGACCGCGATCGAGCGTGCCGAGCCCTGGGGAGTCTGGGGCGGCGAGATCTTCGAGCGCGGCCGCATCGTGGCCCGCAAGCGCCCACGCGGCCGACCGAAGAAGGTCGTCAGCTAAGAATCCGGCCCGACAAGCAGATGCTCGTCGGGCCGGATTCTTGTGTTCGGGCAGGAGGCGATCAGTCGACGCCGGGCACCCACTCCGACATGATCGAACGGTAGGGCGCGTGGGCCTCGAGCTGCGCGGCGATACCGACGCAACCGAGCAGGACGCGGAAGACCATGACGAAGTTCTTCGGCACGTTGAGGTTGCGCGACGTCTTGTACACGTCGCCCCGCAGGTCGGTGGCGTTTCCGGCGGCACGCTGCAACCACTTGCGGGTGAAGTGGAACTCGTCGGTGTAGAGCGGGTCGACGAACGGCTTCAGGTAGGCCTCGAGGTCCTCGGCCGTCACCTTCGACGCATGGCTGGGTTGGATGAAATTGGTCGCCACGAGCAGATCGCGCAGTTGGTCGTAGTCCCGGTCGCGGGCCAGCCGCAGGATCGGGCCGGTCTCGGCCGGCAGGCCGTCGGGGTAGCGGCCGATGGCGCCGAAGTCGAGCACGCCGAACCGGCCGTCGTCGGCGATGAAGAAGTTGCCCGGGTGCGGGTCACCGTGCAGCAGGCCGACGCGATACGGCGAGGAGAGCTCGAACTCGGCCATGCGCGCCGCGGCCTGGTTGCGCTGCTCTTGGCTGCCCTCGGTGATCAGCCGCGACAGCGGGATCCCGTTGACCCATTCGGAGATGACGACCTTCGGCGCGCTCGCCACGACCTTGGGGACGAGGAAGTTGGGGTCCCCGTCGAAGGCCTTCGCGAAGGCGCGCTGGTTCTCGGCTTCGCCCAGGTAGTCCAGCTCATCGTCGGTCCGGTCGATCAACTCGTCGACCATGGCTTTGACGTCGGTGCCGGGGGAGAGCTTCTGGATCAGCCCCGACATGCGCCCGAGGGTCTTGAGGTCGGCGCGCAGCGCATGGTCGGCACCGGGGTACTGGACCTTCACCGCGACGTCGCGGCCGTCCGACCACACGGCACGGTGCACCTGGCCGATGCTCGCCGCGGCGGCGGGCTCGTCATTGAACTCGCGGAACCGTTCGCGCCACTTGGTGCCGAGCTGCTGGTCCAAGACCGCGTGCACCTTCGCCGCGG